>NZ_JBFTSM010000004.1:0-355567 GCF_056400025.1 Rhizobium sp. 01L419
CGCCAATTCGCTTGATTTCTTTAGAACGAAAGACTTCGTCGCCAGCAGCGCCGCCGCCCTCGTTCAGTGAGTGGGCTTATAATCCCACACCCTCGAAACAGTCAACACATCCCAACCAACTTTTTTGACATTTTTGTAACAGGTTGATTCGAMAGGGGATTTTCTGGCAGAAAGTTATCCACAGATCCACTTTGCGACAAAATTCTCGAACAATCTTTTACTGAACGATAAAAAATCATCCTGAACCCCTCCCAAAAATGCGGAAAGGCCACGAAAAAACAGTGCCTTGGCCAGTTTTATGGTTAACACCGAATAAATGGCCGCTCGTCCGCCCATGTCAAACGACCGTCATAAAGGATTGTCGTGAAAGGCTCGGAACCTAACGCGCATTTCCGTGTTTCCCTCCCCATTGAAGGAAAGGAGACAGACATGGCCGCCAGTACCGATGATCTCAGAACATCCGTCAGCAAGGACATCGCCGCCTTGCAGCAGGAGGTGTCCCGCCTACAGAAGATGATTTCCGCTCAGGGCGCCGAAGCCTATTACGAAGTGCGCGACCGCGCAGGCAAGGCTTATGAAGACGCGCTTCCCCGTGCCAAGAGCGCAGTCGCCCAAATCCGGGCAGAAGGTGCGGCAGTCGCCGGCACGGCCCGCGAACATCCGGCAGCGACCACGACGGCACTTCTGGTTGCTGGAGCGATCGGCTTCCTGGCGGGCTATATGCTGTCGAGCGCCTCACAACCCGAACAGCGCCACTGGTGGCGTTGAACCACCAACCTCCATCGCTACATTTTTGCGCATCCTGCAAATCCAATTTTTGCAGGATGCGTAAACACTTATGTCTTAGAAAAACCAATTTTTAATGCGAGCAGTGGGAACATAAAAATGAAGGGAGGACATCATGGAAAACAAGAGAGAGAAGCTGATCGTTGAAGTCAGCGTCGACGGCGGCGATGGGCGCCTTGCAGTCGGCATCATGAACATGCGCCAGGCGCTAGATCTCCCCGAAATGCCGAGCCTGTCCTACACACATCCGGATCCGGCCAAGGCTGCTGCCGGCATCGTGGTGAACCGGCAGGAACTCGCCGGCTTCATGGCCTGCCCCTGAGGCAGTAGAAAAGCTCTTCTTCCCCTACTGCGCTTTTCCTGAAGCGTTGATAGTTCCTTTCGGCATCCGAGATCCCCTACTCCCCAGAATTTCGAGCCCCATTGCTGGCATCCATACGTCGTTCATGCAAAGAACGGCTTTCGCAATCGCATCAGGGATGGCGAAGTGAAAGACCGGCGATCACCGCAAAAAACACGCGAACCCAACAGACCCGAGGCCGAACCGGCCGGCAAGCGGGTTACGCTCCCGCGCGCGCTCTCCAAGCTTGGCTATTGTTCCCGCACGCAGGCCGAACGCCTGATTTCAGAGGGCCGCGTCGAGGTCGGCAATCGCATCGTCACCGATCCCTCGGCATGGGTCGATCTTTCGACCGCCCTCATTAAGGTCGATGGCAAGCAGATCGCCGCCGAGGCCAGGATCTACCTGATGCTGAACAAGCCGCGCGGCCTTGTGACCACCCGCCATGATCCGGAAGGTCGCCCGACGGTCTATGACTGCCTGACCGAGTTTGATGTCCCACACCTCTCGCCTGTCGGCCGGCTCGACAAGGCGAGCGAGGGGTTGCTGCTCTTCACCAACGATACGGAATTCGCCCAGGCGCTGCTCGACCCAATCACTCACGTCTCGAAATCCTATCACGTCCAGATCGACCGGATCGCTGACGATGACATGCTGGCGGCCATGACATCGGGTCTTCGGCATGAAGGTGAACTGCTGCGCGCCACAGCTGCCCGAAAGCTGCGTGAAGGCGACCGCAATTCCTGGATCGAAGTAGAACTGCAGGAAGGCCGCAACCGGCAGATCCGCCGGATGCTGGAAGCACTTGATATCGCTTGCCTGCGGCTCATGCGTGTGGCGATCGGTGGGCTGGAGCTTGGCGACTTGCCAAAGGGATCTGTTAGGGCGCTGACCGAGACCGAACTGAAGGATCTTCGCCGGAAGATCGCACCGGCAAAATAATAAGGGATCGGGAATGAACGAGATGAAGCCGCATGATTTCTGGCAGGGTATCCATCCGCCCGGCAGTTTTGAAACGGTCGGTGACTTCACGTCCTTCTTCGTGGCGGAACTCGAGGATGGCAGGCAGTTGCGGCTGCCGATCCGCGTACTCTCGGACGGCGAACATGGGTTGGCCTCGCTGATCATCAATCAGGCAAGCTTCACAGTGCTGGATGCACTCGCCGAAGACCTAGCCGCAAAAATAGAGCCCTTCGCTATCGACGTGGTCGCCGGTCTGCCGACACTCGGTCTGACCCTTGCCGCAGCAGTTGCCCAGAAGCTCGGACACGACCGGTATGTGCCGCTCGGCACCTCCCGCAAATTCTGGTATCGCGACGAATTGTCGGTCGCCCTCTCATCGATTACCACACCGGAGCAACAGAAACGGCTCTATGTCGATCCGCGCATGCTGCCTCTTCTGGAAGGCCGCCGCGTCGCGCTGATCGACGACGTCATATCGAGCGGAACCTCGATCGTCGCAGGTCTCGATCTTCTCGCAAGCTGCGGCATAGAACCCGTCGTCATTGGCGCGGCAATGCTGCAATCGGACCGCTGGCCCGCCAAACTCGATGCCGCAGGCCCCAAATGGCAGGCACGCACGAAAGGCGTTTTTGCCACGCCCGTCCTAGAGCGGACAGCCGAAGGAAAATGGCGCAGACCGGCCTGACCAGCAGCAAGATCAGATGTCAGGACCGATCATTCTTTCGTCTGAGCGGGCTATACAGCACCGAACGAAAAGCTACATTCGGCGTGTGATCGAAGACAGGAACCGCCGATGACGCTTGAGCAAGCAGCCCTCCTGATCCTGCTGGTGGCGATGCTCTTCTTGTTCTCCCTCGATCGCCTGCGCATAGAAGTTGTCGCGATCGGCGGATTACTTGCGGGTTATGTGCTGGGCCTTTATCCTGCCGACGGGATCTTTGCCGGCTTCGCAAGCCCGGTGGTCATCACTGTCGTGGAAATCCTGATGGTCGTCCAGGTTCTGGCGCGCACCAAACTCTTTGACAGCCTCGCTGAGCGCTTTGTGGCATCGGGCCTTTCGCATTTCCGGGTCATAGCAGGCGTCTCCGCCCTGACCGGCTTCATCTCGATCTTCATGAACAATATCGGCGCCTTCGCAATTACCCTACCGCTGGCGCTGCGGCTGAACACGCTCATGAGCATTCCGCGCCGGCAGCTCGTGATGCCAATATCCTTCGCCGCTCTTCTCGGCGGTCTCGTCTCATTGATCGGCACGCCCGCCAATCTTCTCGTCAGCGATGCGCTTGAGAAAACCACAGGCAAAGGTTTCCGCTTCTTCGACTTTGCTTATGTCGGGCTTCCGGTCGCCGTAACAGGCATTCTGCTGATCGCGCTGATCGTGCGGCGGTTGTTTTCGGAGCCGGACGAGGTCGCGGAAGTGCCAACTCCGCCGGCCCGCCGCATCGTCGTAGAGCGCAGCATTCCCGAACATTCGCCGCTCGTCGGCGTAACACTTGCCCAATGTCCAGAGCGTTTCGGCATCCAGCCGCATGCCCTGATCCGCGATAGGGCTTTCGTCTTTGGCCCGCTCGAACAATCGGTCATTCAGCCGGGCGATATTCTGTTGGCGCAGGGCGCGGATTCGGTCTTCGCGGATCTGGCCGCCTCGCAAACGCTGGCGCCAAACGCCCATCCGCATGGGCTGCAGCCGGATTTCGCCAGCATCGAAGCCGTCGTCATGCCGGAAAGCACGGTCGTCGGCTCGCGCATCGCCTCGCTGGAAGTCTTCCGTACTCGCGGCGTCACCGTTTCAGCACTGTCGATGCGTTCTCCCCGTATCGAAGGACGTTTTGCGGATCTCCAGCTTTCCATCGGCGACATATTGGTGCTGGAGGGCCCGAAAGCGGCGATAGCTGAGGCGCTGGAAGAGTGTGAATGTCTGCCCCTTGCTTCCGCAGCGCCCTTCCCCGGATCGCCGGCTTCATGGCAGCCTTTTGCAATCTTTGCCTGCGGCGTTGTCGCTTCCGCCTTCGGCCTACGCCCCGATATTGCTCTTGCCTTCGTGGTGCTGGCGCTCGCGCTGCCCGGCTATCTCAACATTCGTCATGCAATGGCGGACCTCAATTGGCCAATCATCATCATGCTCGCGGCAATGATCCCGATCGGTCAGGCTGTCGCCACAACGGGCATGGCCGAGACCATCGCAGCGTGGCTGAGCCTAGCCTTCCCGATCAGCCATCCGCTGTGGGGCATCGCACTCGTTCTGTTTCTGGCCATGGCGCTGACACCCTTCGTCAACAATGCCACGGTCGCGATCGTGCTCGCGCCGATCGCGCTGGAATTTGCGAGAGCCGGCCAGCAGCCGCCACAGGCCTATCTGATTGCGGTGGCCGCCGGTGCCTCGCAGGACTTCCTCACACCCTTCGGCCATCACAACAATACGCTGTCGATGAGCATCGGCAGCTACCGCTTTGGCGATTTCCTGCGCGCCGGCTGGCCGCTGACACTCGCCGGCTATATAGTTACGCTCATTCTCATCACCCTCTTCTGGCTTTGATGAGCCTTTGCTTGACTTCCCCCGCAATGAAACTAGAGCAGGGACAGTTTAAGCCGATAGAAGGACAGCCGAGCACCGTGCGCATTCTCTCCGAAGCCCATTTCCCGGAATTGCCGAACTACTACCGTGGCAAGGTGCGCGAGAATTACGATCTTCCGGATGGCCGGCGCATTATCATCAGCACCGACCGGCTGAGCGCCTTCGACCGCATCCTGACCTGCATTCCCTACAAGGGACAGGTGCTGACGCAGACGGCCCGCTACTGGTTCGAGGCAACGAAGGACATTTGCCCCAATCACGTTCTCGACTATCCCGATCCGAACGTCGTCATCGGCAAGCGGCTCGATATTCTTCCTGTCGAGATCGTCGTACGCGGCTATCTCGCCGGCACGACCGGCACCTCAATCCTGACGCTTTACAAAAAGGGCGAGCGTGAGATGTACGGCATGCGTCTACCCGACGGCATGCACGACAACCAGGTTCTTCCCGAGCCGGTCATCACGCCGACCAGCAAGGAATTCGACGGCGGCCACGACGAACCGCTGACGCCGGCCGAAATCGTCAGCCGTGGGCTGCTGACGAAAGAGCAGTGGGAAACGCTTTCCAAATATGCGCTGGCGCTTTTCGCCCGCGGCCAGGACATGGCCGCAAAACGCGGCCTGATCCTTGTCGACACCAAATATGAATTCGGCACGGACGAGAATGGCAACATCATTCTCGCCGACGAGATTCATACGCCCGACAGCAGCCGCTACTGGGTGGCAGAAACCTATCCCGCTGCCTTCGAAGCGGGCAAGCGGCCGGAAAGCTTCGACAAGGACTTCGTACGCGCCTGGGTGGTCGAGCGCTGCGACCCCTATAAGGATGAAATTCCGGAAATTCCGGTCGAGCTGATCAAGCAGACCTCGGCGGTCTACATCAAAGCCTATGAATGGATCACCGGCGAACGCTTCCTGCCCGACGATCGTGGTGAAACGCCGGCGGCGCGTGTGCGGGTAAATCTCGCGCCCTATTTTTCCTGAACCGTTAAAGACAAAGCTGCAAGCCTGCTTGCAGCCTTTCAACCAATCGCGCTAGCATTGGAAAAAAGGGGTGCCGGGCCAAGCCCGGCGGGGGACAGATGGCACGCAGGCCCAGACGCAAGGCCGAAGAAACTCGGGAGGATATCCTCTCGACGGCGGAAACGCTGTTTCGCCAGCGCGGCTTCGTCGCGGTTTCCATCGCCGACATCGCCTCGTCGCTACACATGTCGCCGGCCAATGTTTTCAAGCATTTTCAATCAAAGGCGGTGCTTGTCGATGCGATCGCCGAGCGCCATCTCGGCAATGCCACGGAGCGCTTTGCCGCCGTCGACACCAGCCTGCCGCCGAAGGAGCAATTGCTGAGCTTCGTCCTGCGCCTGCTCGACAGCCATCTGCAGGATATACAGCAGAAMCCCTACATCTTCGAAATGGTGATCTCTACGATCGATGCCAAGCTCGACGCCGGTCATCGCTATCGCCAACGGATAGAACAGAAACTCGGCGAGATCATCCGTGAAGGTGTGGCCGAAGGCAGCTACCATTGCGACAATACAGACGCGGCGGCCCGAACCGTCGCAGACGTTCTGGCCTGCGTTCTGCACCCTATTCTCATCGCCAAGGACGACAAAAACACGCTTGTCTACCGTGCGGAAAAAATCGTGTGTTTCGTGGATGCCGCACTGCAAAATAACCCTTGCTAAGTGACGATTGCTGAATTACGTCACTTCGTAAAGCTTTTCTTAATATCGGATAACGGCATCTGTTTCCGGATCAATCATCACTCTTATATAGAGCGGCGCCTCATAGGGGCCGGCGATTGAACCGCTACTGCCACCGCACAGGAAATTCAGCATGATCTGGCGTGCCCTCATCGTCTCCTCGGCCCTCATGCTCGTTATGGGCCTCGTCGCCTGCAACGAGAGCGGCAGCAAGCCCGCAGGCAATGCAGGCGGGGGTGCAGCCCAGCAGGCCGCTCCGGTTGGTGTGGTCACGCTGAAAAAGGACACCTATCCGATCACCACGATCCTGCCTGGCCGCGCCGAAGCCTTCCAGGTAGCCGATATCCGCCCGCAAGTGAACGGCATCATCCGCGAGATCGCCTTCAAGGAAGGCGGCGAGGTCAAGAAGGGCGACCTGCTCTACCAGATCGACGATGCCGCCTATCGCGCCGCTGTCGAACAGGCCCAGGCGACCATCTCCAAGGCTCAGGCGAGCGTGCCGAGCGCCCAGAGCAATTTCGACCGCTATCAGCGGCTGGTCGGCAGCGGCGCGACGCAGATCGAGTTCGAAACCGCCCGCACGGCGCTTGCCCAGGCAAATGCCGAAGTCGAAGCGGCCAAGGCCGCGCTGACATCAGCGCAGATCGACCTTGACCACACAAAGATCATCGCGCCCTTCGACGGCATTATCGACCAGACCGCCTATAATGTCGGGAACCTCGTCGCGGCCAATCAGTCGACCGCGCTGACCACCATCCGCCAGCTCGATCCGATCTATATTTCGCTGACGGAATCGAGCACCAACCTTTTGAAGCTGCGCGATGCAATCGCTGCCGGCGAGGTCAAGGGTGAGGACAACAATGTCGCCTTCCGCCTGATCCTCGAAGACGGCCGGGAATATAATCAGAAGGGCAAGCTCGACATGTCGAAGCAGGTCGTCAGCGAAACGACCGGCACCTTCATCATTCGCGTGGTTTTCCCAAATCCGAACCGCGTCGTCCTGCCGGGCATGTATGTACGCGCCACGGTCGAACTCGGTGCTGAAGCCGGATATTCCCTGCCGCAGCTTGCAACAACCCGCGATGCCAACGGCCGCCTGACCGCACAGTTCATTTCCACCGAGGGCAAGGTCGAGACCCGGGTCTTCGAAAATGCCACACCCTCCAACAATTCCTGGCTGGTGACGCAAGGCGTGAAGGACGGCGATCAGCTGATCATCAGCGGCCTGCAGTCGATTGTATCAGGCATGCCAGTAAAGCCGGTTCCAATGAAGATCAACGATAACGGCGTGGTTATCCCTGCCGATCAGCCTGTGGCCGGAGGCGAACAGAAGCCCGCAGCAAAGTAATGCGCAGGCGCTTTCGTATCGTCACCGTCCCAGCCGTACAGGAATAACCGATGGCCAAGTTTTTCATCCGACGACCGATCTTCGCCTGGGTCATTGCGATCACCATCATGCTCGGCGGTCTGCTCGCCATCTTCACGCTGTCGATCTCGCAATATCCCGACATTGCGCCGACCACGGTCCGCATCAACGCCAGCTATCGCGGCGCGAGCGCCGAGACGGTCGAAAAATCGGTGACCACCCTTATCGAAGACGGCATGACCGGCCTCGATGACCTCACCTACATGACCTCGACCTCATCGACAGGTTCAGCTAGCATTTCGCTGACATTCGGTACCAGCATCGATCCTGACATTGCGCAGGTGCAGGTGCAAAACAAGTTGCAGCTCGTCCAGTCGCAACTGCCTGGCGACGTCATCGATGCCGGTATCAGCGTCACGCGTTCCACCTCGAGCATTCTTCTCGTCGGCTCGCTGGTCTCGACGGACGGCAAGCGCACCTCCGTCGACCTCGGCAACATCATGTCGACCTCGATCGAAGACCAGATCCAGCGTCTGGAAGGCGTAGGCAGCATCAATGTGTTTGGCTCCGGCTACGCGATGCGTGTCTGGCTGGATCCGTTCAAGCTGCAGAAATACCAGCTCACCCCCGGCGATGTGACCTCGGCCATCCAAGCACAGAACACCCAGGTCTCCGTCGGCTCGCTCGGCGCTCAGCCGGCCGTTCCGGGCCAGCAGATCAACGTCACCATCACTGCGCAGAGCCAGCTCACCACGGTTGCTGATTTCGAACACATCATCCTGAAGGTCGAAAAAGACGGTTCGACCGTCCGCCTCAGCGATGTCGCCCGCGTCGAGATCGGTCAGGAAAGCTACGGTGGCAGCTCGCGATATAATGGCCTGCCGTCATCAGGTTTCGCCATCAATCTCGCGATCGGCGCGAACGCCATCGATACTGCCGCCCGTGTCCGTACTGCGCTCGAAACGATCGGCCGCGGCCTCCCGGAAGGCGTCGAGATCACCTATCCCTACGACACAACCCCATTTGTCGAGCTGTCGATTGAGAAGGTCGTGCATACGCTGATCGAGGCGATCGTGCTCGTCTTCGTGGTCCTGCTGATCTTCCTGCAGAACTTGCGCGCAACATTGATCCCGACCATCGCCGTTCCCGTCGTGCTTCTGGGCACGTTCGGCGTCCTCGCGGTCACAGGCTATTCAATCAATACGCTGACCATGTTCGCCATGGTGCTGGCGATCGGCCTTCTCGTCGACGATGCCATCGTCGTCGTGGAAAACGTCGAGCGCATCATGTCGGAGGAGAAGCTTTCGCCTCTGGAGGCCACCGAGAAATCGATGGGGGAAATCACCGGGGCCATCGTCGGCATCGCTCTCGTGCTGACCGCCGTCTTCATCCCCATGGCCTTCTTCGGCGGTTCGACCGGCATCATCTATCGCCAGTTCTCCATCACCATCGTTTCGGCCATGCTGCTCTCTGCGCTTGTCGCCATCGTGCTGACACCTGCGCTCTGCGCTACGATGCTGAAGCCGGTCAACGAGCACAAGAAGCATCGCATCGGCGACTGGTTCAACCGCAACTTCACCCGCTCGACCAACGGCTATGTTCGCACCATCGGCTACCTGTTGAAGCGGCCGGTCCGTGTCATGCTGGTGTTCCTGCTGGTCGGCGTCGGCTGCGCCTATCTCTTCACCCGTCTGCCGAGCTCGTTCCTGCCGCAGGAAGACCAGGGCGTGCTCCTGACCATCGTCACCACGCCGCCGGGCTCCACCACGCAGCAGACGCAGGCCGTCGTTGAAAAGGTCGAAAAATACTTCCGTGAAAACGAGAAGGATGCAGTGGAATCCGTCTTCGGCGCACTCGGCTTCGGCTTCAACGGTTCCGGCCAGAACAGCGCCATCGTCTTCACCAAGCTCAAGGACTTCTCGCTGCGCACCGATCCCAACCTCAGCGCGCAGTCGGTGGTCAACCGAGCTCTCAAGAGCTTCTTTGCGATCCGCGAGGCGCAGGTCTTTGCGCTGCTGCCGCCCGCAATCCAGGGCCTCGGCGTGTCGAGCGGCTTCTCCATGTATCTGGTGGATACCGGCGGCCACGGCAATCAGGCCCTGACGGCCGCTTCCAAGCGGCTGATCCAGATGGCTGGTGCCACCGGCAAGGTCGTGGCGTTGCGTTCGAATAACAAGGAAGTCGAGCCGCAGATGAAGATCCTGATCGATCAGGAGAAGATCGGCGCCATGGGTGTCGACCTCGCCTCGGTCAACTCAATGCTGTCGATCATCTTCACCGGCCGCGACGTCAACGACTTTACGCTGAACGGCGAGATCAAACCGGTCTACGTGCAGGGCGACGCGCCCTTCCGCATGCAGCCGACCGATCTGAACCACTGGTATGCCCGCAACAACGCCGGCGAAATGGTGCCATTCTCCGCCTTCACCACCACCCAGTGGGTCGACGGCGCGCCGTCTCTTGCCCGCTTCAACGCCGTCAGCGCCATTCCGCTTGATGGCGGCGCGGCGCCAGGCGTCTCCTCGGGTGAAGCCATGAATGAGATGGAAGCCCTGACCGAACAGCTCGGCGGCGGCTATACGGTCGCCTGGCAGGGCATTTCCTATCAGGAGCGCCTCTCGGGTTCGCAGGCGCCGATGCTCTACGCGATCTCGGTTCTCGTCGTCTTCCTCTGCCTGGCTGCGCTTTACGAAAGCTGGTCGATCCCCTTCTCGGTCATCATGGCTGTGCCGGTCGGCGTGCTCGGGGCGCTCGTCGCGGCAACGCTCTTCGGGCAGGCGAACGACGTCTATTTCAAGGTGGGCTTGCTCACGACCATCGGCCTTGCGGCGAAGAACGCGATCCTGATCGTGGAATTCGCCAAGGACCGGATGGAGACAGGGCTGGGCCTCTTCGAGGCGACGCTGGAAGCAGCCAGGCTGCGCCTGCGTCCCATCATCATGACTTCTCTGGCATTCATCCTCGGCGTCGTGCCGCTGGCGATCGCAACAGGCGCGGGTTCCGCCGCCCAGAACGCGATCGGCATCGGCGTGCTCGGCGGGATGCTCGCTGCGACGATGTTGGGCATTTTCTTCGTGCCGAGCTTCTTCGTCGTCATCCGCCGCATCTTTGCCACACGGCAAAAAAATGAGGCGGGAGTGTGATATAAATGCACTGTGAGAAAGCTTTTCAGATTGCTACATTGCGCACGGACTGCTTCGGCATGATGTTTTGCGTATGGAACGAGGCGCGTTAGCCGATAGTGAAGCATGACGCTTCGGGACAAGAATTGACTTGCTCGAGTTACAGGATGAAATGCATGGTACCCCTTCGTTATGCCACACCGGCGTTATTGTTATTGCTATCGGGCTGCGTAGTAGGCCCTGATCACGTACCTCCTGAAATGGCGCTTCCTGGAAAATTCAGTGAAGGTGGCAAAAAGAACATCGGCGATGTCGCTACCACGGCTTGGTGGACCGCCTATAACGACCGCAAGCTCGACAGCCTTGTCCAGACCGGCCTTAGCCAGAACCTGACGATTCAACAAGCGATCGAGCGTATCAATTCCGCATCCGCCAACGTCACCATCGCCGGCGCCGGCGCCTTGCCCGCCCTCGATGTCGGTGCTTCCCACACCATCAGTGGCCAGGGGGGCGAACTCCGTACCCAATTCGACACCCGCAACACCAGCGCCGGACAGCTTTCCCTGTCCTGGCTGCTCGATCTGTTCGGACTCTACAAGCGCAGCAAGGAAAGCGCGCTCGCCTCTCTTGATTCCGCTTACGCGGGTGCCGACATCGCCAAGCTGTCCTACATCCAGGACCTTGTCTCGACCTACATTGATCTGCGCTTCTTCCAGCAGCGTCTGGCGCTTTCGAAGGCCAACCTGAAGTCCCGTCAGGAAACCTACGACCTCACCAAGTTCCAGCTTGATGCAGGCGCGGCATCCCGCCTCGACGTCGTGCAGGCTGAGGGTCTTGTCCAGTCGACCCTCGCAGAAATCCCCGGCCTCGAAACCAACATCCGCGTTTCGGCCCATCATATCGCCACCCTCCTCGGCCAGCCGGCCGGTTCGATGGTTGATGAACTGTTGCGTGGCTCCGGCCAGCCGACTTTCCGCGGCGGCATCAATTCCGGCATTCCGGCCGACCTGATCCGCAACCGTCCAGATATTCGCCAGGCCGAGCGCAACCTCGCCGCCGCTACTGCCCAGATCGGTGTCGCAGAGGCTCAGCTCTACCCGTCGATCTCGCTCTCAGGTTCGATCTCGCCGAGCTACATTAACCAGCGCGGCATACATGGCGGCCTGTCGGCATGGTCCTTCGGCCCGACCCTGAACCTGCCGATCCTCGACGGTGGCCGCCTGCGCGCCAATGTCGACGTTTCCAAGTCTGACGCAGTCGCATCCTACCTCGCCTGGAAACAGACCGTCCTGACGGCAATCCAGCAGGTCGAGGATGCCCTTTCGGCCGTTCGCCGTGACGCCCAGACCGTTGACGCCTTGCGCGCTCAGGTCAGGACGACGCAGGAAACCCTCGAGCTTTCGACGGCATCCTACAAGGACGGCGCTTCTTCGCTGCTCGACGTTCTCGACGCCCAGCGTCAGGTCTCTCTCGCTCAAGCAAGCCTTGCCGCCGCTGTTCAGCAGATGGCGAAGGATTACGCTGCGCTCAACATCGCAACCGGTGGCGGCTTCGCTCCGGGCGGCAAGACCACCGGTTCGGGACCGGTCAAGGTTACCAAGGGCACCTAAACTCCTCGCATAGTATTGTTCCGAAGCCCCGCGGTTTCCGCGGGGCTTTTTCTTTGCGTGAATATCTGCCGCGACAGATAATATACACATTGGAGGAATTTGGATTCGACAAGCCGCAATCGCTACGCTATGCAATTGATTAAACGATTAAGCGCAGAACTTCAAAACAATGGCTTCACAACGCTCGGGACCCAACCTCAGCAGGATAGCGACGTCGCTCGGCGTCTCTGTTGCCACGGTCTCGAATGCGCTCTCCGGCAAGGGCCGGGTTTCCGACGCTCTGATCGAAAGAATTCGCTCGCATGCCGCCGAACTCGGCTATGTGCCGAGCCAGGCCGGGCGGGCGCTGCGTACGGGCCGCAGCGGCGTGCTCGGTCTTGTCCTGCCTGATATCGCCAATCCCCTCTTCCCAAAAATTGCCCAGGCCATCGAATCTGCCGCATCCGCCGCCGGCTACGGAGTGCTGATCGCCGACTCTCGCGGCGATATCACGGCGCAGACCGAGGCGATCAACCGGCTGGTGGAACGCGGCGTCGACGGCATGGTGGTCGTGCCTCGCCGCGCCACCCGTATTTCCGCCGCAAGCTGCCCGGTTGCGGTTATCGACACAGCCTCCACGCCCGGCAATACGGTCGCTGCCGACCATTGGCAGGGCGGCAGGGAAATCGCCACCCATCTCGCCGGCCTCGGCCACAAGCAGATCCTGATCATCGGCAACAATCACGAATCCAATGTCCAGAATGACCGAGCCGGCGGCATCAGGGCCGGCCTGGCGCCCGGCATGCGCTCCGAAACGCTCTGGATCGAGCGGTTGGAAACCGAGACGGGCGCCGGCTGCCGGCTGGGCCTTGCGGAAAAGGCGGGTCAGGGCTTCACCGCCTTTGCAGCCCTTTCCGACCTGCAGGCTCTGCGCGCACTGACCGAACTTCAGCAAGAGGGGATCAGCGTGCCCGGCGATGTCAGTGTCACCGGCTTCGATGATCTCATCTGGTCGCCCGTCGTCACGCCGTCGCTAACGACGGTGAGGATGGACATGGATACGATTGCCGATATCGCCGTCTCCGCGCTTATCGACAGAATAAACGAAAGCGGCACTCAGGAGGGCGTGCTGGTCACGGCGAAGACCGAACGCGTACCCATGCAGCTCATCATCCGCCACTCATCCGGGCGCGCGAACCCGGCACCAAAAATCTCAGAGATGGAGAACATGTAGAATGAAGAAAACCCTCATTGCATCGATGGCGCTGGCCGCACTTTCCCCCTTCGGCGCCGCAGCTCAGGAACGGACGCTGACCGTTTCCGTCTATGCTTTCGCACAGGATGACTTCAAGACGATCGTCTACGATCCCTTCGAGGCCAAATGCGGCTGCAAGCTTATTGTCGAGACCGGCAACAGCGTCGAGCGCCTCGCCAAGATGGAAGCCAACAAGGCCAATCCGGTCATCGATCTTGCAGCCGTCTCCATGGCTGATGGGCTCGCCGCTTCCCGCGCCGGCCTGATCGACAAGCTCGATACGTCCAAACTCGAAAATTTGTCCAAGCTCTACGATATCGCCAAGGATCCGAACGCCGATGGCATGAGCGTCGGCTACACCTTCTACGCCACCTCGATCGCCTATCGCTCCGACAAGATGAAGATCGAGTCCTGGGCCGATCTCTTGAAGCCTGAATATGTCGGCCACGTCGCCTTCCCGAACGTCACGACCAACCAAGGCCCGCCGGCGCTCTATATGCTCGGCCTCGCGCTCGGCAAGGACACGCCGGACCTCAAGGCGCCGATCGAAGCACTCGGCGAAAAGAAGGACGAGATCGTCACCTTCTATGAAAAGTCCTCACAGCTCGTGCAGCTTATGCAGCAGGAAGAAATCTGGGCCGCTCCAATCGGCCGCTTCTCCTGGGCGGGCTTCACCAAGCTCGATGTTCCCGTTGCATGGGCAACGCCCAAGGAAGGCCAGACCGGCGGCATGAACGTGCTGGTGCTGACCAAGGGTTCAAAGAACCAGGACCTCGCCCTGCAGTTCATGGATTTCTGGCTATCGACGGACGTCCAGACCAAGCTCGCCGAAAAGCTGATCGACAGCCCGGCGAACAAGGAGGTCAAGGTCTCCGACGCGGTCGCCAACAATATCACCTACGGCGAAGAGACCGCCAAAAGCTTGAAGCTCATCCCCTCCGCAGCCGCCCTCGACAACCGCAATGGCTGGCTGAAGGAATGGAATGAAAAGGTCGGCCAGTGAGCCGTCGCTGAAATCGGTCCCGGCGCCAGCCGGGACCGACCCTTCCTCAGCTCGAAAGGCGTCTCATGTTCCAGAACCGCGCAGAAGCCCTGGCGCTTGCCCTGCCGGCAGCGATCTTCGCCGCCGTGGTCTTCCTGCTGCCTGTCGCGATCCTGCTCTCTGAAGGCTTTCGCAGCGGCGGCGCCTGGACGCTTGCCGCCTATGTTGATTTCTTCTCTCAGACGCTGAACCGCACCGTCTTCTTCCGCACCTTCCGGCTCGGCCTCGAGGTGACGGCAGTTTCGGCCATCATCGGCTATGCCGCCGCTTTTGCGATCGTTAATCTGCCGCCGAAGGGCAAGGGCCGCATGATCGGTCTCATCACCCTGCCGCTGATGATTTCGCCCGTCGCCCGTACCTATGCCTGGATCGTCATCCTCGGCCGCACCGGTATCGTCAATGAAGCGATCACCGGCCTCGGCCTGAGCGCAGAACCACTACGCCTTCTCTTCACGGAAACCGCCGTCTTCATCGGCCTGCTTCAGCTTTTCCTGCCTTTGATGATCCTGTCGCTGATCAGTGCATTGGAAAATATGCCGAAGGACGCTATTCCCGCCGCCCGCGTTCTCGGCGCCAACTGGTTCCAGGTCTTCTGGAAGGTCATCCTGCCGCTCACCAAGGAAGGCCTTGTCGTCGGTGGCACGCTGGTCTTTACCGGCTCACTGACGGCCTATATCACGCCCGCCATTCTGGGCGGCTCCAAGGTGCTGATGCTGGAAACGCTGCTGTACCAGCAGGTCTCCGTCGCCAATAACTTCGTCTCGGCGAGCGTCATCGCCTTCATCCTGATCGTCATGAGCTTTGCCGCCAATATTCTGCTGAAGCGCCTTGCCACCGCAAGGAACCGCCGATGAGTATCCGCCTCTTCTCACCGGTCGTGCTGTTCCTGTTGCTGGTCTTCCTGATCGGCCCCTTCCTGATCATCATCGCTGCCTCGCTTTCGGCCGGCGACACGCTGGCCTTCCCGCCGCAGGGCCTGTCGCTGCGCTGGGTGGCCAAGGTCTTCACCATCGACAGTTTCCGCGACAGCTTTGCCATGTCGATGTTTCTGGCGGTCTTTGGAACGCTCTCAGCTCTCATCCTCGGCATTCCCGCGGCCTATGCACTGTCGCGCTACCGGCTGCCAGGGTCGGAGACGGTGAGAACCATCGTCTCCCTGCCGATCATCGTGCCTGGTATCATTGTCGGCCTGGCGCTGCTGCGGTATCTGGTCGTGCCCTTCAGCTTCAACATCACGCTGGCACTCTTCTTCGCTCATACTGCACTGGTGCTGCCCTATGCCGTACGCGTGGTATCCGCGAGCCTCGGAAACCTGCGCGCCGATATCGAGGAAGCCGCGGTATTGCTCGGCTCCTCGCGGCTCGGCGCCTTCTTCCGCGTCGTCATGCCGAATATCCGCGGCGGCATTCTCGCTGCCTTCATCCTCGGCTTCGTCACCAGCTTCAATCAGGTGCCAGTCTCGCTCTTCCTCTCCGGTCCCGGCGTCCGCACGCTGCCGATCGACATGCTGGGTTATATGGAGACCACCTACGACCCTTCCGTTGCCGCGCTCTCCGCGCTACTCGCCTTCCTTTCGATCGGTATCGTCTTCCTTGCCGAACGCTTCCTGGGATTTTCTCGCTATGTCTGATGCATACCTTCAACTCGACAAGCTGACACTCGCCTATGGCGATACGGTCGCGGTGAAGGACCTCGACCTGTCGATCGCCAAGGGTGAGCTGGTAGCTCTTCTCGGCCCCTCCGGCTGCGGCAAGACGACGACCATGCGCGCCATTGCCGGCCTGCTCAACCCGGCCTCCGGCCGGATCAATCTGGATGGCGCCGAGATCACCCGCGTTTCCGCCAACAAGCGCGCCATAGGCCTCGTCTTCCAGTCCTACGCACTTTTCCCGCATCTGACGGTCTATGAAAACGTTGCCTTCGGCCTACGCCTGAAGGGCCTTCGCGGCCAGGATCTGGAGACCAAGGTCAACGCCGGCCTGAAATCCGTCGGCCTTGCCAAATTCGCCACCCGTAAGCCAGGCGAACTCTCCGGCGGCCAGCAGCAGCGCGTGGCGCTTGCCCGCTCCATGGTCATGGAACCGAAGGTGTTGCTGCTCGACGAACCTCTCTCCAACCTCGACGCCCGCCTGCGCCTGGAAATGCGCGCGGAACTGCAGCGCGTGCAGAAGGAAACCGGCGTGACGATGATCTTCGTCACCCACGATCAGGCGGAAGCGCTTGCCCTTGCCGACCGTATCATCGTCATGCTGAACGGCGGCATCGAGCAGATCGGCACGCCCGAAGAGATCTACAACAAGCCAGTCTCTTCCTTCGTTGCCGATTTCGTCGGCTTCGAGAATGTCTTTGCGCTGAAGGACGGAAAGCTTTCGACGCCAAACGGCCCGGTCGCGCTTTCCGCCCCAGCGCCTGAAGCTGCAGCGGGCCTGGCCTGGCGGCCGCGCGCGGTGATCCTTGGTTCCGGGCCTTTCCCGGGTACCGTGCGTGGCACGTCTTTCGCCGGCAACAGCCACGAATATCTGCTGGACAGCACGCTTGGCCCGATTAAGGCGGAAGTCGATGCCGCCCTGCCGCAACACGAACTGGGCAGCACGATCGTCTTCGACCTGCCGGTTGCAGCTTCCGCAAGCCTCAAGCGTTTCGGGTGAGATCATGGGCGTCTGGATCGACACGGACATGGGTTTCGACGATATCGCCGCCATCATGGTGGTGACGAACGCCGAACTCGACATCGACGGCGTCTCGCTGGTCTTCGGCAATGCGCCGCTGCCGCAGGTGCGCACCAATGCGGCGGGCGCTGCCAAGGCCTTCGGCTGGAAATTTCCAATTCACACCGGCCGCGACATGCCCGTCCTCGGCAAACTAGAGACGGCGCAGGCGATCCTCGGCGAAAGCGGCATTCCAACGACAGGCAAACACCTGCCGCCGGCCCCTATCCTCCCTGACAGCGATGCCTTCGTCGCTCTTTGCCGCTGGCTAGAGCTGGAAGGCCCGCATCGCATCCTGGCGCTCGGACCGCTCACGAATATCGCAGCACTGGCGCTCGCGCGGCCCGATCTTGCAGCCGGCATCACCGAACTCGTCTGGATGGGTGGCGGCGTCACCTCGGGCAACCACACGGCCTCCGCCGAATTCAACGCCCTTGCCGACCCGGAGGCGCTGGCGATCGTCATCGCTCACAAGCTGCCGCTGCGCATGGTCGATCTCGATCTCTGCCGCAAGGTTCTCGCAAAGCCGGAGGATGCCGATTCAGTGCGTGCGGCGGGCGGTGCCAATGCCGACCTGATCGCCGACATGTTCGCCGGTTACATCAGGATCGGCACCAGCCGCGGACGCGCAGCCATGGCCATCTACGATCCCTCGGCCGCCGTCGCCTTCGTCGCGCCGCAGGTGGTAAGCTTTCGCCCCGCTCGCATCGATGCAGAACTGCAAGGCCAGCACACGCGTGGGCGCACCGTCGTTGAAACCCGCGCCACTCACGCAACGTTCAATGCTCAGTTCGCCGCCGACATCGATGCCGAAATGGCGCGTGTCATCATTCTCGCCGCCCTGGTCAACGAGGCCCGCAAATGACCGCAACCCTGCGCCAGGAACCTGCCGATCTCAATGATCCGGTCTTACGTGCCCGTGCTGTCGCAGCGGCTCGCGGCGATAGTCCTTTCGATGTGCTTATTACCGGCGGCCGCATTCTCGATACCGTCACCGGCCTGATCCGCGAGGCCGATATCGGCCTCGTCGGCGCTTTGATCGCAAGCGTCCACGCGCCGGCAAGCCGTAGCGATTCCGCAAGCGTAATCGATGCCACCGGCAGCATCATCTCTCCCGGGCTGATCGATACGCATATGCATATCGAAAGCTCGATGGTCACGCCGGCGGAATATGCGGAAGCCGTACTGCCGCGCGGTGTCACGACAATCGTCTGGGATCCGCATGAATTCGGCAACGTCCATGGTCTCGACGGCGTGCGCTGGGCAATCGAAGCCTCGCGCTGCCTGCCACTGCGTATGATCCTGCTTGCCCCCTCCTGCGTTCCCTCCGCCCCCGGTCTCGAACTGGCCGGCGCGGATTTCGACGCCAACATCATCGCCGACCTGCTGCGTACGCCGGCAATCGGCGGCGTCGCCGAGGTCATGAACATGCGTGGCGTCATCGATGGCGATCCCCGTCTGACAGCCATCGTCAATGCCGGCCTGACCTCCGGCAAGCTCGTCTGCGGCCATGCCCGCGGACTTGATGGTGCTGACCTCAATGCCTTCATGGCGGCCGGCGTCACCTCCGATCACGAGCTCACATCAGGCCCCGACCTGCTGCAGAAACTCGCAGCCGGAATGACGATCGAGCTGCGCGGCTCGCACGATCATCTGCTGAAAGAATTCGTCGATGCGCTTGATGGCATCGGTCACCTGCCGGCGACCGTCACACTCTGCACCGACGACGTTTTCCCCGATGAACTCCATGAAAATGGTGGTCTTGACGACGTGGTACGTCGCCTCGTTCGCTACGGCATGAGGCCGGAATGGGCGCTTGGCGCAGCAACCTTCAATGCGGCACAGCGATTGAAACGCTCCGATCTCGGCCTCATCGCAGCTGGTCGCCGGGCCGATCTCGTCTTGTTCGAAGACTTGGCCGGCTTCAAGGCCCGCACCGTCATCGCCAATGGCCGCTTGGTCGCCGAAAACGGCGTGGTGACGGAACCCACCCAGCCATTCGATACAAGCCCGCTCCTGCGCTCGGTCAAGCTCGCACAGCTCACCGACGATGACTTCCGCATTCCCGCTGAAGGCACCAGAGTGCGTCTCGCGACGATCGATCGACCGCGCTTCACCCAATGGGGCGAGGCAGAAGCCGACGTTCGTGACGGCTTCGTCGTGCCGCCCGCCGGCAGTGCCATGATCGCTGTCGCGCATCGCCATGGACTGGCGGATGGGAAGCCGCGCATCGGCTTCCTGACCGGCTGGGGCGAATGGCGCGGTGCCTTCTGCACCACTGTCTCGCATGACAGCCACAACCTCACCGTCTTCGGCGGGAATGCACGCGACATGGCGCTTGCGGCAAACGCCGTCATCGAGGTCGGCGGCGGCATGGCCGTCGCAAAGGACGGCCAGGTCGAAGTCCTTCTACCGCTGCCACTCTCCGGCCTCGTGAGCGACGCTTCCCTCCAGGAAACCGCCAACGGCTTTGCCGGCATCCGCAAGGCCATGGAGAAGATCGTCGACTGGAAGCCACCCTATTTGGTCTTCAAGGCCTGCTTCGGCGCTACGCTTGCCTGCAATGTCGGCCCACACCAGACCGACTGCGGCATCGCCGATGTCGTTACCGGCAAAGTGCTGGAGAGCCCGATATTGGAAACCCTCTGAGGCGGTTTACGCCTCGGCCTTGAGCTCTTGCTCCACAAGTGCCACCCAATAGGCTGCGCCATATCCGAGCGCCTCGTCATTGAAGTCGTAGGCGGTATTGTGGTGCAGCGCGCCATCCACGGCAGGGCCGTTGCCGAGCCAGACGTAGCAGCCCGGCGCATTCTGTCCGAAGAAAGCGAAATCGTCGCCGGCCGTGGACGGCGGAAAGCTCGTGCGCACCTTTTCGCCAAAGACGCCCCGCGCTGCACCCAGCGCCCGCGCCGTTGCATCCGCATTGTTGACCACAGGAGGAATGCGACGTTCGAATTCATAGTCTGCCGAGATGCCGAACATCGCGGCCGTTCCCTGCGCTAGGCGACCGATTTCCGCCTCGAGTTGGTCACGAACCTCCGGCGAATAGGCGCGGGCCGTCCCGCCGATCTCGACGATATCAGGGATGACGTTCAATGCCCTGGGATTGCCGGCCTGGACCGAACAGGCGCTGACGACCGCCGGCTGAAGAGGATCGACGACACGCCCAACGATGGTCTGCAGCGACGATAGGAAGGTGCCGGCAGCCGTGATTGGATCACGCCCGAGATGCGGCTTTGCGCCATGCGTGCCAACACCGCGGAACGTGATCCGCCAGCTATCCGACGAAGCAAGCTGTGGCCCCTCCACAACGGCGATTTCATCGATGGCAAGCCCTGGCATATTGTGCAGCCCATAGACGGCATCACAGGGAAACTGCTTGAACAGCCCTTCTTCGACCATGCGCTTCGCCCCGCCACGGCCTTCCTCGGCCGGCTGGAAGATGAAATGCACCGTGCCGGAGAACCCTCGCGTTTCTGCCAGATACCGCGCCGCGCCGAGCAGCATTGCCGTATGCCCGTCATGGCCACAGGCATGCATCTTGCCCGGTTCCGTCGACTTGTAGGGGCGATCTGCTGTCTCCGGCATGGCAAGCGCATCCATATCCGCCCTCAGCCCGATCGTGCGCGTACCGTTACCGATCTGCAGCGTGCCGACGACTCCGGTGCCACCGAGGCCGCGATGCACCTTGATGCCCAACTCTTCCAGCAGCTTCGCGACGATACCGCTGGTGCGCTCCTCCTCGAAGCCGAGTTCGGGATGGGCATGCAGATCGCGGCGGAGATTGGTGAGAAAAGGCAGATCGTTGCTGATCCGGGCGGGGATGCTCATGAGCCTGGATATCCTGTAAAGCGAAACGGGCGCCCGACGGCGCCCGCATCAGATCGTTCTTTCTTCAACAAACAGGCAGAGAGCGCAACCCCTCACGCCTCCTCGACGAACACCTCTTCACGCTTGCGCTTGACGCTCGGCAGGAAGACGACAATCAGCACCGCCACGGCGATCGTCAGCAGAATGGCGCTGATCGGCCGTGTGACGAAGGTCGTCGCATCGCCACGCGACAGGATCATGGCACGCCGCAGGTTCTCCTCCAGCAGCGGCCCGAGCACGAAGCCAAGCAGCAACGGCGCCGGCTCGCAGCGGAGTTTTGCGAGCACGTAGCCGATGAAACCGAAGAAGGCGACGGCATAGAGGTCGTAGACGTTGGAATTGACGCTGTAGACCCCGATCGAGCAGAAGGCCATGATGATCGGGAAGAGCACGTAATAAGGCACTGTCAGCAGCTTCACCCACAGGCCGATCAGCGGCAGGTTGAGGATGACGAGCATCAGGTTGCCGATCCACATCGAGGCGATGATGCCCCAGAAGAGCGCCGGCTGTTCCGTTGCCACGTTTGGCCCCGGTACGATGCCCTGGATGATCATCGCGCCGACCATAAGCGCCATGACCGGGTTTGCCGGAATGCCGAGCGTCAAAAGCGGAATGAACGAGGTCTGCGCACCGGCATTGTTGGCCGATTCCGGCCCTGCAACGCCGGCAACTGCACCATGACCGAATTCCTCCGGCTTCTTGGAGACGCGTTTTTCCACCGTATAGGAAGCGAAGGAGGCGAGGATCGCGCCGCCGCCCGGCAGGATGCCGAGCGCCGAGCCGATGACAGTGCCGCGAATGATTGGCGCGATCATCTGCCTGAATTCCTCCTTCGACGGCAACAGCCCCGAGACTTTTGCCATCAACACTGTGCGCGTCTTCTCGCCTTCCAGATTGCGCAGGATTTCCGCAATGCCGAAGACGCCGACAGCAAGCGCCACGAAATTCAATCCGTCGGCATATTCGCGGATGCCGAGCGTGAAGCGCGGCGTGCCGGTATAGATATCCGTGCCCACAAGGCCGAGCAGCAGTCCAAGCGCCACCATCGCCAGCGCCTTGACGACCGAGCCATGTGCCAGCGCGATCGAGGATACGAGGCCGACGATCATCAGCGAGAAATATTCGGCCGAACCGAATTGCAGTGCAATCGCCGTCAGTGGCGGCGCAAAGACAGCCACGAGGAAGGTCGAGACCGTGCCAGCGAAGAAAGAGCCAAGCGCGGCAATCGCGAGCGCAGCGCCAGCCCTGCCCTTGCGCGCCATCTGATAGCCGTCGATGGCTGTCACGGCCGAGGAAGATTCACCCGGCATGTTGATGAGGATTGCCGTCGTCGAGCCGCCATACTGCGCGCCGTAATAGATGCCGGCGAGCATGATGAGCGAGGAAACAGGCTCGAGCTGGAAGGTGATCGGCAGCAGCATGGCGATCGTTGCCGTGGCACCAATACCGGGCAGCACGCCGATCAGCGTGCCGAGCAGCACGCCGATAAGGCAGAAGAACAGGTTTTCCGGGCTTGCCGCCGTATAGAAACCGAGTGCGAGATTGCTGAAGAGTTCCATACCCGCCTCCTAGAACCGGACCCAGGGGCCGAAACGTTCGAACGGCAGCCCAAGTGCGTAGCTGAAGACCCCAACCGAAAAGACCGTCAGCAGCAGCGAGAGAACCAGCGCGAACAGCACATTCATGCGACTGGATGCAAAACAAGCGATGAAGGCAGTCAGGAAGATTGCCGGAGCAAAACCGAGCCCGCGGACCGTCAGCCCGAAGAAGACCGGCGCCGGCAGGATGAAGAGCATGCCGCGCCAGGCAAATGGGTCGATCGGCTCGCCCTGAACCCGCACGGCCTGGACGAGAATAATCAGGCCGAGCAGGACGAGGATGCCTGACAGAACGAGCGGGAAATAGCCAGGCCCCATGCGAAAGGCCGTACCGAGGTCGAGGTTCAGCGACTGATAGGCAAAGAAGGCGCCGGCCGCGGCAAGCAGGGCACCGCATATGACATTGGTGGTGTCGAAACTGAGAGATTTCATGATGTCTCCTGGGGTTGGAGATGGGGCGTCGCGACGGAAATGAGACTGCGCAAATACCCTCCTCCTCGATCGGGAGGAGGGTATGAATGCGGCTGTCGGGCTCAGTCCGCGTATTCGCCGGCAGCTTCGATGATGGGCTTCCAGCGGGCGATTTCACTCTCGAGCTTCGCCTTCAGCGCCGCCGGGGTCGCATCAGCATCCGACGAGGGAGCGGTGCCAAGCTCGGCGAAGCGGGCGGCAACATTCTGGTCCTTCAGCGCAATCTGCAGCGACTTCGACAGGCGCTCGTTGATTTCGGCCGGCGTGCCCTTCGGCGTGTAGATGCCGTGCCAGATACCGACTTCGAAGCCCGGCAGGCCGGCTTCGACCGCCGTCGGAATGTCCTTGAGCACATCGAGGCGGGCCGACGATGTCACGGCATAGGCCTTGATCGTACCGCCCTTGATCTGCTTTGTCGTATTGGTCGTCTGGTCGCACATAATATCGACCTGGCCGCCGAGAAGGTCGGTCATGGCCGGGCCGGTTCCCTTGTAGGGAACGGTCGTCAGCGGCGTCTGGATAGCGCTCATGAACATCATGCCGCAAAGGTGGGATGCGGCGCCGATACCGGCATTGGCGACGGTAACCTTGTCCTTGTTCGCCTTCACATATTCGACCAGGCCCTTGAGATCGGTCGGCTCAAAATCCTTGCGGGCAACGATCGTCATCGGAACATCGGTGACGAGACCGACATAATCGAAGGCGTTCAGTGTGTCATAGGCGAGCTTGCGGTAAAGCGTGGCGCTGGTCGCCATGCCGATATGATGCAGCAGGATCGTATAGCCATCCGGATCGGCATCCGCGACGCGGCCGGCGCCGAGCGTGCCGCCGGCACCGCCGACATTTTCGACTACGATCTGCTGGCCGAGGTCCTTCGACATGGATTCAGCGACGAGGCGCGCAACGGTATCGGTCGGGCCGCCGGCGGCGAAAGGCACGACCATGGTAATGGTGCGCTCGAGATAGGTCTGCGCCGAAGCGGCATTGGCGAGAAGCGAAACGGCAGCGGCGGCGGTCACGCCGAGCATGGCCTTCAGGATTTTCATCGTTTTCCTCCCTGATGAAAATGGATCGTTCTCCGGCGCATCCTCCGCACCGGTTCGGATGGCTCATTTGCAGGCCAGGGACTGACAGCCGCAATCGCGATCAGAGGAGAGGAATGACGCTTTTGCGACAGTGCGCCGCAGCATGGGTCGATTTGGAAACAAATGGTTAAAGTGATGGGTGGAAATCCACCCATCACTTGACCTTCACCGGTTGGGTGTAAGGACGACTTCGCCCGTTTCCAGCAGCGATTTGAGATTGGAGAGAATTTGTGGCCATCCGCCGGAGATCGCGCCGATGAACTTGGAACTTTCTACCGGTATCGAATGCGTCAGCGTCAGCCTGACCGCCTCGCCGATCGGCTCAAGCTCTATCACACATCGAGAAAACCCTTCCGCCTTGAGCTCCGGCCTGAACTCATTATGCCACTTCAGCACAAGGCGCTTGGGTGGGTCGAATTCAAGGATTTCGCCGGTATCGGTGACGGTTCCGTCGGAATAGCACATCTGCCAGGCAGAACCGACTTTCCAATCGGTTTCGAACTGCACGCCAAGCCAGAATTTCTTCATGAATTCCGATGTCGTGAGTGCCGACCAGAGCTGCTCCGGTGTGGTGCGGATATAGGTGACGTAATTGAATGCGCTGCCAGCCATGATGATACTCCCTTTGGCCGAGGCTTGTTCACACCCTCGCCGGCAGGTGGGACGATTCATTCGTCTTTGCTGCCCTCGAGGCTCTTCTTGAGATCGGAGAGCGCCTCTAATGCACGGCGCTCGAACTTGCTGATCCACCGGTCCGCGATCTCGTTGATCGGAACCGGATTGATGTAATGCAGCTTTTCGCGCCCTTGCCGGCGCGTGGAGACGAGGTTCGCTTCTTCGAGAATGCCGAGATGCTTCGCCACCGCCTGACGCGTCATCTCCAGCCCTTCACCCAATTCGCCGAGCGTCTGGCCGTTTCGTGCATGCAGGCGATCCAGAAGCCGTCGCCGGCTGCCGTCCGCTAAAGCTCGAAAAACCGCGTCTTCATCCACGTCGATACGGAACCATTTGGTTGCCTATTGTAATATTTATAGGCAACCAAATGGTTGCATGTCAAGGCATGAATCGAAAGTAGCCTGAAAACGGGCAATCACACTCCAGGACTGGGAATTGGATCAGGACTCGCGGCGCATCTCGCCGGCCATCTCATTGGCCAGCAGTTTCTTGTCGAGACCGTATCTCTGCATCTTCTCGTAAAGCGTCTTGCGCGAAATGCCGAGCGATTCGTAGACCGGCTTCAGGCTGCCTCCATGAGCGACAAGCGCACTGGCGATCACGCCACGTTCGAATTCCGCGACGCGCTCGGCAAGCCCCGCAGCCTCGGCCTGCCGGCCGCCGCCATCGAGACCGAGCACGAAGCGGTCGGCTGCGTTGCGCAATTCGCGGACATTGCCTGGCCAGTCGCGCTGCCCAATGTCGGAAATCACATCCGGCGGCACAATCATCTCGTCCTTGCCATAACGCGCGGCCGCTTCCCGCACCAACTGCAGGAAGAGCAACGGAATATCAGCCCGGCGCTGCGACAACGACGGCACATGAAGGGTCGCGACATTCAGCCGGTAGAACAGGTCAGCGCGGAAGCGGCCCGCAGCGACTTCTGCTTCAAGATCAACTTTGCTCGTCGCGATAAAACGTACGTCAAGCGGCACGGTCTCGTTCGAGCCAAGCCGGGAAATCGTTCTTTCCTGCAGCACTCGCAGGAATTTCGCCTGCAGGTCGACGGGCATGGAGCCGATCTCGTCAAGCAGGATCGTACCGCCACGTCCGTGCTCGAACTTGCCGTAGCGCGGCCGCACTGCTCCCGGAAAGGCACCGGCTTCATGCCCGAAAAGCTCGCTCTCGATCAGGTTTGCCGGCAGCGCCGCACAATTGATGGCAATGAAGGGCCGGCTCGCCCGCGCGCTGATATCATGCAGCGCCCGCGCCACCACCTCCTTGCCGGCCCCGGTGTCGCCGACAACAAGCGTATCGGCATCGCTCGCCCCGATCGCGCGGATACGATAGCGCAGATCGACCATGATCTGCGTGCGCCCCGGCAGCCGTGCCTCGATATCGTCTCGCTTACCGGCGACCGCCTTCAGCAGTCGGTTTTCCAGCACGAGGCTGCGCCGCTCCATCGCGCGGCGGATGACGCCGGCGAGCATTTGCGGAGTAAACGGCTTTTCGATGAAGTCATAAGCGCCCTCGCGCATCGCCTTGACGGCAAGCTGCACATCGCCATGACCGGTGACGAGAATGACCGGGACCTCGGTATCGAGTTCGCGGATTTTCTGCATCAGCGTCATGCCGTCCATACCGGGCATGCGGATATCAGTAACGACGACACCCGGAAAACTGTAGCCGATCAGTTCCAGCACATGATCGGCATTGGAAAAGGTCTCGACGCTGAAGCCGGACAGTTCCAGCGCCTGCGCCGTCGAACGGCGCAGTTCCTCCTCGTCGTCGACGAGCAATATTTTCTGTTCGTTCATTCCGCCGCCTCCGGCATCATGCCTGCCGCGGCCGAAAGCTCGATACGGAACACGGCCCCGCCCTCCGGATGATTGGACACAGACAGGCTGCCGCCGAAATCCTTGATGATGTTGTAGGATATGGAAAGCCCGAGACCGAGGCCCTTGCCGACGCCCTTGGTGGTGAAGAAGGGATCGAAGATGCGCTCGGCAATCGCCGCCGGCACACCAGGCCCATGATCGCGCACGGTCAGAACCACCTTGCCTGCCTCTTCGGACGCCGAAACCTCGATACGCCTGTCCACCAGCCCTTCGACAGCATCGGCAGCATTCGAGATGACATTGACCAGCACCTGCTGCAGCCGCACCGAACCGGCCTTCACCACCGGCGGCCGCGGCCCGAGATGGAGCCAGAGATCGGCATCTGCGGCTTTCAACCGCCAGGCGATGATTTCCAGCGTATCGCGGATCGCCTCGTCGAGCGGCACCGGACCGAGCTTCTCATTGGGCTTACGTGCGAAATTACGCAAATGTCGGCTGATCGAAGCCATGCGGTCGATCAACCCGCCGATGCGCTGGATATTATCTTGCGCTTCCGCCGTACGGCCGCGCTCGAGTAACACGGCGGCGCTGTCGGTATAGGTCTTGGCGGCGGCAAGCGGCTGATTGAACTCATGCGAAAGTGCCGCCGACATCTGCCCCAACCCAGCAAGCTTGCCGGCCTGGATGAGATCGGCCTGAGTCTGGCGCAGTTGCTGCTCCGTCAGACGCCGCTCGGCGATCTCCTCCTCGATGCGGCTGTTGACGCGTCCAAGGTCGGCCGTGCGCTCCTCGACACGCCGCTCCAGCTCGTTCCGTGCCTCGGCCTGCAATTGCAGGCGCTCGGCAAGCCGCATGCGCCGCTGCCGCAGAACGGCGAATGTCAGCGCAGCAATGCACAGAACAAGGAAAACCACGACCAGCGCAGTGCTAGCTTGCGTTCGGATGGAACTTGTGTCCATCAGCACGTGCACCGTCCAGTCTTCAGCTGGCATGTAATGCGAGAGAACGAGATATTCGCTCTGACCACGATCGCCGGCGAGCGTCATCAGGTCATGATCCTCGAAGCGATGACGGATGACCGGCAGTTCGACGAGCTTCGCATTGGCATAGCGCCGCGATGCCTCGGTGCGCGCCAAGCGATCCGAACTCAGCGGCAGGATGCCCCCATAGAGCCAGTCCGGACTGTCTGACATGAAGATGATGCCCTCGGGGTCGGAGACGAAGATGCGGTACTCGCCGCCGCTCCAGGAGGATTCGATCACATCGATATCCACCTTGAAGACAATGACGCCGCGGATTTCTCCTTCCACCCGGATCGGCGAAGAGAAATAATAGCCGCGCTTCAGCGAGGTCGTGCCGAGCGCATAGAAGCGTGCATGATGCCCGCCGATCGCCTCCTGGAAATACGGTCGATAGCTGAAATTTTCGCCGACGAAGCTGCCTGGGCCGTCATAATTGCTGGCGGCAATCGTCTCGCCGTCCGGCAGCACGACGTAAATGTCGGAGGATTTCAGAAGCCCGTTGATTTCCTTGAGGTAAAGATTGGCGCTATCCCGCAGCGACCGATCGTCCGGCCGGGTCACCAGATCCTTGATATCGTCGTGATCGGCAATCAGTGCCGGCAGGGCTTCGTAGCGGCTGAGATGGCCACTCAGGGCCGAGACGGCAAGTCGCAGTGCGGTGCCGGCCTGCGCCGAAGCCTCGCCCATATAGGCGCGCGTGGCGACCGCACTCCCGTAATAGAAGAAAGCGAAAACCAATAAGGGTGCGGCGCAGAACGCCGCAATGATGCGATAGCGCGCAGACAGAGCCCGCTCCTCCCTTTCCGCCTCCGCTCCCCGTGGAGGCTAACCCGACGGATCCAAGTGTAATGAGCACGGTGCAGATTTCCAAGAGGTGCTGAAACTTGACACCTGTCGGGCGCGGATGTCTGATTGCTGCACCGTCAGGAGACCGCCATGAGCGACGAACAGATCCCCGAAGACAGCAAGCTCACAACATCCAAACGCCGCTGGGCCGCGGAGGGAAAATTTCTGACCGGCCGCATCAGCCGCGAGGAAACCGAACGCCTGCCACCGGGCCAGCACCTGGTCAAGAACTGGCCGGTCCTCGATCTCGGCCAGCAGCCGATCATTTCCACCGATAGCTGGCGACTGGAGGTTCACGGTCTGGTCGAGACGCCACTCGATCTCAATTGGGCCGCCTTCCAGACGCTGGAACAGAGCATCATGGTCAGCGACATCCATTGTGTCACGACATGGTCGCGCTACGACAACAAGTGGAAAGGTGTTTCGACCCGCGACCTGCTCGATCTCGCCATGCCGAAAGCGGAAGCCGGTTACGTCATGCTGACAAGCTATGACGGTTATACCACCAATCTGCCGCTGTCCGATTTCGCCGCCGAGGATGCCATTCTCGCCACCTCGTGGGAGGGTCAGCCGCTCACCCGCGATCACGGTGGGCCGATGCGTCTGGTCGTGCCACACCTGTATTTCTGGAAGAGCGCCAAATGGCTGCGGCGCATTGATCTGATGCCGGCAGACAAGGCCGGCTTCTGGGAAAAGAACGGCTACCATATGTATGGTGATCCGTGGCGCGAGCAGCGCTATTCGGACGACTAAATCCGAAGAAACCGCCTGACGGCAAAGAATCCCGCCGCAAGAATCGCCGCAAATCCGGTAAGCGAAGCCATGCTCGCCGGATGCAGGGGAATCTCGCTCCAGCGCGGCCGCACGATATCAGCGGTGTTGAACCCCTCGCCGCTGAACCGGCAGGTCACAAACGAGAGCCCGCGCGCGACCATATCGACATCGACAGCAGATGCGATTTCACCAGCCGCCACGGCCTCTTGCGGCATGTCGCGCATGGCAAGCAGCAGAGCCTTGGTCCCCGCGAGATAGGCATGGGCGCATTCATTGAACGGGCTTTTCTCATCCGTCACGCTCCCCGGTATCCGGCCCCAGAGACAGTAGGAATATTGTATTTCGGCATAGTTCAGCACACGCCGGAAGGGCTCGTTTGTATCAACCGCGCTTGCGGCGAGATCCATGATACGACCGCGATAGTCGGCAATCACAGCCATTTCCCCGTGAGATATTTCGGGCACCGGCAGGCCTGCACTGCTGCCCTCGCCCCCGCCGCCTCCATGCGCGGATGCGCTACCCGCGATCAGCAGAGCAAGGCCGAAATAAAGGAGATTGAATCCGTTTTTCACAATACGTCCAACGTCCCGACGCAGCAGCCCAAGAGCCGACAGGCTTCGCGAGGAAGAGGGAGCGGCAAGCCCCCTCTCCCGCTCCTTATCGATAGGCCGGGCGCAACCCGCCCTTCGCCCCGAGGCGCTTCTCCGCCAGCGCGCCGAAAGCAAGACCGAGCACCGACCAGAGGATCATATGCATGCCGAGCGTGGTCGTGCGGAAGCGCCATAGCACCATCGCCGAGAAATTCTCCGGCACTTCATTGATCGGAGGCAGCAGATATTCCACCAGACCGATGAAGACGACGAAGAGAACACCCGCAACGATCGCCGCGTTCCATAAGCCGTAGCGCGCTGCCAGGCTGCGGGCAATTGCGACGGCCGCGATCAGCGAAGCAATCGAGACGACAATCATCAGGAAGAACAGCTCTGTGCGCACGCCGATCGTATCCGAGTTTCCGACAGCCGGCGGATTGGCCGGATATTTGATGGCCGGAACGATCACGATGGCGACGAAAGCGGCGACCGCGATAACGGCCGAGGTGCCGCGTGCCGAGAGGCTGCTGAAGCGGCCATGCACGAAGGCAAAGACAAGCGCAAACAGCCCGCCAATGGCAACGCTATAGGCAATGACGCCGATAAAGAGCCCAGGCCCCGCCTGGGTTGCACGGCTGACGATTTCAGGCTCGGCGACCTCGCCGGCAGCCTGCGCCGCCGCCTCCTCGAAGGCAATGGCCACATCGACGAGCGGTTCGCCGAAGAAGCGCGCAAAGGCAAAAACCAGGATGCCTGCAATCAAGCCCGCGATCATGCCGCGAAGCAGAAGATTTCCAACCATGTGAGACACTCCCCTAAAGCACGTCGCACAAAGCGTTCAGCGGTTTTGCGATGACGACATGCAAAAACAAAAACAAAAACGTGTCGAGCGGATCTGGAAGATCGCGGAGCGCTTTAGTGGCAGGGGAAGCCGAGAAGGTGGCGGGCGTCATGCACGAATTCGTGCACATACATACCGTTGAAGAGCGCCATCGCGCCTTCTTCGGTGCCGACGAAATAGATGGCGAAAAGCATCAGCAGGCCGCCGAAGATCGCCCAGGGCAGGATCTGGCCAAGCGGGATCGGTGCGGGTGCCGCGACGGGCGCGAAAGTGGTGTCAGACATTTATTCCTCCGGGAATGACGCGTTCAGTCGAAGATCTTGTGTGCAGTAGGGTCTGACTTCCAACGCGAAGAATTTCGACACGCTGGTCACAGTGGCGCGACCGCGCCGGACTTTCACCGGCTTCCAAACCCGCAACGTCACGGTTATATCTGTTCGTCAAAGATACTGTCAACGAAACTTAATATGCGGGCGGCCACCATCCCGCCCTATCTCCGGAGGGCGCCGAGTAACGTGACTACCCGCCTCACATGGATCTGCCACGGCGCGACGGCGGCAAATCGCACCGCCTCTTTTCCGGCGGACGAACCGCTGGAGGAGAAGGCGCTGAGCGAAGGCGCGCTGCCGGCGCCAGGACGGGCGGACAGGGCTTTCACGAGCCCGGCGCTGCGTGCCCGGCAGACTGCCGAGATGCTGGGGTTCGACGCGACCCTTGCTCCCTCGCTGCGGGATTGCGACTACGGCCGCTGGGCCGGCAAGCCGCTGATGAACCTTCACTCCGAAGAGCCGGAAAATCTTGCTCTCTGGATGTCCGATCCCGAAGCCGCCCCGCATGAGGGCGAGAGCCTGCAACAGCTTTGCAAACGCATTGCCGGCTGGATGAACGAGGAAATGCCCCTGGGCGGCCATGTCGTAGCAGTCAGCCACGCAGCCGTCATCCGCGCCGCGATCCTGGATGTGCTGAAAGCGCCACCCGCTTCCTTCTGGACCATCGATGTCCAGCCGCTCGGCATGGTACGCATGACCCATGACGGCCGCCGCTGGTCGCTGCGTTTCTGAATAATCCTCGTAAATTAGGCCAGCCTTACACAAGCAAACGCAGTCATACATATTGAACCCGGAATCCCGGGCTCTACGTCCTTCCCCGAGGAGACGCAAAATGACCTATGACTGGAGTGGGGAACGCACGCGGCGTCTGCGCATCGTGCGTGTCGCAACTGTTGTCGCTGTTCTTGTCGGCGTGATGATCGGCCTGCCATTGCTGATCAACGTCGCTTGAAAAGTCAGAGCACGTCAAAGGCGAGCGCGCTACGGCCGCTCGCCTTTCTCTTTGCAGATTATTGTGGAATCTGGATGACAGCAAAGAACAGGCCTAGCTGGCGGATCGCGTGGGCAAAGTTCTCGTAGTCGACCGGCTTGGTGATGTAGACGTTGGCGCCGAGGTCATAGCAGCGCTGGATTTCGCGCTCGTCGTCGGTCGTCGTCAGGATCACCACCGGCAGGCGCTTGGTGTGTTCGTTGCCCTTGATCTTCTCCAGAATATCGATGCCCGACATATCCGGCAGGTTCAGGTCCAGCAGCACCAGAAGATAACGGTCGCGGCTCACTTCACCGCTGCGGTCCGTGCCCAGAATGAAGTCGAGCGCGCTGGTGCCGTTGGTGAAAGGCACGATTTCGTTATTGACGCCGGCACGGCGTACATTCTTCTCGATGAGGCGGGCATGCCCCTCATCGTCCTCGATCATGACGATGGTGACTTCCTTGCCGGTCGCTATCATGTCTCTGCCTTTATAATCGTGCTGAGGTCCGCAGGCAGCGTCAGCGTGAACGTGCTGCCGACGCCTTCGGCCGAATCGACCGTAACATCGCCGCCCAAATTTCGTATTAACGAGCGCACATAGGCAAGGCCGATACCCTCGCCCGGCTGGTCCTGCGTGCCGGCGCGCCGGAAAAGCTCGAAAACGCGCTCCATATCCGCCTTGCCGATACCGCGGCCGTTGTCCTTGATGTCGATCTGGATACGCCCTTTTCCGGCAGGTACGGCCTTTACGTGCAGATCGAGCGGCCGGCTGGGTGATCGATATTTCACGGCATTGTCAAAGAGATTACCGAAAATCTGGTCAAGCGAGAAGCGGTCCGTCACGAGCGACGGCACGCGCACGTCGATTTCCACCGTGCCTTCGGATGCTGCAATCTGGTGCTGGACATTCTCAGCCGCCGTTTCCACCACCGCCTTGAGATCGATCCGCTCCGGAGCAAGCTTGCGTCGGCCGTCGCGCGAAATCTTCAGGATGGCGTTGATCAGCGAATCCATTTTTCGCGTGGAGGAACGAATGAAATTCATCGCTTCCGGCAGGTCTTCCTCCACCGCAAGCCGTGCCTCCCTGATTTCCTCTTCGCTCGGCTGTTTGTTGTCTGCAAGCACGTAGCTGTTTACCGCCTTCAGGCTGGTCTCCAGTTCGCTGAGAAAACCCATGATGTTGACAAGCGGCGCGCGAAGATCGTGGGTGACGATATAGGCGAAGCGCTGGATCTCCTGGTTGGCCCGCATCAGGTCTTCAGTGCGTTCGGTAACGCGCTCTTCGAGGCCGAAATTGAGCACTTCTAGCTCCTTCTGCGCCCGCGAGAGCTCCCGCACATGCTGGAAGATGATGAGGATGGCGCCGCCTATGACGATGACCATGGCGATGGCGCCGCCCACGGTGACCCATTGCAGATTGTCGGCTGCATCCAGTTGTTGGATCACGATGATACGAAGGCGATCGTCTGTCGAGGCGATGAGGCCGCCCAGCGTCGTCCGCACTGCCGCCATTGCCGCATTGCCGGTATCGCTGCGGACAATGGCAAGGGCGTCTGCCATCTGCCCCTGGGAGGCAAGCGTAATTGTCGATGACAACTCCTTGAGCTTGCTGTCGATTGCCTTATCCAGCGCCCTCAGGCTTTCGCTATTTTTAGGAAGATCGCTCGTTGCATCCAGCAACCCCTGGCGCCGCGCCGGCAGGTCCTGGATGGCGGTGTTGTACGGATCGAGATACTTCCGGTCGAGAGTCAGTAGAAAACCCCGCTGGCCCGTCTCTGCGTCCTGCAGCGTCGACAGCAGGTCGGCTGCAGCGCTGCGCACGCGGCGTATCTGCGCCACCTCATCGGAATAGAGGCTGTTTTCCCGCACCAGCCAAAGCGATGCCCCGACGATTGCCGTCAGGATCAGCACGCCGAGCGCCAGCATGATCAGCGCGGAACGCACGAAGGAAGCATTTGAGGAGGGCATGAAAAACGATCTCTGAACAGCGGTTAAAGCACCAGTGACGGAAAAACGCCCTGCGATCAAGCCGATGATCGCAGGGCGCTTTCAGGCATAGCGGCCGTGAAAGGGGATCAGTGTTTGCGGCCCTTTGGTATTGCGGTGTAGGTAATCGAGACCGGATCGCTGGCGGGGAAAGTGCCTTCCAGTCCCTCGTCCAGTTGTTCTTCCATCGCCTCCTCGTCACCTCGCGAACGAGCATTCCGCAACCCCGTTGGTTGCTCGTTATCATCCTCGCGGATTGGCGCCGTGGCGAAGCGGCTCATCACTTCCCTCGCCTTTTCCACCGCGTTCAGCCGGTTCAATTGCTGACCGCGATCGTTCTTGATCTGCACGGAGACGACTTCGCCACCGTCGCCCACAAACTCGACCGTAAAACCGCCTTTAGCGCCATAGGCGGGAATGACCTGGGTGCCGACAAGTTGCATGAGATTGTCCTCTGTCGTGAATGGTCTCGGAAAACGGCTTGAGCGCAGCATTGGTTCCGATTTAGGACGGCCGGATGTAATCTACTTTCAGCTCCAGCCGCAGCCGCACGATCGGAGAGCGGTCCCCGTTCTGCACTTCTATGCCCAGCGATCCGCCCGGCTGTTGCGGCAAACCGTCGAGCGCCATTTCGGCCAGTACATGCTTTGCCTCTTCCACGGCGGCGAAAAGGTCGGGAAATTCGAACGGCAGATCGCCCGGAGCCGTGCCGTCATTGTCTATGGTCTTGAAATAGAAGAGAGACATCTGCCCTGCACCCGTTGCGAAAGCATAAAGCGGAAAGCGGCCAAAGGTTTCAAATCGCCGGTAAAATTCGGTGCTCCGTACGCTATGAAAATGCTGCGCAGCACGAAAGGGGTAGGCGTAGCGATGAAAGTGCTAACGAATGCGTGGCATTGTCTCCAACAATTCGCCTTCAGGTTTCAATAAACATTTCAGACTTTCATGATATTTCCGCCCCGGGTGGAGATGGAGAAGCTGATGCCGGAATTCTTCAGGAGCAGGGCGGGAAGGCAATGTCTGACGATCATGGCGCTCGGTGCAGCGATCTGGATTTCAGGCGCCCTGCTGGATGTCGATAGCTGGCTCGTTTCCTTCATGAGCAACTTCGAGAATTACGGCGCCGATAAATTCGTGCTGGCCCTCGGCATCGCCGGCGCGATGAGTTTCATTTATTCCGTGTTGCGCATTGCCGACCTTCGCAAGGAGATGCAACTTCGCGACGCCGCCCAGGCGCGCGCCGACTGGACCGCCACCCACGATCATCTGACCAAGCTTCCGAACCGCTACGCTTTCGAACGCAAAATCCTGCCCAAGCCCGCCGATAAGGAAGGCAATATTCCCGAAGAAGTCAGGAGCAACGTCACGATCTTCTCCGTCGATCTCGACGGCTTCAAGAAAGTCAACGACCTCGTTGGCCACAAGGGCGGCGACGTTCTGCTGGTGGAAGTGGCCAAGCGCATCTGCGCGCTGGGCAATGCCGATTGCGTCTACCGTTTCGGCGGAGATGAATTCATCATCATCGCCCTCGGTATGACCGCGGCGCGGGAGGAATGGTTTGCCAAGGTGCTCATCCAGGCGGTCACGCGCCCCATACTGATCGACGGCTTTGCCGTCGAGGTCGGCGCAAGCGTGGGTTACGGCCGCTGGAGCGAAGGCGCCGAGCCGTTGGAGGATGCCGCTCACCGCGCCGACCTTGCCATGTACGAGGCGAAATCGCGCGGTCCCAATCATCAACTGACCTTCGAACCGTCGATGCAGAACAAGGTAACGGAACGCGCATCACTGGAGACCAAGCTGCGCGGCGCCATTCAGAAGAAGGCGATCAAAACCTATTACCAGCCGCTGATTGATCTCAGAAGCGGCAGGCTCTGCGGCTTCGAGGCGCTTGCTCGCTGGACCGACGACGACGGCACGAACATCCCTCCCCCGGTTTTCATCAGCATTGCCGAAGAAACCGGCATGATCACCGAACTGTTCGAAAATCTGCTCACCCAGGCATGTTACGATGCGCTGGCCTGGCCGGATCATGTCAGGCTTTCCTTCAACGTGTCGCCGGTGCAGATGGAAGACAGGCTGCTTGCTTCCCGCATCCTTAAAGTGCTGACCGCAAGCCGTCTGCCGGCAAAGCGGCTGGAAGTGGAAATCACAGAAAACGCGCTGATCCAGGACCCGGCGATCGCCGCCCATATTCTCGATGAGTTGCATGAGGCCGGCATACAGATTGCACTCGATGATTTCGGCACGGGCTATTCGAGCCTCGCTCAGCTCGCCCGCTACCGTTTCGACAAGATCAAGATCGACAAGAGTTTCATCGCCACCTGCCGGGAGGACGAGAAGCAGGAAAAAATCGTCCGCGCCATGCTCGCTCTCGGCAGAAGCCTCAATATCAAGACGACGGCAGAAGGCGTCGAGGAGCACGCCCAGCTGGCCTATCTGCTGCAGCTCGGCTGCGACATCGGCCAGGGCTATCTCTTCGGCAAGGCGATGCCCGCCGCAGAGGCGGACATCTTCGCCGAAAGTCAAAATGCCAATCTGGCCTCCACGGCCTGAATAGAGCAATTCCAATAAAAGGGTGAACCGGCTTGCGTCCGGGACTGCGTAAAAACAAAGAGGTAGAGCATTCCCGTGTTTCGAAGAAAAACGGAAATGCTTTACACTAGAAGACTTGCCGCAGGATCACGAACAGCAGGAAGGCGATCGCGATCGAGGCCGGCAGCGTCAGCACCCAGGCCATGAGCATGTTGCGCACGGTGGACCATTGCAGGCCCGATCCGTTCGCTGCCATCGTGCCAGCCACACCGGATGACAGCACATGCGTGGTCGAAACCGGCAGGCCGAGATGGTCTGCCGAGGCGATCGTCACCATGGCGACGACTTCCGCGGCAGCGCCCTGTCCGTAGGTCAGGTGCGTCTTGCCGATCTTCTCACCGACAGTCACGACGATGCGCTTCCAGCCAACCATGGTGCCGAGACCAAGCGCCAGCGCGACGGCGACCTTCACCCACAACGGAATGAACTTCGTGGCGTTGTCCACCGCCGCATGATAGCCGGTGACGGCCTTGAGATCGCTGGCATCCATCGGCAGCAGCTTCTGCTTGTCGATGAGCTTGAGCGCCTCGCCGATCAGGTAGATATCGTTGCGGACGTTACTGACAAGATTGGTCGGAACGGCCTCCAGCGTCGGAAAAGCCGCGACTTCAGTGCTCGTCTGGTGGATATACTGCTGCAACGCCGGCGTGGTCGCATCCGTCCAGACCTTGTTCTTGACGGCATTGCTGACTTCCGCCTTGTAGTCGCTGACGGTGATACCCGGCTTCACATATTTGCCGAGCGCGGTTTCCACCTGTGCCGAAGCCGACTTGTAGGCTTCGAGGTAGTTGACATCAGGTGTGCGGTTCAGCGCGAAGGCGGTCGGCACCAGACCGATCAGGATCAGCATGATGAGACCCATGCCCTTCTGGCCGTCGTTCGAACCGTGGGCGAAGCTGACGCCCGTGCAGGTAAAGATTAGGATGGCGCGGATCCACAACGGCGGCGGCTGGTTGCCCTTCGGCTCCTGGTAGAGCTCGGGTTTGCGTACCAGGAACTTCATAACGACGAGCAGGATGGCGGAAAGGCCGAAACCGATGATTGGCGAGATCAAGAGCGACAGGCCGATGTTGGTTGCCTGCGACCAGTCCACACCGCTGGTGGCTGAACCTGCCGGCGCCAGGAACTGGTTGGCGAGGCCAACACCGATGATCGAGCCGACCAGCGTATGCGAGCTCGATGACGGCAGACCAAGATACCAGGTACCAAGGTTCCAGACGATCGCTGCGATCAAAAGAGCGAAGACCATGGCGAGGCCCGACCCAGAGCCGACCTGTAGGATGAGCTCGACCGGCAACAAGGCCAGGATGCCGAAGGCGACGGCGCCCGTCGACGTCAAGACGCCGAGAAAATTGAAGAAGCCTGACCAGATGACGGCAAATTCCGCCGGCATGGAGCGCGTGTAGATAACGGTCGCCACGGCATTGGCCGTATCATGGAAACCGTTGACGAACTCGAAGCCGAGCGCGATCAGCAGCGCAAGGCCGAGAAGCAGCCAGGGAACGGCAACTGCAGCAGTCAAATCACGGGCGAGGGCATAGCCGACATATCCAAGACCGCAGACCACAACGAGCCCGAACACCGGCAAGAACCATTTGCCGGCGGAGTTCGAATGATGCAGCGGATGGGAAGCGTCGCTATGGCTGGGGGCAATGTCGGCCATGGCATAGTTCCTTGTTCCATTTGCAAATTGCCGTTTGTTAATAAATCCCTAGCGTGAAGCTCTCATGACGCGGCCATTCGCGAGCCATGCCGGAACCGGGACCGAAATCAGCAACCAAAAATTGCCTGCCGGGATTCAAGAGACTTCCCACCCGGCACGATGACGCTAAGTTCGTCATCGTCACGCTGCCAGGGAGCATCAAGTAAAATGCCGTCGACCGACCTTCTCCTGACCTTCAATGCCGGCTCGTCGACGGTAAAGATCGGAATCTTCGCAATCGAGGATGCAAAGGTGCGCCGCATCGGCAAGGGCGTGATCGACTTCCGCGCCGAACCGCTCGCCTTCAAACTGACGGAAGGTCCGCAAACGTTCGATACGCCGCTGAAGGCCGGGCTTACCGACGATCTGCACGCGGTCATCGACGAAACGTTCAAACTTCTCTCGGAGCACTTCGATATCGAGACCGTCCGCGCTGCCGGCCACCGCGTCGTCCATGGAGGCGACCGTTTTACCGCGGCAACTACGCTCGATGATGTCGCAATCGCGGCGATCGACGCGCTCACGCCGCTCGCACCCCTTCATCAGCCGCAGGCGCTTCGATTCATCCGTGCCCTGAAACACCTGAAGCCACAGCTTGCCCAGACCGCTTCCTTCGATACCGCCTTTCACGCCACACAGGCCGATCTCGTCCGCCGCTTCGCCATCCCCCGCGCACTTCATGACGAGGGCATCAAGCGCTACGGCTTTCATGGCCTTTCCTACAAATTCATCGCCGGCGAGGTGAACCGCAGGCTGTCGAATAAAGCGAAAATCGTCGCCGCCCATCTCGGTAGCGGCGCAAGCCTCTGCGCTCTGGAAAACGGCATCAGTCGCGATTGCAGCATGGGCTTTTCCACGCTTGACGGCATTCCCATGGCAACAAGGCCCGGCTGGCTCGATCCCGGCGTGATCCTGCATCTGCTGCAGCAAAAGAAGCAGTCCGCCAATCAGGTGGAAGATCTACTCTACCATCGCTCCGGCCTGCTTGGCGTCTCCGGCATCAATGCCGATACCCGCGATCTTCTTGAGGATAGCCGCGCAGAAGCCCAAGAGGCGCTCGACCTCTTTGCACTGCGCATTGCTGGCGAGATCGGCCGGATGTCGGTGACGCTCGGCGGGCTCGACGCCGTCGTCTTCACCGCCGGCATCGGCGAGCACCAGCCGCAGATTCGCTCGGCAGTCATTCAACGCCTGGGCTGGCTCGGCCTTGCCGTTGACGAAAAAGCAAATGCTGCCAACGGCTTCACGATCACGACACCTTCAAGCCGCATAACGGCGCATGTCATTGCCACGGACGAGGAACAGATCATCGCGCAGGAGACGTTCACCATTCTTCGCTCGGGCTGATCCAGATCAAATGCATGCCGGCGCCATCAGCTAGAATTGACGTTGAACAAGTTTAAACGGGAGAAATCCATGGAAAAGCATGTCTCGACTCCAGCAGTTCTTTCCGACGCGGAACTCGCGCTCATCGACCGTTATTGGCGGGCAGCCAATTATCTCTCGGTCGGACAGATCTATCTCCTGTCCAATCCCCTCCTGCGCCAGCCGTTGAAACCCGAACATATCAAGCCTCGCCTGCTCGGCCATTGGGGCACGACACCCGGCCTCAACTTCATCTATGCGCATCTGAACCGCGTCATCCGTACCCGCGATCTCGACATCATCTATATGTGCGGTCCCGGCCATGGCGGACCGGGCATGGTCGCCAATACCTACCTCGAAGGCATCTACAGCGAGATCTATCCCGACATCGCCGAGACCGAAGACGGCATGCGCAAGCTCTTCCGCCAGTTCTCCTTCCCCGGCGGCATCCCGAGCCATGCAGCACCGGAAACCCCCGGCTCCATCCACGAAGGCGGTGAACTCGGCTATGCGCTCGTCCATGCCTATGGCGCAGCGTTCGACAATCCTGATCTGATCGTTGCCTGTGTGATCGGCGACGGCGAAGCCGAAACCGGTCCGTTGGCTGCGAGCTGGCATTCCAACAAGTTCCTGAACCCCGCCCGCGACGGCGCCGTGCTGCCGATCCTGCATCTCAACGGCTACAAGATTGCCAATCCAACCATTCTCGGCCGGACGAGCGACGAAGATCTGACGCATTTGTTCGAAGGCTATGGTTATGAGCCCTTCTTCGTTGAAGGCCACGAGCCGGCAAAGATGCATCAGCAAATGGCGGCCGCCTTCGACAAGATCTTTGACCGCATTCGGGCAATACAGAAGGAGGCACGCGACGGCACAGCGCCGCAGGCCTGCCCGCGCTGGCCGATGATCGTGCTGCGCAGCCCCAAGGGCTGGACTGGCCCGAAGGAAGTGGATGGCAAGAAGGTCGAAGGTTTCTGGCGCGCCCATCAGGTGCCGGTTTCCAATTGCCGGGAGAACGACGGACACCGGAAAATCCTCGAAGACTGGATGCGCGGTTACGATCCCGAAGACCTTTTCGATGCCTCGGGCACGCTGAAGCCGGAACTACAGGCGCTGGCCCCCTCAGGCAAACGCCGTATGGGTGCCAATCCGCATGCCAATGGCGGTCTGCTGCGCAAGGAGCTGATCGCGCCCGATATCCGCACCTATGAGGTAAAGGTAGAAAAACGGGGGGCGGAGATGGTGCAATCCACCGAAATCCTCGGCCATTACCTGCGCGACACGATGAAGCTCAATGAAGCCAACGCGAACTTTCGTATTTTCGGCCCCGACGAAACGGAATCAAACCGTCTCGGCAGCGTCTTTGAAGTCACCGATCGCGTCTGGATGGAGAAGATCGAACCCTACGATGTGGGCCTCGCCAGCGACGGCCGCGTCATGGAAGTACTGAGCGAACATCTTTGCCAGGGATGGCTGGAAGGCTACCTGCTGACCGGCCGGCACGGCCTGTTTTCATGCTACGAGGCCTTCATTCACATCATCGATTCCATGTTCAACCAGCATGCCAAGTGGCTGAAGGTCACCCGCGAACTGGAGTGGCGGAAGCCGATATCGTCCCTGAACTATCTCCTGACCTCGCATGTCTGGCGCCAGGACCATAATGGCTTCTCGCATCAGGACCCCGGTTTCGTCGATCTCGTCGCCAACAAGAAGGCCGATATCGTCCGAATCTACCTGCCGCCGGATGCCAATACCCTGCTTTGGGTCGGCGATCATTGCCTGAGGACCTACGACCGCATCAACGTCATCGTCGCCGGCAAACAGCCGGAGCCGCAATGGCTGACGATGGACGAGGCGGTGAAACATTGCGAGATCGGTATCGGCATCTGGAACTGGGCAAGCCATGAGGACGATACGGTCGCTCCCGATATCGTCATGGCCTGCGCCGGCGACGTGCCGACCATGGAAACGCTCGCCGCCGTCGACCTGCTGCATCGGCATATTCCGGAGCTGAAGATCCGCACCGTCAACGTGGTCGATCTGCTTGCCCTGCAATCGCAGGATCAGCACCCGCATGGCCTGACGGACGAGGCCTTCGACGCGATCTTCACGCCGGACAGGCCAGTCATCTTCGCCTATCACGGCTATCCTTACCTCATCCACCGGCTGACCTATAAGCGCACCAATCACCGCAACATCCATGTGCGCGGCTTCATCGAAGAGGGCACGACCACCACGCCCTTCGACATGACGGTACTCAACGAACTCGACCGCTTCCACCTCGCCATCGAGGCGATCGAGCGCGTTCCGGGCCTGAAGGAGAAAGTACCTGAAGTGCTGGAGAGCCTGACGGCAAAGCTGGTCGAGCATCACGCCTATGTCCGAGAATATGGCGAGGACATGCCAGATGTGCGCAACTGGAAATGGCCAGCAGGCTGAACGGTGTTCGCATCGTATGAAAAGGGCCGCGCGGTCACGCGCGGCCCTTCCCCAGCCGTGATGCTAGATTACACCCTCACTGTCCGTTCTGCGTACCGCTTGGCGTAGTCACGCCTGTTGGGCCGCCGCCGCTTCCGTCGGGTGTCGGATCTCGGTCGGTTGCTTCCGGCGGTTTGATGGAGCCGGTTGCCGGATTATTGTCGAATGTGCCCTGACCGGAAGGCTGGACATTGATCGCGTCAGGCTTTGTGGATGCAGTCGAAGCCGGATCTGTCGTCGTGCTCGGCCAGATGGCAAAGCTCGCCGCGGCGATCAGGATGACCAGGATACCGGCTGCAAGTACACCCCAGAGCGAGACGCTGCGCCGCTCATCGGCCAGGACCTTCTCGTCTTCATAGGATGCCTGCCCGAGCGGCATACCGGTGTTCTCATCCACGATCGGGGTCTTCTTGTCGTCACCATATTGGGTCATCGCATGATCCTCCAATCTGTGCGGGAGAAACTAAATCGGCGGGAAGATGTTCCATCGAACCGCTTTTCTGGATCCACGCGGGCAGCGACCAGGGCCTGTGTGGTTGACTATGCCGCACTTCCCGACGATTATCCATGACACCAAATCAGGAGTGATCCATGGCATTCGACGGCCGCCTGCTTTCCGGTGTCAGCACGCTTGCCGCGGTCATCGAAAGCGGCAGTTTCGTCAAAGCTGCCGATGCGCTCGGCCTCTCAGCCTCTGGCATCAGTCGCGCTATATCGAGGCTGGAGGCGCGCGTCGGCGTCCGCCTGCTCGACCGCACCACGCGCTCACTGCAGCTGACGGATGAGGGAGCCCGCTTCTATGCGCAGGTCGCTCCCCATCTTGATGGCATCGAAGAAGCCGCCACGCTTGCATCAGGTGCGTCTCTGACCGTGCGCGGCCGCCTGCGCGTCGATGTCGATCCGATCTTTTCTCGCATGGTGCTGGCGCCGCATCTGAAGCAGTTCATCACCCGCTATCCGGCGCTGAAACTCGAATTGATAACCCGCGATCTCATGAGCGATCTCGTCGCCGACGGCATTGATATCGCCATTCGCTTCGGCCAGCAGCCAAGCTCCTCGCGCATCGCCCGCAAGCTGATGGAAACCCGCGTTCTGACGGTCGCGACACCTGCCTATCTCGCTGAGCACGGTACGCCAAAGATGCCTGCCGAGATCACCGACCACTCCTGCATCCAATTCCGCGATCCGCTGACAGGCCGGACTTTCGAATGGGAACTGCACAGAGGCAAGAAGATCGTGCCGCTCGACGCCCATGGTCCGCTTCTGATGAGCGACCCCGGCACCATGCTCGATGCTTGCCTTGCCGGCGCCGGCATCGCCCAGGTGCTTGCGCTGAGCGTCAAGGACCTGCTTGCCGATGGACGCCTTGTGGAACTCTACCCCGACTGGCCGGGCGAAACCTTCCCGCTCTATGCCATCCACCCCTCCCGGCATCACGTACCGGCCAAGGTCAACGCCTTTATCCAATTCTGCAACGAACTTGTCAGCGACTGAAGCATGTCGCCCAAAAGTGCGCAGCGGTTTTGCGATTACGAGATGCGGAAACAAGGATTTAAAGCGTGGGAAGTGAATCTGAAGTGAGACGCTTTCGACACCGATCTTCGAAAGTTGGTGACAACCTTCCGGAACATGTTCCGGACCTGCCGGAACATGGGTTATGAAATTCCGCAACTGGAAAACACCGCCGAGGAAAACCATGAAGGGTTTCGCCGCCAGCCTCACTTCCTCGCGCCTGGAGGAAATGCTCGCCTTCTACATGACGCCGGAGGCAGGCAGCCGTGACGAGGCCGACGACAGCCGCGAAGAAAGCGGAGCGGTGTCCATCAAGACGGCAGATCACGCCGGCGAGCGCACGGCATCCCTCGCCGCACTGAGCGAAAGCTAAGCTGTTACTTTACCACCAGGACCGGAATACCGGCCTCGGAAAGTACCTCGGACGTCTGGCTGCCAAGCATCAGTCGCGAGATCCCACGGCGGCCATGCGAAGAAATCACGATCAGGCCGCAACCTTGCTCTGCCGCCGTTTCCAGAATGGCCGCGGCCGGCGAGAGATGCACCTTGCTGACGAAGTCGGCAACGACACCGGCGCGCTTCGCCTTTTCCGCGATGATCTGCTCCAGATCCTCGATCTCCTTCCGCCGGCCTTCGTTATAACTGTCCATCGCTTCCGCCTGCACGATCCCCTGAAGCGCAAAACCGGTCAGCGGCACGATGACGCTCACGACTGTCACGGGAAGTTTGAGCGCCTTGGCAAGCGCCAGACCATGGTCGACGCCCCGAGCGGCAAGTTCCGAACCGTCGGTGGGCAGCAATATGCGATTGTACATGGGAGATCCGTTCTGCTGGCGAAATTAAAATGAGGAAGGAATTCACCAGCAATCGTAATCCCGCGCCTTGACGCAGGTCAATCTCAGGTGAAGTCGACGCCACTCTTCAGTTCCAGAGGAAATCTTCGCTTTCAATGCGGGAGGCAAGCTTGAGCGTCCCGTCAGGCTGAACAACATACCGTTCGAACTGCCGATAGCCGAATTCGCCAAGGAACGTGTGCTTTATCACAGTGCCGGGCCTATAGGGCGAATGGATAACCTTGCCGCCATAAGTCAGGCTACCCGGTATGGGCTGGTCTTCTGTCGCTGTCGTGCTGCAGCCGGCTGCCAGGAGGAGAAGTATTGCGACAACAGCATATTTCATCGTGAATCCCCGGTGACGATGCGTCCAGTCAAAATTATACCGACTACGCAACTGATGCGCATCGACTGTTTTGCTTTTAGGGAAAAATGGTAGCGGGGGGCGGAATTGAACCGCCGACCTCAGGGTTATGAATCCTGCGCTCTCACCAACTGAGCTACCCAGCCACTGTTCAAACGAGCCTTTCGCGAAGCGCTCAGCCCGTCGGATGAGCGGCTTATTAAGAGCGTAGCGGCTTTGTGTCAAGCATATGATGGAGAAAAAGGCCGTGCCGCCGCATAGCCTTTCCCGGGAATTTTACACGGCCACCGGCTGGCTCAAAAGCGCCTTCAGGGAGACTTCGGCTGCGGGCTCGCGCTCGGAGCGCTCGATGAAACCGCCGCCATAAACACGGGCGTCGTCGCCCGGCGCCGAGTAGAGCGCGCAGGCCTGTCCGGGCGCAATACCGGCTTCGCCAACCGTCAGGTCGACATAGACGCCGCTCGCATCGATGTGCAGCACAGCAGGCGCCGGTGCGCGGGTGGAGCGCACCTTGGCATAGCAGGCAAAACCCTCGCCTGATGCTGCGACCTGAAGCGTCTCGTCGCCCAGCCAGTTGACGTCGCGCAGATAGACGCGATGCGTCTCCAGCGCTTCCTTGGGGCCGACGATGACGCGGCGCGAGCGGGCGTCGAGAAAGACGACATAGAGCGGCTCACCGGTGGCGATGCCGATGCCGCGGCGCTGACCGATCGTATAGTGCAGGATGCCCTCGTGCTGGCCAAGGATGCGGCCGTCGAGATGCACGATGTCGCCAGCCAGGGCAGAATTCGGCTTCAGCTTGGTGATGATGTCGGAATATTTGCCCTGCGGCACGAAACAGATGTCCTGGCTGTCAGCCTTCTTGGCAACGACGAGGCCCATCTCTTCGGCCAGCCGGCGGGTCTCCGCCTTCGGCAGGCCGCCGAGCGGGAAGCGCAGATAGTCGATCTGCTCCTGCGTCGTGGCGAAGAGGAAATAGCTCTGGTCGCGATCGGCGTCGGCCGGGCGATAGAGCGCGCGACGGCCGGGATTGCAGGAAGACGGGTTCTGGCGCGAGCGGATATAGTGACCGGTCGCCAGTGCATCGGCACCGAGCTCCCTGGCGGTTGCCAGAAGATCGGCAAACTTGACCGTCTGGTTGCAGGCAACGCAGGGGATCGGCGTCTCACCGGCAACATAGCTTTCCATAAAGGGATTGATGACCGTTTCGCGGAAACGCTTCTCGTAATCGAGGACGTAATGCGGAATACCGAGCGTCTCGCAGACGCGGCGCGCATCATCGATATCCTGACCCGCGCAGCAGGAGCCGGCGCGATGCACGGCGGCGCCGTGGTCGTAGAGCTGCAGCGTAATGCCGAGCACATCATAGCCCTGGCGTTTGAGAAGCCCGGCCACGACGGAGCTGTCAACGCCGCCCGACATGGCGACGACGACACGGGTGTCTTCCGGCTTCTTGTCAAAATCCAGTGTGTTCACGGGTGCTGCCAAATTTCTGTGCTGTTTCGATCCGCCTTCCTGCCTTCGGAATATGGCGGATTTCCTACATTTCCGGCGGGATCGGCCGCCGGTTTCATGGGCGACGGATATAGAAACTATTGCGCCCCTGCGCAAGGGCCGGGTTTTGGGGCCTTCCCGGCGGCGTCATGCGCGGGTCATGCATTGCAGCTATTCGCAATCGACCTTTGATAGGCCGCATTTCATCACGTAGATGAAATGACCCACCTTTTACACGATTCGGATAAATGACAGCCGCTTCCACCACGCTTCGTGGCGTCCTTGTCGCATTTGCGGCCTATGCCGTCTTTGCCTTCAGCGATGCATCCATCAAGGCCCTGCATGGCACGGTTCCCTCCTTCCAGGTCGCCTTCACGGGCGCAATCCTCAGCCTTGCCGCCCTCCCCTTCATCAAGGGACCGCGCGATTCATGGCTCGACATTTTCAGGACGACGAACCGGCCGCTGTGGCTGGTGCGCTTTGCGGCCGGCGCAACCGGCGCAATCGCCTCCATCATCACTTTCACCAAGCTTCCGATGGCGGAGGCCTTCTGCCTGCTCTTCCTGCTGCCCTCCTTCGTTACCATCCTCTCGGTCATCTTCTTGAAGGAAGATGTACGCTGGCAGCGTTGGGCCGCCGTCATCGTCGGTTTCCTGGGTGTGCTCGTGGTTCTCAGGCCGGGTTTCCGCGAACTGTCCGTCGGCCATCTGGCGGCGACCATCGGCGCGATCTCAGCCGCCATTGCCATCGTCATCCTTCGAAAGCTCGGCCCCGCCGAAAAACGCCTGTCGCTTTATGGCGCCTCGCTGCTCGGCACCCTTATCGTCAGCGGCCTGCTCATGCTCTCACAGGTGGTCGTGCCAAGCCCGCAGCAATGGCTCTTCCTTGCAAGCTACGGCCTGCTCGGCGCAGCCGGTAACGTAATGCTGATGACCGCCGCACGACTCGCCCCCGCAACGCTGATCGCGACCCCGCAATACAGCCAGATGATCTGGGCGATTGCCTTCGGCTATCTCTTCTTCGACGACAGTGTCGATCTGCCGATGGCCCTTGGCATCGTGCTCATCATCTGCTCGGGCCTGCTGACGCTGATCCGTGAACGCAAGCGCCAGGTGCCTTTGCCCGCGGCTGTCGCCTCAGGTGATGCGCAGTCGCCCATTGCCACGACGCCGGTGGAAGGCGACGTGGAAGCCCCGACGCGATAGGGCCTACTCCGCCGCCTCGCGCTGGGCACGGGCGGGCGGCTCGTTCATCACCGCACGCATGCGCGGCAGGGCCGCCGGATATTCGCTCTGGATGAAATCGATCAACTTCTCGCGCACCTCGCAGCGCAGATCGAAGGTGCGGCCGGAATTCGATGCCGACACCAGGATACGGATTTCCATCACCGCTTCGCGGAAATCCGTCACGGCAATATTGACGACGCGGCGATCCCAGAGCTTCGAACCTTGCGCAATCTCCTCCACCTTCCTGCGGATCGCATCGACGGGCACACTGTAGTCGAGATAAATCATCACAGTGCCGATCAACGCCGAGCTTTCGCGCGTCCAGTTCTGAAACGGGTTTTCGATGAAGTAGCTGAGCGGCAGGATCAGCCGCCGCCAGTCCCATAATTGCACCACGACATAGGTGGAGGTGATTTCTTCCACCCTGCCCCACTCGCCTTCGACCAACAGCGCATCGTCGATGCGGATCGGCTGGGTAATGGCAAGCTGGATGCCGGCAAACAGGTTCTTCAGCACCGGCTGCAGTGCGAGGCCGACGACGATACCGGCAACGCCGGCCGAGGCGAGCAGGCTGACGCCATATTGCCGGACTGCATCGAAACTCATCATGCAGGCCGATATCGCCACGAGAACGATCAGAAGATCGACGACACGCTCCATGATGCGCGTCTGTGTTACATGCTTTCGCGCCAGAAGATTGTCTTCCGCATCGAGCTTGAAGCGCCTGAGATAGACCGTCATCCAGATATGCTTGGCGGTTTTGGCCATCCAGGCCACAAGGATGATGAAGAAGATAAGCAGGATATGCCGGACAGTTGCCGACTGCATGTCCGTCAGCGGCGCAATGGTCGCCCCGAAGGAAAGGGCGGCCACCAGCATGGCAAGCCGTACAACCCGCTTCAGGCGCGAGACGAGCGAGCGCCAGAAGAGATCCTGGTCCTTGACCAGGCGGGTCAGCAAGCGAAAGAGAATGCGATGCGCAAAGAGCGTCAACGAGATGACGACTGCGAAGATGATGACCCTCGCAAGCCAGTCCGGCAGCCAGACGCCTTCAGCACGGATATTGTCAAGAAACTCTGTCATGCAGTCGCAGTTAGGGTGCGCTGCAGCATGGGAAAGGAAAAATATAAAAAAAGACGCAGCCGAAACTGCGCCTTCAAGAAAGAGGTGGGCGGTATCGGCTTAGGTACCGATCAGCTTGTTGCAGGCAAGTGCGATGCCCGGATTGGCGATGATGGCAGTCACGATCGCCAGACCAATCATCGAAAGTGTGTAGCGTTTCATGTGCATCCTCCTTTCCAGCCCCGCGCCAAGTATGCAATGCTGACGGGCATTCTCAAAATAACGAATGATTGAAACCGTTGTGTAGGTTACCGTCAGCTCTCCCGGCCGGGATCGACGAATAGAGAGCCGTTATAAGCGCCGCAGCATGTGCGGATCGCGACGACGATCCAGATTGCGGCAAGGGCTGCGACCAGACCCTCTCCGAAGCTTGCGAGTGCCGACAACGGAAAGATGCTGGACAGCCGCAGCGTCGCAACGGCATAGACGCCGATCGGGAATGTACAACTCCACCAGCCGAGATTAAAAGGCAGCCCTGCCGCAGGTGGTTGATGGCGATGGCGACCGACGCTGATGTCGCGCAGCACGGTTGCTATGAAGTTGCACAACGGTCTTCTCACCGAGGTGAATATGCCGCCCCTGCCCCGTCCCTTCTTCCTGCTGCGCCACGAAGAGCGCTATCGCAGCAAGGCGGCCGATGCGTTCGATGCGATGATCCCAAACTGATGCCTTCCTCAGCTGGCGGTCGTAGATCAGCGCTTCAGCCTCATGGTGCGGCACTGGGGCAGGCTCTACGCCACATTCATCATGCGATGATCGATTCCAGGGAGCGAAAGCTTTCAGACTGGCAATTTCGCGGCTTAGCTGAACATTCCAGCGATTGACCAAGGGCTCAAACGCATACCTTGATCGGCACGTGGAACCAATTCATTTCCAAAGAGTTATTACCCGTTGAAAATACAACCCATCGGCAGGGAGGCAATGATGGGCACATCCGCAATGACAGATCATGATAAAATCCGGGAATGGATCGAAGCACGTGGTGGCCATCCCGCCCGGATGAAAAGCGGCCTGGTCGGCGTTGAGTTCAGCAGGCAGGAAAACGGTGTGGAGAACATTTCCTGGGACGAGTTCTTCAGGGTTTTCGACGCGAGCAGGGACAGTTTCCTGCATCACGACACGAATGCCACCCGTCACTGATCGCTGGCCACGACAGCATCGGCCCGAAAATCGGAGTCGATATCCGGAAAGCCTGACCTCTAACGGTATTTGCCAAATCATATAAAAACCCGACACGGAAACCGTGCCGGGTTTGCGCGTCTTCCTTGGGAGGAAAACTCAGTCGACGTTGAAAGTCAGCAGCTTTGCCTGGCGGATCGCCGAATTGGCTGTAAGCTTACCCAGAACGACATCGTCAACCGCAGCGTCTACATAAAGCAGAGCGATAGCGTCGCCGCCCTGCTTGTCGCGGCCGAGTTGGAAGTTGGCGATGTTGACACCGGCGCTACCAAGCGTTGTGCCGATAAAGCCGATCATACCGGGAACGTCGGTGTTTGCGATATAGATCATGTGGCTACCGACGTCGGCGTCGAGGTTGATACCCTTGATCTGGATGAAACGCGGCTTACCGTCGGAGAAGACCGTGCCGGCAATCGAACGCGTCATGGATTCCGTCGTCACCGTCAGCTTGATGTAGCCATCGAAGACGCCCGACTTGTCGCGCTTCACCTCCGAAAGGATAACGCCCTTTTCCTTGATCATGATCGGCGCCGAAACCATGTTGACGTCGGCAACCTGCGAGCGGATGAGGCCTGCAAGAACAGCCGAGGTCAGCGCTCGGGTGTTCATGTTGGCCGTAATGCCATCGTAGAGGATCTCGATTTCCTTGATCGGCTCTTCAGTGACCTGACCAACGAAAGCACCGAGAACGTCGGCGAGCCTGATGAACGGCTTCAGGATCGGCGCTTCCTCAGCCGTGATCGACGGCATGTTGATGGCATTCGAAACCGCACCCTTGACGAGGTAGTCCGCCATCTGCTCGGCAACCTGCAGAGCCACGTTTTCCTGGGCTTCCGTGGTCGAGGCGCCGAGATGCGGCGTGCAGACGACATTCGGTAGGCCGAAGAGCGGACTTTCCTTGGCGGGCTCGACTTCGAAGACGTCGAAAGCAGCACCGGCGACATGGCCGAACTTGATGGCTTCGGCAAGCGCTGCCTCATCGACGAGGCCGCCACGGGCGCAGTTGATGATACGCACACCGGGCTTCGCTTTGGCAAGCGCTTCCTTGTTCAGGATGCCGCGCGTCTTGTCCGTCATCGGCACGTGCAGCGTGATGAAATCGGCCTGCGCAAGCAGCTCGTCGAGCTCGACCTTGGTCACGCCCATTTCCTCGGCACGCTCCTTGGAGAGGAACGGGTCGTAGGCAACCACGTGCATCTTCAGGCCGATGGCGCGGGCGCAGACGATGGAGCCGATATTACCGGCGCCGATGACGCCGAGCGTCTTGCCGGTGATCTCGACACCCATGAACTTCGACTTTTCCCACTTGCCGGCCTGCGTGGAAGTGTCCGCGGCCGGAAGCTGACGGGCAACCGCAAACATCAGGGCGATCGCATGTTCGGCAGTGGTGATCGAGTTGCCGAAAGGCGTGTTCATGACGATGATACCGCGGCGCGAGGCGGCCGGGATATCGACATTGTCGACGCCGATGCCGGCGCGGCCGACGACCTTGAGGTTCTTGGCCGCTTCTATGATCTTCTCGGTCACCTTGGTGGCGGAGCGGATCGCAAGGCCATCGTAATTGCCGATGATTTCGAACAGCTTGTCCTTGTCCTTGCCGAGCTGCGGCTGGAAATCGACTTCGACGCCGCGATCACGGAAGATCTGGACGGCGGTTTCCGACAGTTCGTCGGATACGAGAACGCGAGGTGCCATTTTGGCCTCCTTCAAAGAGTTCAGCGATAAACTTGAATTGGGAATGCGGGGCTCCGCCACCAGGCGGAGCCGGATGCGATCACATCAGGCAGCAGCCTGGGAAAGCGCAGCCTTCTGGGTCTCGAAGGCCCAGGAAAGCCAAGGCATCAGCTTCTGCATGTCGGCGGTCTCGATCGTCGCACCTGCCCAGATGCGCAGCCCGGACGGAGCGTCACGATAAGCGCCAATGTCATAGGCGACGCCTTCCTTTTCAAGGAGAGCGACGAGGCCCTTGGCGAAATTCGCCTGGCCGTCGGCATCGAGAGCGGCAACGTCCCTGTCGACGATCTTCAGGCAGATCGAGGTGTTGGATTCGATCTCAGGCTTGACGGCCAGATTGGCGATCCAGTCGTTTGCGGCAATGAAATCGGCGACAGCCTTGGCATTGGCGTCGGCACGGCCGATGAGAGCCTTGAGGCCGCCGAGCCGCTTCGCCCAGAGAAGCGCATCGATATAGTCCTCGACGCAGAGCATGGACGGCGTGTTGATCGTCTCACCCTGGAAGATGCCTTCGATCAGCTTGCCACCCGAGGTCAGGCGGAAAATCTTCGGCAGCGGCCAGGCCGGCTGATAGGAAACCAGGCGTTCGACAGCGCGCGGCGACAGGATGAGAATGCCATGCGCGCCCTCGCCGCCCAGAACCTTCTGCCAGGAGAAGGTAACGACATCGAGCTTGGCGAAATCGAGATTCTGCGCGAAGGCGGCAGAGGTTGCATCGCAGATCGTCAGGCCCTTGCGGTCAGCAGGGATGAAATCGGCGTTCGGAACACGGACGCCCGAGGTCGTGCCGTTCCAGGTAAAGACCACGTCACGGTCGAAATCGACGGTGGAAAGGTCAGGAAGTTCGCCGTAACCGGCTTCGATCTTGCGAACGTCCTTGAGCTTGAGCTGCTTGACGACGTCGGTAACCCAGCCGGCACCGAAGCTTTCCCAGGCGACCATGTCGACGCCGCGCTCGCCGAGCAGCGACCAGAGCGCCATTTCGACGGCGCCGGTATCGGAAGCCGGAACGATGCCGATGCGGTAATCCACCGGCACTTCCAGGATTTCGCGTGTGAGATCGATCGCCTGCTTCAGCTTGACCTTGCCGACTTTCGCACGGTGCGAACGGCCAAGGGCCGCATCGGAAAGAGCTTCGAGCGTCCAGCCAGGACGTTTCGCGCAGGGGCCAGAAGAAAAATGAGTGTTTTGCGGACGCACGTCCGGCTTTGCGGTATTCGCCATATTGCTACCCTTCCAGATAGATGGCTCCTCGTTGGGGAGGAGTGTCCCGCCGCTGTGTTTATGGACGAAGCTCATCATAGTCAAGCGGCCGACGTCGTTTCTGGAGGGTATTTTGCCGCAACCGCGATCACGTTTCCGGTCACGCGACGCTGCTTGGCGCGGCGCGATCACGCGCGTTGAAGATATCGCGGCCGATGCGACGGGCTGTCTCGATATGCATGGCAGCATTCCCAGCGTCGGAGTCGAGAAACAGTTCCGACGTCACCACAGGGGCGCCGCAATAGTCAAAAATACCATGGTCGATTTGCGTCTTCATGGCGCTGAAATAGCCGTGGCGCTCATAGGTACCGACATCAGCACCGCCGTTCCCGACGAGATGCACGCGCAAATGCTCAAGCTTTTTTTCGACCCTGCCGGACGTGTCGTCATAGGCCCAGCCATTGGCAAAGACGCGATCGATCCAGCCTTTCATCAAGGCCGGCATGGACCACCAATAGACAGGATAGACCAATATGAGCGCATCGGCGCGATCGATCCTTGCCTGCTCCGCCAGCACATCGGCAGGCGCCACGGTTTTCCGGCGATGAGCCGCAATATCCGCCTCGGTGAATCTGGGATCGAAAGCCTCTTCCGTCAGGTCTGCGATTTCGAAGGAGTTGGCGGCATCGAAAGCCGCTATGCCTCCGGCAATCCCCGCGGCAACGCCGTGACTGAGTGAGTTGGAGTCGGGATGGGCGAGAACGATAAGTGCATGCATGTCGAAACCTCCTGATCGATGATTGCGAGCGCGATCGATCACTTATATACTTTTCGTAAGCTACTTATAGTAAGTTACTTTTCGTAGGTTACGATGTCAAGCATGGAAAACGCCCTCCCCCGCCCTCGTCGCCGGCTTTCGAGAGAGGAGAGGCATCGACAGCTCCTGGATGTGTCCTGGCGATTGATCCGGGAAGAAGGAACGGACGCGCTAACACTCGGCCGGTTAGCCGAACAAGCAGACGTGGCAAAGCCCGTGGTCTACGATCATTTCGGCACGCGGACGGGATTGCTTGCAGAACTTTACCGGGAATTCGACGATCGGCAGACGGCGCTCATGGAAGCCGCACTGCGCGAAAGCGGACCGGCGCTGAAAGACAAGGCGCAGGTCATGGCGGCCTCCTATATCGATTGCGTTCTCACGCAGGGCCGGGAAATTCCCGATGTGATCGCCGCCTTGGCGAGTTCCCCGGAGCTGGAAAAGGTCAAACACGAGTGTCAGGTGATCTTCATGGACCAATGCAGATCAGTGCTCACCCCCTTCGTCGGCGCGGGAACCATCGCGTCAGCCGGCCTCTGGGCAATGCTTGGCGCGGCCGAAACTCTCTCCTATGCCGCGGCAACCGGTGAAATCAACGCTAGGCAGGCCGAGGACGAACTTTTCGAGATCATTCTGGCGATGGTCTCCAGAAACGCCCGCTGAAACGAAAAAAGCCGCCCTTTCGGACGGCTTTCGATAATCTCTGGAGCTCTCGCTTACTTGTAGACCGGCTGCTGCAGCGGAATTTCCGGCGCTTCGTAGGCGACCGGCTGAGCACAGCCGCCGAAGAGGTAACGGGCGCCGACACGGGCTTCATGGACGTTGACGCCACGGTCGCGACCCGGGCCGCCGTTTTCGTTGTAGCCGAACATGTTGCCGCCATCGATATGCAGGTAGCGGTAGCCGACATCGGCCTTGACGTTGCAGGTCACGTCGATCGAGGCGCCGGCCATGAGGGCGTAGCTGAAGCGCCAGCCGCCGCGGCCGCCATGGACGACTTCATCATCGCAACCGCTGCCGTCATCGGCGCAGGCGACGTTGTGAAGGTCCTTCCACTTGACGTAGGAACCACCGATACCAGCGCCGACATAAGGCGTGAAGTAGGCGTAGGTGCCGAGATCCACATAGGCGTTGGCGAGCAGCGTGTAAGCCGTCATCGACGATACGTCTCTCGACGTACATGCGATTACGCAGGCGCCAAAGTCAGCGCCGCCGCCGACCGTCGAACCGCGGAAGTCAGACTTGGTCAGATAATCGAAGGTCAAGTCAGTGCGCAGATAGCTATTGATCTGGTAACCGACACCGCCGCCGACCGTCCAGGCATCGTCAAGGTCTGCATCGTCGAAATCGGCTTCGAGGGCATTGCTTCCCTGGAAGAATTTCGCCCCGCGCAGGTCGGTAAAGGCATAACCGACATCGCCGCGCAGATACCAGCCGGTGCTTTCGCTGACGGCAACTTCCGGCGGCTGTTCCGGGATGGGCTCGATCGGCGCAAGATCGGCAGAATAAGCATTCGACGCGATCACCAGCGCGGCGAAGATACCGGACAAAGTTCGTTTCATGGATCCACTCCAACGGTTGCGTCGGCGCGCTGCAGGCCGCCAAACGGATAAGCTTTTATGGATAATGAATCGGAAACGTTAAAAGCTGCTTAACCATAAGAAGTAATTCGAATATTCGCCGGAGAACATGTTTCGGAAAGGTAAATGCGGGCCATCTGCCTGTTTTGACTTCTGGAACCTGCAAGACGACAAATAAAGCGGACGAAGAGCGCAGAAGAAAAGCAAACAGGGTCGAGGGACATGTTCCTTCAGCAGCCAACCACGTAAGACAGCAAGGATTTTCCACGTGGGATCGACACATGCAGAACAGCAACAGGCAGGCGGCCGACACCATTGCCGATCTCTACGAGCGGCATGCCAAACTCTGGGATACAAGCCGCGGCAAAACCCTTTTTGAACGGAGCTGGCTGGACCGCTTCGCTGCCCTGGTCCCGCAAGGCGGTCCGATCCTCGATATCGGCTGCGGCTCGGGCGAACCTCTCGCACGCCATTTCATCGAAAGCGGCTATGCCGTGACCGGCATCGATTCGTCGCCCAGCCTGATCGACATGTGCCGGACGCGCTTTCCAAACTCCGATTGGCAGGTCGCAGATATGCGCCATCTGTCGCTTGGCAGAAGTTTCGATGGGCTGATTGCCTGGGACAGTTTCTTCCATCTGACATCAGAAGACCAGCGGCGTATGTTCCCGCTGTTTCGCACGCATTCGAAGCCGGGAACGGCGCTGATGTTCACCAGTGGCCCGGCGCATGGCGAAGCCATGGGCGTCTTCGTCGGCGAACCGCTCTATCACAGCAGTCTCAGTCCGGATGAATATCGCGCCCTGCTCGCCGAACACGGCTTCACAGTCGTCGCCCACAAGGCCGAAGACCCGACCTGCGGCAACCACACGGTCTGGCTCGCGCAATACCAGTAAATCGGCACCAATAAAAAAGCCGGCTCGAAGGCCGGCTTTCAATCCTTGAGGCGACGCTTTCAGGCGGCGCTGCGTACGCTCGAAATCGTGCCTATCAGATCGTTGACGATGCGCTCGATCTGCGCGCGGTCGTCGCCCTCCGCCATCACGCGGATCAACGGCTCGGTGCCGGAAGGGCGGATGACGAGACGGCCATTCTTGGAAAGCTCGGCTTCGGCATCGGCGATCGCCTTGACCACATGCAGGTCTTCGAGTGGCTTGCCGCCGGAAATGCGGACATTGCGCAGAAGCTGCGGCACCGGCTCGAAACGGCGGCAAATTTCGCTGACCGTTTTGCCGGTGCGCTTGACCGCCGCCAGGATCTGCAGGGCGGCAACGAGACCGTCGCCGGTTGTGCCGTAATCCGAAAGCACGATATGGCCGGACTGCTCGCCACCGACATTATAATTGTGCTGGCGCATGTGCTCGACGACATAGCGGTCGCCAACCTTCGTGCGCGCAAGACCAAGGCCCTTGTCCCCAAGGAAGCGCTCAAGGCCGAGATTGGACATGACGGTCGCGACGATACCGTTGCCGCGCAGCTGCTGGCTCTCGGCCCAGCTTTCGGCGATGACGGCCATCAGTTGATCGCCATCGACGATCGAACCGTTTTCGTCCACGATGATGACGCGGTCGGCATCGCCATCGAGCGCAATGCCGATATCGGCGCGCACCTCGTCGACCTTCTTCTGCAAGGCGACCGGGCTGGTAGAGCCACAATTCAGATTGATGTTCGTGCCGTTCGGTTCATTGCCGATCGTCACCACGTCGGCGCCAAGTTCCCAAAGCACGGCAGGAGCGACCTTGTAGGCTGCGCCATTGGCGCAGTCGACCGCGACGCGCAGACCCTGCAAGGTCACGTCGCGCGGCAGGGTGCGTTTGACGTGCTCGAGATAGCGATAGATATCGCCATCGACACGCTTTGCTCGGCCGATTTCCTCAGCCTTGGCAAGCTGTCCCGATAGATCTTTGTCGAGCAGATCCTCGATCTGCGCTTCGAGATCATCGGAGAGCTTGTAACCATCAGGACCGAAAAGCTTGATACCGTTATCTTGGAATGGATTGTGCGAGGCTGAAATCATTACCCCGATATCGCATCGCAGCGAACGTGTCAGCATGGCAACCGCAGGTGTCGGAATAGGTCCGAGCAGGAACACGTCCAGTCCCGCCGCGGTAAAGCCGGCCACCAGGGCATTCTCCAGCATATAGCCTGACAGGCGTGTGTCCTTGCCGATCACAACACGATGACGGTGGGCGCCGTTCCGAAAAATCGTTCCTGCGGCAATACCGACCCGCATGGCAAGGTCCGGCGTCATGGGGAAGATGTTGGCTTGGCCTCGGATGCCGTCCGTCCCAAAATAGCGTCTTTTCATATGCACTCCTGCGCTTTCCGCGCGCCGTAGAAGCTTACGCATTCCTCAAGCAAGAATCCGGCTTCAAAGATTGATGCTGTGCCAGAGACCTCGATTCAGACTTGTCTTTAGTCAGCGGAATGCCACAAAACCGCGTAACCGGCACGTAAATTACCAAGAAAACTGATTATATCCTGTTACTAATATAAAAAGGGCCGGATTCCCTGTGGAAATCCGGCCTCTTAGGTAAATCCCGTTCAATTTCAGTGGGGCTGAGGTTCCAGCCCGCCCTCGGGTTCATCACCCTTGGAAGCTGGGCGCGCACCGGCCTTCGGAACAGCCGAGCCGCGGCTCGGAGGCGAATCATCGCCAAGATCGCGCGCAGGCTTTTCGCCACGGATCAGCGCCTTGATCTCTTCGCCGGTCAGCGTCTCGTATTCGAGCAGGCCTTCGGCGAGAGCGACGAATTCGTCATGCTTTTCCGTCAGGATCGTGCGGGCCTGGGTATAGGCTTCGTCGATCAGGCGACGCACTTCATTGTCGATCTTCTGCGCGGTGGCTTCCGAAACGTTCTTCGACTGCGAAACTGAATGGCCGAGGAAAACCTCCTGCTGGTTCTCGCCGTAAGAAACCTGACCAAGCTGGTCGGAGAAGCCCCACTGCGTGACCATGGCACGTGCAAGCTTGGTAGCCTGCTCGATGTCAGAGGAAGCGCCGGAGGTGATGTTCTCCTTGCCGAACGTGAGCTCTTCCGCGACACGGCCGCCCATCATGATGCAGAGCCGCGAGACCATCCACTTGTAGCTCATCGAGTAGCGGTCGCCCTCAGGAAGCTGCATGACCATGCCGAGCGCACGACCTCGCGGAATGATCGTTGCCTTGTGCAGCGGATCGGCCACCGCGACATTGAGCGCGGTGATGGCGTGGCCGGCCTCATGGTAAGCGGTGAGCTTCTTTTCCGCCTCGGTCATGGCCGAGGAACGGCGCTCGGCGCCCATCATGATCTTGTCCTTGGCGTCTTCGAATTCCTGCATGGTGACGACGCGCTTGTTGCGGCGGGCGGCCATCAGGGCTGCTTCGTTGACGAGGTTCATCAGGTCGGCACCGGAGAAGCCGGGAGTTCCGCGGGCCAGAATCTTGAGGTCGACATTCGGTGCCAGCGGGACATTGCGGGCATGGACCTTGAGGATGCGCTCGCGACCGACGATGTCGGGGTTCGGAACCACAACCTGGCGGTCAAAACGGCCCGGACGCAAAAGCGCGGGGTCGAGAACGTCGGGACGGTTGGTGGCGGCAATAAGGATGACGCCTTCATTCGCCTCGAAACCATCCATTTCGACAAGAAGCTGGTTCAGCGTCTGCTCGCGTTCATCGTTACCACCACCGAGACCGGCGCCACGATGGCGGCCGACGGCATCGATTTCGTCGATGAAGATGATGCAGGGCGCATTCTTCTTGGCCTGCTCGAACATGTCACGGACGCGGCTTGCACCGACGCCGACGAACATTTCCACGAAGTCGGAACCGGAAATGGTGAAAAACGGCACGTTGGCTTCGCCGGCAACCGAGCGGGCGAGCAGCGTCTTACCGGTACCCGGAGGACCGACGAGCAGCACGCCGCGCGGGATCTTGCCGCCGAGGCGCTGGAATTTCTGCGGGTCGCGCAGGAATTCAACGATTTCTTCCAGATCCTGCTTGGCTTCATCAACGCCGGCGACGTCGTCAAAGGTCACGCGGCCATGCGCCTCGGTCAGAAGCTTGGCCTTGGACTTGCCAAAGCCCATCGCACCGCGCGAGCCACCCTGCATCTGGCGCATGAAGAACAGCCAGACGCCGAGGATCAAGAGCATCGGCAGCAGCGTTCCGAGATAGCTCAGGAAGCCGGAGGAACCATCGGTTTCCGGACGCGCAGTTACAGCGACGTTCTTGGCCTGCAGGCGGTCGAGCAGGTTGTCGTCGATGACGGGCGAATAGGTCTGGAAGGTATTGTTGTTCTCCAGATAGGTTCCGGTCAGCCTGTTACCGGTGACCACAACATCCTTCACGCGGCCCGCATCAACCTCACGCAGGAACTGCGAATAAGGGATTTCACGGGAACCCGTCTGCGCCGGAGCCGTCTGGAACATACTGAAGAGAGCGATCAGCAGAAGCGCTATGATCGCCCACAAGGCGAAATTACGTAAGTTAGGGTTCATTGAACTCCCCAGCACTGGAACAGTCGCCTCATGGCGGCCGTCATATTTGGTCTCTAACATAGGGTTGCCCTGCGCCATTGCCAAGGTAATCCACCAAGTCAGATTGTTTTTCCGTCAATACTTCTTAAAGGCGGCTCCGCATAGGGCGCCCTTGAGAAAACTGCGGAAAGCCTGTCGGCAAAGGTGAAATCAAATCGTGTCAAAAAGCGGTCGAAGGGGGCAAAATGCGCCGTCATATCGACCGATCGGACGGATTCTGGAAATAAAAGCGGTTCCTCGGCGAACAAGGCCGGAGCAGAAGCGAGGGCTCGCTTCCAAGCAGCCTTTGGAAGGAACTTAGCCCACTCTCCCTCATTCCGGTGCTCACCACGTGAATCCAGTGCGTCGAAGTCATTCGCCGCACGGTCGCGCGGTGGCTCGATTCCTGCGACGAGCACGGGGATGACGGAGGAGTGAGCGGACCGCGCCTCGATCCTCATCGTCGTTCCCGACCCATTTTTGGCCTTGAATCTCCCATCCCAAACCCCAGCCTCCCCGGGCTTTAGAACCAGAGGCAACACCCCTCGGCTCTCACGCGCCAGATAAAGCCCGTCACGCCGCAAATCAAACACCACCCTGCCGATGGTCATCCGCCCCGGCTTGCCACCGGCTGCGAAAGCGAAAAGCCGTCCCATTTGTACCGTCCCCGGCACGAACGACTGTCCACCGAAAACCGCCGTCAGGCGGCCGAGCACATAGTTGAGGACTGCGTGATCCTGCTTCAGCCCATCGGGCATCACCTGTCCGAGCAGGCCGCCATGAAGCCTGAAATATCGATCGAGCCATTCTGCTCCTCCGGACGCAAGAGCCAGCCGCTCCTGCCCGTCCCTACGGGTATCCTTCTCTGAACCAGCTTCGGTCGATAGCTGCAGGCGCGTCCGCACCCGTTCGTATTTCAGATCCTCGTTGCTGGGGTCGTCGATCCACGACACGTTTCGCGCACTCAGGAAAGCGCGGATATCCGCACGCGTGGAGAAAAGCAGCGGCCGCAGGATCCAGAAGCGCCGGTCGAAGAGCACCGCATCCGCAATGCCGATCGAAACCTGCTCGGTTCGCTTGCCCTGCATCTTCAGCGTTTCGCGCTGATCGTCGGCCGTATGCCCGGTAACGATGAGATTGGCGCCGAGCGTTTCCGCAGCCTCGGCGAGAAGACCGTAACGCGCCTCGCGCGCAGCCGCCATGATACCGGTCTTCGGTTTTTCGCCCTGCCAGACCACTATCCGGTGCGGAATGCCGAGCGATGCGCACAGTGCTGCCACTTGACGCGCCTCGTCTGCGGATTCAGAGCGCAGCGCATGGTCGACGGTCGCAGCACAAAGGGAAATGGAAAGATCTGGAGTGGCCTTCAGCGCTTTGGAAAGCAGGAGAAGCAGGCCGGTGGAATCGCTTCCGCCCGAGATCGCGACAAGAATGCGCGCGGGCGTCTTCAGCGAAGCCAGGAAACGGCCGATTGCCGCCTCGGGGGAAATGGGTTCTTCCGGAAACAAACCGGAAGGCCTTAGCAGGCGAGACGCTTCTGTTCGCTCGCGACCTTGTTTATGACGGCGCGGGAAGCCTTCGGATAGCGCTTGGACACTTCGCGCAGCGTCGCGCAGGCAGTCTCGGTATTGTCGAGCGCGGCAAGCGACATACCAAGCTTCAGCAGCATCTCCGGCGCCTTTTCGGAGGTGCCGTATTTCTGATGGGCGTTGAGGAAGGTCTTCGCCGACTCGTTGAATTTACCCTGCGAATAAAGCGCTTCGCCGAGCCAGAAATTGGCGTCCGGAGCCCGTGCACTGTTCGGGTATCGGCCGATAAATTGGGTGAATTCCTGTTCGGCCGTGCTGTAGTCGCCGGAAAGTACATGGCCGTAGGCGGCCTTGTACTGATCGGCCTCGCTGCCGAGCGACGCTGTCTGCTGCGGCGCAGTTACGCCTGGAAGACTATTGCCCTTCGGCGCAGCATCCGGAAGCGGCGCGGAACCGACCGTTGCACCTTTACCTACCGAACCGCCGATCTGATTGCCGTTCTGGTCGAAATCCATGGAGCCCAGCTCGCGCGGCGGCTGGCCGAGGCCTTCATTGGCCGGCACATCGGTGGAGGGAGCCGTTTCGGCTCCCTGCGGGGCTTGGATGACCCTGGCGATATCGTCGCCACCGCCTGATGCCGGCGGAGCGACATCTGCCTCGCTCTTTTTCACCGGCGCCTTGGCACCGCCACCACCGCTTGCGCCGCCGCCCGTCTTTTCGAGCTGCTGGAAGCGGAATTCGTTGTCTTCCTGCTGCTTGCGGATCGTCTCCTGCATCTGGAGGAGCTGATAGCTCATTTCCTCGATTCGGCCGTTCAACTGCCGCATCTGGTCTTCCATCTGCTGTACACGGATTTCCGCATCACCGCTCTGCACTTTGATAACAGGTGCTGCTGGCTGACTCTGTTGCGCGGATTGGCCGCCGATGTGCAAGCCGAAGAACGAAGCGGAATATGCCGCTCGCTCGCTCCCGGTCACGGCCGCAAGGCACAGCATGCCTGCCACGACTAGTTTCTTCATTTGTATCGTCCTGTCCCAGTGATTCTTCGCGCCCCGATGGCACGAGCAGGAGATTTTTCCAATTGCTTTCAAAAAGCAACGGAGTCTGGCCAAAGTGTGGTCAAAAAGAAAGGCGGCCCACAAGGGGCCGCCTCGTCAAAATCCGGCTTTTGCCGGAAATTACATGCCTGCGCCGCCGAGAACGGTGACTGCACGGCGGTTCTGCGACCAGCAGGAAATATCGTCGCAGACGGCGACCGGACGTTCCTTGCCGTAGGAGATCGTCTTCATGCGCTGGGCCGGAACGCCGCGCGAAGCGAGATAATCCTTGGCGGATGCGGCACGACGAGCACCGAGAGCAAGGTTGTATTCGCGCGTACCGCGTTCGTCGGCATGGCCTTCGACGGTGATCTGGTAGTTCGGGTAGCGACCGAGCCACTGAGCCTGACGGTCGAGCGTCTGGGCGGCATCGGCGCGGATCGATGTGGAGTCGGTGTCGAAGAAGATGCGGTCGCCGACATTGACCGTGAAGTCCTGGGCAGAGCCCGGCGTTGCCGCACCGGCACCGAGGCCGAGATCACCCGCGCTGTTCGGCACGTTCTTCTTGTTGGCGCAGCTCGCAAGAGCGAGACCGGCTACAAGCGCGATCATGACGGGGTTGCGGGCGAAATTCTGCAGACGGCTCATTGCCGGGGTGTGAATTCGGCTCATGGCCGGTCTCCTTGCGACTTCAATCAGGGTTTCCGGACAGTAACCGCACTCGGTTAACCGGCCATCAAAGATTATGGTTAACGATTCGTTGATTTGTCCCTGCATCGCCCATTTTCAGGACTTTGCGGCGACATGAAGGCGTTATTTCCGCTCTCCACTACTCCAGAAGCGGCGACCAGGCCGGGTCCGAGCCATAGGCCGGCGTCTTGATGGCCTGTTCATTGTAGCCTGTTAGGTCGATCGAATAGAGTTGCGGGCCACCGGCACCTGCCGCCTGGCGGAAGAACATGATGACGCGGCCATTCGGCGCCCAGGTCGGGCCTTCGTTGTGAAAACCGGTCGTCAAAATGCGTTCGCCCGAACCATCCGGCTTCATCACGCCGATCGAGAACTTGCCGCCCGACTGCTTGGTGAAGGCGATCAGATCGCCACGCGGCGACCAGACCGGCGTGGAGTAGCGGCCATCACCGAAAGAAATACGGGTCTGGCCCGAACCGTCGGCATTCATGACATAGATCTGCGACTGTCCGCCGCGGTCGCTTTCGAAGGCGATGCGGTTTCCATCCGGCGAATAGGAGGGCGATGTATCGATCGCAGCCGTGGAGGTCAGACGGGTCGTCGTGCGCGAACGCAGGTCCATCGTATAAATGTTCGAGTTGCCTTCCTGCTGCAGGCTCATGATGACCTTCTGGCCATCGGGAGAGAAACGCGGCGAGAAGGTCATGCCCGGGAAGTTGCCGACGACCTCACGCTGTCCGGTCTCAAGCTGCAGCAGATAGACGCGCGGCTGCTGGTTGGCGAAGGACATGTAGGTCACTTCCTGCCGGCTCGGCGAGAAGCGGGGCGTCAGGACGAGGTCGCTGCCATCGGTCAGCATGCGCACGTTGAAGCCGTCCTGATCCATGATCGCCAGTTGGCGCTTGCGCTGCTGCTTAGGACCGGATTCGGAAACGAAAACGACTCGGGTATCGAAATAGCCCTCTTCGCCGGTGATCTGCTTATAGATCGCGTCAGCGATGATGTGGGCGACACGCCGCCAGTTCTCGGGTTGCGTATAAAACTGCTGGCCAGTCATCTGCTGACCGGCGAAGGGATCCCAGAGACGGAATTCGGCGCGAAGGCGCCCATCCGCTTCCTGGGTGACGCGGCCGGTGACCAGCGCCTGGGCGTTGATGACCTTCCAGTCCTCGAACCGCGGCGCGGCATCCGGATTGGAAATCTTCTCAATAAAGGCCGTCTTGTTGATCGGGGCGAACAAGCCGGAACGCTGCAGGTCGGCAGCGATCACCTGCGAGACCTGTGCGCCCATATCGCCCTGCAGGAAGTCCGTCACCGCAATCGGCATCGGCTGGACGTTGCCTTTTCGAAGATCGAGGGTGACCAACGCGTTCGCCGGCGTCGTGAAGGCTGCGACCCCAATCAGGCCTGCAATGACCATCAGAGCGCGGATGAGGGAACACTTGACCATATCAAACAAGCCTTTCAGCATCTTATTGGGTAAGAGCGCTGGTGTCGAAATTGAAAACAACTTCCTTCCAGACATCGTATTTATCTTTCGGAAGCATCGTAAAAGGAGCTGCGCGACGAACTGCGCGAAGGCCGGCATCGGCAAGACTTTTCTGCGCATTCTCACTGCCACCGGTGACCTGCACCCCAGGGTTGCCTACGATCTGCCCGTCTCTGGCTAGCTTTATATGGATCGTCAAACGCACGCTGCCGATATCTTTCAGGCGACTGTCGATGATGAATTGACGTTCGATCGCGTCTCGCACCGCATTAGCTTCAGCCACGCTGAGAACCGGCAAATTTGCATCGCTGTTTCGGTGATCAGCCGCCTCCGCATTTGCATCGAAGGGAAATGCGAGGCCAAGGATCAACCCTGTCAGCACCGCGTATATCCCGAAAGATTTCGCGAGATGGATCGAATCACTCGGCATTTAAATCCCCATATCGCTGAGGTCGAAGTTAACGACGACCTCGCTCCACGCATCATACTTGTCCATCGGAAGTGTCGAGTGAAAGGAAGGGGCGGATTTCATCACGGCACGGTAAGCGGCACTTTCCACTGCACGGCGCGTTGAGTCGCTGCCGCTTCCGCCGGACGACTCGATCTCAGGTTGGCCGATGATGTTTCCATCTTTGTCGAGCTTGAAATACATTTTGACGACCATGCCGGAAAGACCCTCCATTCCAGGAGTCGTAAGCCAGTTGCTGTGTATGAGGTTTTTTAGGGCTTCCTCTTCGCTCTGGCTGAGTTTCGAGCCACCATTGCTCTTCTTCGCCCCCAGCGATGCCTCCTGCGTCGAACGCTTGGCGCCGCCGGCGGAAGGCTCGGTCTTGTTCAACAGCGCCGAAATCTCGTCGGCATTGAAATCGCTCTTCATCGAAGAAGCCGATTTCGCCACCTCCTGCTTCTTGTCCGCCTTCTTCTTGTCCGTCGGCTTCTCCGCAGCCTTGGGCTCATCAGGCGTTTTTTCCGGCGGCTTTTCAGCCGGCTTCTGTGGTTCCGGCGGCTTTACCTGCGGCTTGACGACCGGCGTCGGCACCTTGTCCGGCAATGCTTCAGCATCCGGCTTCGGCGGCTCCTCAGGCTTGGCCTGTTCTTCCGGCGGTTTTTCCTCAGGCTTCGGCGGCGTCACCTCGACCGGCTTGGGCGGCGGAATGGAAGCAACCTCCTTCGGCTGCTCGACCTCGGTCTCTTCCTTGTTGACTTCCTTGACGTCGTTCGGCTTGGGGTCAACCTGCGGCAGCGGTTTTTCGCTGGAATTGGCGGCAGCCGCCTCGCTGTTGCTCGGTTTGGCGTTCGGCACTGGCGGCGTCTTCAGGTCGACATTATTATCGCCAGCGTTCTCGGCGGGCTGCGCGATCGGCGGCCGCGTCGTCGGCACGGGAGCGGAAGTCTCCTTCTTCGGAGCCTTCTTGTCGCCTTGCTGCAACTGCGTGATGGATTCGACCGGCACAAGGTCGACCGGCATCGCCTCGAAATCCTCCACCTTGAAGGATTCCGGAGCGCTCAGCGACACCAGCGCCCAGGTAAGCACCAGCACGTGCAGAACCGCAGATGTGACGACGCTGGTCTTCATCTTAAACGTTACTGGTCCTTCTTCTGCTGCGTAACGAGACCGATATTCTTGAAGCCTGCACCCTGGATGCGGGCCATCACGTCGGCGATCACGCCATAGGGCGCCGTTGCGTCGCCCCGCACGAAGATGCGTTCATTGTAACCGGTAGTCGCGATCGCCTCGAGCTTTGCAGCAATCTCTTCCGCCGGGATCGGCGTTTCCTGCAGATAGACTTCGCCGCTGTTCTTGACCGAAATCGTGATCGGCTGCGTCTCGGAATTCAGCGCCTTGGCCTGAGTTTCCGGCAGGTCGATCGGAACGCCGACAGTCATCATCGGTGCCGCCACCATGAAGATGATGAGCAGCACGAGCATAACGTCGACGAGCGGCGTCACATTGATTTCGGAGATCACTCCCTTGTTGCGGCCACCGCGGCGGCGGCGTCCGCCGCCTCCTCCGCTATTGCCGCCTACAGCCATACCCATGGTCGTCGCTCCGTCCGTTACTGCGCAGCCTGACGCGGCTGCAGCTTTTCATCGATCTGGCGCGAAAGGATGGCGGAGAATTCATCCGCAAAGCCTTCCATGCGACCCGAGAGCTTGCCGGCGTCGGCGGAGAACTTGTTGTAGGCGATAACCGCCGGGATAGCGGCGACAAGGCCGATGGCGGTTGCAAGAAGCGCTTCCGCGATGCCGGGTGCGACGACCGCGAGATTGGTGGACTTCGAACCGGCGATCGCCTGGAATGAGGTCATGATACCGACAACCGTACCGAAGAGGCCGATGAACGGACCGGCCGAGCCGATCGTTGCGAGCGACCCGAGGCGAGCGGAAAGAAATTCGGATTCGCGGGCGAGCGTCACGTCCATGGCGCGGTCGATACGCATCTGCAGACCGATCGGCGAACGCGCGCCCCGCTCGAAGGACTTTTTCCATTCGCGCATCGCCGCGACGAAGATCGCTGCAAGGCCGGTATTGGTACGCTCGGAAAGCGTCCGATAAAGTTCTTCCAGCGACTGGCCCGACCAGAACACCTGCTCGAACTTGTCGAACTGGCGACGGGCGCGGCCGTAAGCCAGATATTTGTCAATGACGATAGCCCAGGTCCACACCGAAGCGGCGATAAGGCCGAGCATGACCAACTTGACGACGATGCCGGCCTGCATGAAAAGCGACCAGAGGCTGACGTCGGTCGTGGCTGCTGCCAATCCTACTTGTTCCATAGATCCAAAATCCCCGAATCCAAACGCCCGGCGCTTGACCGGGCGGCACGAAGTGATCACGCAAGAATGTCTGGCGGCCGCCGCCCAAAGCCCTGGTCAAGCTTCCAAGCTCTTCTTCCGCCTTCTTGCCGTCAAATTTGGTCAAAGGAAGGCGTGCGTCGCACAAACTCCGACTCCGCGAGTAAGACACCATTATGGTTAATAGATCGTTAGTGCCAAACGATGACAGCGGGAATATCGCGGGAGATTTTGTTCCTGGATTAACTTGACCGGAGAATCGTCCGGTTGCTGAACACAGCGCTCATCTTGCAGCGCGGCAATTCCTTCACATAAAATTCAAGTTTTTACAAGCCCTCGTATCAGGGCGTCTCCGCACAGAAAACGGCGGTATTGTCTGCCTCTTGCTCATGTTTCCGGAATGAGCATTTGCCTTGCTAGCGCCTCCGGTAACCGGCGCGGCCTGCCCTTGGCGTTGATGACGGCAATGATCACCTTTGCGGCAATCAACAGCATATCGTCGCGGCGGATTTCCTGGCTGAGGACCATCTTGGCCCCGCCCGCCTTTTCGGTATGGGTCACCACGGTCAGGACATCATCCATTCGCGCCGGGCTCTTGAAGTCGATCTCCATGCGGTGGACGACGAAGACCAGCCCCTCCTCGTCGGCACTGACGAGGTCGCGCTGCTCGACGCCGAGGCAACGCAGATAGTCGGTGCGGCCGCGCTCGAGGAAATGCAGATAGCGGGCATGATAGACCAGGCCGGAGAAATCCGTATCCTCATAATAGACCCGCTGCACGAGGCGATGGCCCGCTTCGGTAAGTTCGCCGGAAATAGAAAAACCGCGTTCCGCCATAATTTTCTCCAAACTTTCCGGCCCTCTTTGGCGCAACACGTCTCGACACGCAAGCATTGAACAATTGTCATATTTCCTAACTATTCCCGTTAGGACGCAACCATGAGGAGCCAGTGGCATGAAGATCGCAGTGATGGGCGGAGACGGTTTCATCGGTTGGCCAACCTCGCTGCATCTCTCCGATGCCGGGCATGACATCCACATCCTCGACAATCTCTCCCGCCGCTGGATCGATACCGAATTGGGCGTGCAGTCGCTGACACCGATGGACTCCATTCAGGAGCGCACACGTATCTGGCATGCCGAAACCGGCCGCCGCATCCATTTCAATCTGATCGACCTCGCCCGCGACTACGAGCTTCTGAAGAAGTGGCTCGCCGAGAACCGGCCGGATGCAATCATCCATTTCGCCGAACAGCGCGCCGCCCCCTACTCGATGAAAAGCGACCGCCACAAGAATTACACCGTCAACAACAATGTCAGCGCCACGCACAACCTGCTGAACGCACTGGTCGAACTGCAGCTCGATGCTCATCTGGTCCACCTCGGCACCATGGGCGTCTACGGCTATTCGACGGTCGGCGCGGCGATCCCTGAAGGTTATCTGCCCGTTGGTATCGAAACGACCGGCGGCGAGACCGTTTCCCAGGAAATCCTCTATCCGTCCAATCCGGGCTCGATCTACCACATGACCAAGTGCCTGGATCAGCTTCTCTTTCAGTTTTACGCCAAGAATGATGGCCTAAGGATCACCGATCTGCATCAGGGCATCGTCTGGGGCACGCATACCGAACAGACGCGCCGCCATCCGCAGCTCATCAACCGCTTCGATTATGACGGCGACTACGGCACGGTGCTAAACCGCTTCCTCATCCAGGCCGCCATTGGCTATCCGCTGACGATCCACGGCACCGGCGGTCAGACGCGTGCTTTCATCCATATCCAGGATTCCGTCCGCTGCATCGAGCTGGCACTCGAGAACCCTCCGGCCCGCGGCTCGCGCGTCGAGATCTTCAACCAGATGACAGAAACCCATCGCGTGCGCGATCTCGCCGAGATGATCGCCAGGATGAGCGGTTCGGAGATCGTCCGGCTACCCAATCCGCGCAAGGAGGCGGCCGAAAACGATTTGGTCGTCAAGAACGACAAATTCCTGGGTCTCGGCCTCGATCCGATTACTCTGCAGGCCGGCCTGCTCGACGAAATCGTCGAAGTCGCCAAGAAATTCGCTTACCGCGTCGACCGCTCCCGTGTCCCGGCCGTCTCTGCCTGGACGAAGGATATCGCTGCGACGATCAATCACGACCCGGAAGGCAAGCGGCTGAAGTCCGTATCATGAGCGGTGCTTTTATCTCGAGGCACCGACCGCGCGTAAATCTAGGCGTTTGCGGGAGCGCCCGCCGCCAATGACCCAGACCCCACCCATTGCCTACGTCACCCTCGTCACCAACGCCGACTACGCGACGGGTGCCACCGCGCTGGCAAACTCCCTGCGCCGCACCGGCACCGAAGCCTCCATCGTCGTTCTGCATACCGGCGCGGTCGATGCGTCCGCCCTCGCCCCACTGGACGCTCTGGGCTGCCGGCTGATCGAAGTCGAACATCTACCCTTGTCAGATGCTTTCAACGAGCGTCATGCGCGCGGCAATCTCCACGTCGCCGCACCCTTCACAAAAGGCCGCAAACCGGTGTTTCATTCGCCGCTCGATAATTTCTGTAAGCTGCGCCTCTGGCAGCTTGTCGAATATGAGCGCTGCGTCTTCATCGATGCCGATGCGATCGTCTTGAAGAATATCGACAAGCTCTTCGCCTACCCGGAATTCTCCGCGGCGCCGAATGTCTATGAGAGTCTCGCCGATTTCCACCGCATGAATTCCGGCGTCTTCGTCGCCCGTCCTTCGGAAGAGACCTTCAGGCGGATGATCGACGTTCTGGATCAGCCCGACATCTTCTGGCGGCGCACCGATCAGACGTTCCTCGAAACATTCTTTCCCGATTGGCACGGCCTGCCCGTATATTTTAACATGCTGCAATATGTGTGGTTTACCATGCCGGCACTGTGGGATTGGAAGAGCATTTCGGTCCTCCACTATCAGTATGAAAAACCTTGGGAAAAAGATCACCCTAAGGCAACGAGGCTACAACCTTTGATCGATTTGTGGCATTGTTTCCATACTGGCGGCCATGTGCCGGAGATTGCATCTCTGGCCAATCCGGATGAGGTGGCATGAAAGTACTGGTATCAGGCGGAACGGGCCTCGTCGGACACTATATCGTCGAAGAGCTGCTTTCTGCCGGATATCAGGTGATTATCGGCGGGCGGCGCGCGCCGCTCTCCCGGTCCTTCTCCCGTCCGGTCGATTTCGCCCGACTTTCGCTCGATCCGGACGAGGACCATATCGGCGCCTTCGATGATGCCTATTTCTTCGTGCATGCCGCCTTCAGCCACGTCGAGGGAAAATACCGCGGCGGCGAAGGCGACGACCCAAAGGCGTTTCGCCGTCTGAACCTCGACGGCACCGTCAAACTCTTCGAGGAAGCAAAGCGTGCCGGCACCCGCCGTTGCATCTTCATCTCCAGCCGCGCTGCTTATGGCGAGCCTGCGCCAGGCACTGAACTGGTCGAAACCAAGCCCCCAGCACCGGAAACACTTTACGGCCAGGTCAAGCTCGATGCTGAACGATCACTGACACATCTTTCCGGCCCAGGCTTTGCCGGAGTAAGCCTGCGGGCAACCGGTATTTACGGCGATCGCTCTCCTAACAAATGGGACGACCTGATCGATGAGTATCTCCGCGGAGAGCCTGTTTCCCTGCGCGCGGGAACCGAATTACACGGCCGCGATCTCGGTCGTGCCGTGCGACTGATGCTTGAAACAGAAAGTGCCCGAATCTCGGGCGAAGTCTTCAACGTCTCGGATATCGCCGTCGACACAAGAGATATTCTCTCGCGCATACGGCACCACGCCAACTGTCCCTTCCCGCTGCCCGAGGCAGCGGACAAGGCGGGGCTTTGCCCCATGAATACGGAAAAGATCCGCACACTCGGCTGGAAGCCAGGCGGCATGTCTCTTTTCGAGCAGACCATGCGGCAATTGGCCGAGAAAAAAATGGTTCCTCGGCCCAGTTCCACGCAAGTCTGATCTGGCAGAGTACGCCCCAAATGTAATCGGGGGTATCTTATGCAGCTCGCAACCGTTTCGGCGTCCACCCTTCTGCGCGGCACTCAGCCAGCACAATCCGGCGTTTCATCCACGAGCGACGAGCCCGATACCGGCGTATTGAAGATCCAGCGGCAGTCGCTGGCGCTGGAGCAGGTGCGTAATTCGCTGGCAAGCTCCGCCGACGATGCAAAGAGCCGCGCTCAACGCAAGCTCGAAGAAGCCAAGCAGGAGCTTCAGGCGCTGAAGACGGCGGGCTTTCCTCCGGAAGTGATTGCCCGTCTCGCGGCCGAACTCGCGCGCAAGGTCGGCGCCGCGGCCTCCGAATTCGCCTCAGCCGTTGCCACTGGTGGCTCTTCCGGCGAAAGTGCTGCCACCAGCGCAGCAGCCACGTCCGCGACGACCGATGCCGCCACGAGCGAAACAGCCAAGGTTGTCGCGAGCGATGCAACGGCTTCCACCGAGGCAACGCAGGATACCGAAACGCCAACGGAAGCAGCCGACGACGGCACCAACACTGCGGAAACGGATGGCGCGGCTCATGCCCGCAAGGCCTATCAGGAAACCGTCGAAGACGGTCCGAAGTCGTCGGCAATTTCCGCCGATGACCGCAAAACGATGGAAGAATTCAAATCCGTCGTCCGCGAACTGAAGCAGATCCTTGAAAAGGCCATGCGCGATCTACGCGAGAAGAACCGCGATGCTGCCGCCGATGGCGCAATCGGCGCAGCACAATCGGCCGTGACCGGCCTGTCGGCTGCAGTGCCGACGGCGACCATTCCCTCCAGCATCGTCGTCTAGGTTTTCGGCGCTGCCGTCTGAGGCAACAGATAAATCGTTGCCTGGTTGACGAGCAGCACCAGGCAGGCGGCAAAGACGGTTGCGAATAACCTGTCCAGCAGCGCGGAAGCCGGGACGGCATGATCGGCTGTCCCCATGGCCATCATCATCAGCGGCGTCATCACGATCGAATAGACGAGATAGTTCCTGGCCCGCAAAAACGGCCTGATACCGCCGAGCGCTGCGACAACAAGCACATCGGCCCAGATCGGCAAGGCAAGGAAGGATAACAACCCCGCACAGCAGACGCCGAAAAGGACGCCGATCACCCTTTGCGTCGTCTTGAGCGGCAAACGTTCCGGCCGCCGCTCGATCAGCAGCACCAGCGTCAGCGCCGCCCAATGGACGTCATGATCGGGAAAGAACAGGTGGATCAGCGAGACGGCACTCAGGCAGGAAACCAGCCGGACGGGATATTGCCAACCTGCCGGCTCCACCAGGGAATGCCGCAGCCTGTTGAATTTCTGTCTGGCGGTTGGCTTGCGGTCGTCCTCGGTCTCCTCTGAGGCATGACCGCGGGTATGCGCGACGACCACAGCCATCGCCATGTGGAGAACGACAGCGAAAAGCGCGCCGCCGATGATGACGGCAAAGATAAGCAGCGGATCTGCCGTCGTGGCGGAGACGATGCCGCCGACCATGACCAGATAGAAGATGAAACGCATCGAGGCGGCGACCATGGCGCGATCGAAACCGCCTGTGACACCGGCAAGCGCGGCGATCAAGAGCAGGCCGATCTGCCAAGCGTCGCCGAGCCGCCCGAGTGCGCAGGCAAGCGCTGCCGCAAGCATCAGCACCAGCAGTGCGGCCCCTGCGCTCGCGGCTTGCGCCCGCAGTCTGCCATGCGCTACCGTCCCGCTCATCGCCATGCCGCCGATCAGGCCGAGCCCCGAATGGTGGCCTTTCGCAGCAAGCAGTGCCGGAACGGCCATGGCAAGCGCTGATACGGCGATTTCGATTGCCGTCACTTCCTTTTCAGTCGACCAGCGAAAGGCCCCGGCTACGTGATTGAATGTCTTTTCCATCAACCGTCTCTCAGACCCGGAATTGGGATCGGGAAAAATAATACGCAGTGCGTACTATATGTCCAGTAACCAGGACGCACCTGCGACACTCATCCTGCGATCCGTCCTGTTGCTCGGCCGCCGCCTGCGTGCCGCGCGGGCCGAGGGTCCGCATAGCCTATCGACCATCGCAATCCTCGCCACCCTTCACCGCCTGGGGCCGATGCCCGCCTGGCGGTTGGCCCTGGAGGAGCACCTGCAGCCGCAATCGGTCACCCGCATCATTGCTGCACTTGAGCGCGACGAGCTGATCAGCCGCACGCGTAGCGAGACCGACCGTCGCGAGATCGAACTGTCGATCACTCCTCACGGCCGTACGGTGTTGTCCGAGGACATAGGCTCTCGCCGCGCCTGGCTGGAAAAGGCGATGGACGCCCGCCTGACGCCGGAAGAGCGCACGACATTGATGGAAGCATCGGAAATCATGCTGAAGCTCGCCCAAGCCCATATCGAGGATGAGCCGCCAACAGGTGAGGAATAGGTGTTTTGCCTGTTGCAACCGACGGCGAGCGGCTATCTTCGCCGGATAACGATACGGAACCTAAAATGACACCAAAGGAATTGAAGGCCCAACTGCGCGCCGAGCGTCTGGCGCTTCGCGACGCCATCCCGACCGATCTGCGTGCCGCCAAAAGCCTCGACATGGCAGCTCATGCCGGCGATGCCATTGCTTTTGCGCCCGACACCATCATCTCGGGTTTTCTTCCGATCCGCTCCGAAGCCGACTTACAGCCGTTGATGACACGGTGGCGCGGACGTGGAGCCCGCCTCTGCGTGCCCGCCATCATCGATAAGCAGACCATTGTGTTCCGGGAACTCGCCCATGGCTCAGCGCTGATCGGCACCGGTTTCGGCACGGTCGGCCCAGGTGAGGATGCGGCTGTTCTCGACCCCGATATTATGCTCGTGCCGCTATCCGCCTTCGATTCCCGTGGCCACCGCATCGGCTATGGCGCCGGCCATTACGACCGGGCAATCGACCGTCTCCGGCAAAAAGGCCTGTCTCCGAAGCTGATCGGCATTGCATTTGACTGCCAGGAAGTGGCAGAGGTACCCGCTGAGCCGCACGACATAAGCCTGGATTCCATCCTGACGGAAAGCGGCCTGCGCCATTTTACCTCACGGATTGGATAGGGAATGCGACTGCTATTTCTGGGTGACATGGTTGGCAAGACGGGACGCACGGCGGTTTGGGATCGCCTGCCCGGCCTGGTTTCCGACCTGAAACTCGACTTCGTCATCGTCAATGGCGAGAACGCCGCCGGCGGCTTCGGCATCACCGAAGACATTTTTCTGGAAACGATCAATGCCGGCGCCGACGTGGTGACGACAGGCAATCACGTCTGGGACCAGAAGGATGCCGTCGCCTTCGCAGGTCGCCATGACCAATTCCTGCGACCGGCGAACTACCCTCAGGGAACGCCTGGCCGCGGCTCAGGCCTTTTCTATGCGCGCAACGGCGCCCGCGTGCTCGTCGCAAACATCATGGGCCGCGTCTTCATGCATCCCGAGCTCGACGACCCCTTCAAGGCGGCCGAAACGATCCTTGCTGCCTGCCCTTTGAAGGAACAGGCCGATGCCATCATCTTCGATTTCCATGCGGAAGCGACAAGCGAGAAGCAGTGCTTCGGCCATTTCGTCGACGGCCGCGCCAGCTTTGTCGTCGGGACGCACACTCATGTGCCGACCGCCGACACGCAGATCCTGAACGGCGGCACCGCCTATATGTCGGACGCCGGCATGTGTGGCGATTACGACTCCTCGCTCGGCATGGACAAGGAAGAGCCGCTCAACCGCTTCATCTCCAAGATGCCGAAGGGCCGCATGGAGGCAGCCACCGGGCCTGCCACCATCTGCGGTGTCGGCGTGGAAATCTCCGATGCGACGGGACTGGCGGAGAAGATCGCCCCCCTGCGCCTCGGCCCGAGGCTTGCCGAGACGATCCCGGAGTTTTGGCGCTAGCGCCTCGTAACACGCAATTGTGAGCATGCCCCGTCTGGACCGCTGCGACGGCATGCCGCATCCTCCCGGCGTCGTGAAAGCGCCGGAGGGGTGGCATGAAGCCGCATTGTCTTGTCCTCGCTATCGCATGTGTTGCGGTTTTCTCCGCACCGAACCTTGCCGAAGCCCAGGAAGATCGAAGACCGGTCAGCCAGTGCCAGGCCATCGCGCAGAATATTCCCAAGGCCACCTTCGCGAGTTTCTCCAGCGCAGTGCCGGTGGTCCCAGCGGTTTCCGAGGGTGAGGACGTCAAGTTCACCTATCTCGGCCATTCGACTTTCGAGATCGAGACGCCTGGCGGCATCGTCATCGCCACTGATTATAATGGTTGGTACAAGCCGGCCGTCACCCCCGATGTCGTGACCATGAACAAGGCGCACTCGACGCATTACACGCTGACGCCGGATCCCGGCATCAAACACGTGCTGCATGGCTGGAGCGACGCCTCTGGCGATAAGGCCAGGATCAATCTCGTGGTTGGTGACGCCTATATCCGCAACGTCACGACGGATATCCGCTTCAGTTACGGGCTCGGCGGATCACAACTCGACGGTAATTCCATTTTCATCTTCGAAATATCAGGCCTTTGCATCGGCCATCTCGGCCACCTGCATTATGAGCTGACCGATACGCATTACACCGAAATCGGCAGGCTCGACGTGGTCATGGTACCGGTCGACGGCGGCCTGACCATGGGAGCCGACAGCATGAGCCGCGTCATCAAACGGCTGCGCTCATCGCTGATCCTGCCGATGCATCGCCGCGGGCCGCCGGTCAACGCCTTCATCTCGATGTTCGGCAATGGTTTCGACGTCAACTATGCGCCCGACAACAGCATTACCGTTTCGCTGCGCACGCTCCCGAAGAAGCCCCTGATCTATGTGATGAAAGACGTGCAGTAAAAAGGCCCGGACTACAGCATCGGCCCGAAAATCGGAATCGATTTTCGGGCCGATGCATAGATTCAAAAAGGTAGAGCGTTCTTTGTGCGTCCGAATGGACGCACGGCGCTCTGTGCCGGGCCTTTGGACTCAAGCAAATTGCAGATGCCGCTTGATGCCGACATCGGGCATCTTCTCCTCGTCGAAATTGGCCTTGGCGATTTCCCAGCCGAATTTCAGCTTGCTGCCGGTAGACACCCAGATTTCCGCATCATCGACATGCATGGAAAGCATCGTCAGTTTCGGATCCTTCTTACCGCCCTCATACCAGGCGGCCACGACAGAGTTCCAGAACTCCTCGATCTTTGCGGAATCAGGACGCACCTCGATAACCCCGGACAGGCAGGCATGATAATCGTGGTTCTTGCCGATCACGCAGAAATGCGCGCGGCTGCCTGGTTTGATCATCTGCACGAGTTCGGCATCCGTCTTGGTATAGAACCAGATCGTATTGGTGGTCGGATCGACATTCGGAGCCATCGGCTGCATATGCATGTCGACGCCTGAAAGGCCGAGCATGCCGGCATGGATGTCGTTGATCTGGTCCCAGAGCTGACGTGCCGGTTGTTCACGGGCTTCGCTGAAGCTTGCCATGGCCGTTCCTTTCCTGTTGGTGTCGTCGGTTGAAAACGTCATCTCCTCGGCTTTGTTCCGCCACCCGCCACGCCGTCAGGGAAGGATCGAAAAGCTGCTTTTTCCTTGAATATCGCCCCTTCCGATCCTATAAGGCGGCCCATTCCGAACAATGAGACGTGAACAGGGGTGCCATGGCTGGCCATTCACAGTTTAAAAACATCATGCACCGCAAGGGCCGTCAGGATTCCGTGCGGTCGAAAATGTTCTCCAAGCTCGCGCGCGAAATCACCGTTGCCGCCAAGGCCGGACTGCCCGACCCGACGATGAACGCCCGCCTGCGCCTGGCGATCCAGAACGCCAAGGCCCAGTCGATGCCGAAGGACAATATCGACCGCGCGATCAAGAAGGCCTCCGGAGCCGACACGGAGAACTATGACGAAGTCCGCTATGAAGGCTATGGCCCGGGCGGCACGGCGATCATCGTCGAGGCCCTGACCGACAACCGTAACCGCACAGCTTCTAACGTCCGCTCGATTTTCACCAAGGCCGGCGGCGCCCTCGGTGAAACCGGCTCGGTGTCCTTCTCCTTCGACCATGTCGGCGAAATCACCTACAAGCTGTCCGCGGGTGACGCCGACAAGATCATGGAAGCCGCCATCGAGGCCGGCGCCGATGACGTCGAGACCGATGAGGAAGGCCACTACATCACAACCGCCTTCGAAGCCCTCGGCGACGTCGCCAAGGCTCTCGAAGCCACTCTCGGTGAAGCTGATACCGTAAAGGCGGTCTGGCGCGCCCAGAACAACGTGCCGGTCGACGAAGAAAAGGCCCAGTCGATGCTGAAGCTCATCGACTCGCTCGAAGACGATGATGACGTCCAGAACGTCTATTCGAACTTCGAAGTCTCGGAAGAAGTCCTGGCCAAGCTTTCGGCCTGACGCCTTGTCGAATACGGAATGAAAAACCCGGCTGCACTTCAGCCGGGTTTTTGTTTGCCTGTGTTCTGCTGATTAGGCTGCAGCCCGCATGAAATTACCGAGCCCGGCAAAGAGCTCCACCGATTTCAATCGCGCCTCGACGTCATGGATCGGCATCGAGATGATCACTTCATCGGCCTGCGTCTCCTTCAGGAAGTCGTTGAGCTGAGCTTCGGCCGTGGCCGGCGAGCCGACGACGGCGTAACGCAGCGTATGTTCGACATTCATCTTCTCCATCGGCGACCAGAAAGCATCCATATCCTTGACCGGTCGCGGGAAAGGCCCGCGCACATTGCGCCGCAGGTTGACAAACTGCTGCTGGGCCGAGGTGAAATGATACTGTGCCTCCTCGCCCGTTTGCGAAACGGCACCCATGACGCCGACCATTACATAGGGCTTGTCGAGTTCTGCCGAGGGTTGGAAACGGTCACGGTAGATCGCGATCGCATCGAGCAGCATATCAGGCGCGAAATGCGAGGCGAAGGCAAAGGGAAGGCCGAGCATGGCCGCAAGCTGGGCACTGTAGAGACTGGAGCCGAGCAGCCAGATCGGGATATGCGAGTCGTTACCGGGCACAGCGAGGATAGCCTGATTTTCGATCGGCGTGCCGAGCAGCTGCTGCAGCTCCACCACATCATTGGGAAAGCTGTTGGCACCGGCATCGAGATTACGCCGCAGCGCTTGCGCCGTGCGCATATCCGTTCCCGGCGCGCGGCCAAGCCCGAGATCGACACGGCCGGGGAATAGCGCTTCCAGCGTGCCGAACTGTTCGGCAATGACGAGCGGCGCGTGGTTCGGCAGCATGACGCCGCCCGAGCCGATGCGGATGGTCTTCGTCACCGCTCCGATCTGGCCGAGAATGACTGAGGTTGCAGCGCTTGCAACGCCGGGCATACCGTGATGCTCCGCCATCCAGAAACGCGTATAGCCGTATTCCTCCGCCTTCTGAGCCATTCGCTTCGACGCGTCGAAGGATTGGCTGATGGTCGTGCCTTCGGCCACGGGGGAAAGATCGAGAATGGAAAAGGGAACCATGGAAACCTGCCGCGCAAGAATAGGGGTGCGGTCTATGTAGGTTCGCTATGGAGCTATTCCAAATCGCAGCGCAAACAAAAACACCGGTAGCAAGCGGCTGTCATTCGTCGAAAGCAGAAGAGAATTTCAGTGCACCGGAGGGCGGCGGCCCGTTGAAGACGATCCGCTGCACATATCGCGTTTCGAGATCGCCGTAAGTCAGCCTTCCATCGCTTTCGAAGCCGACGTCGCGATAGACCGAGGGATTGCCGATCAGCGCACAGCCCGTCGCGTCACGCTCTCTCAGCAGGTCCAGACCTTTCAGGATCAACGCTCTGCCGATGCCCTGCCGCTGCCGCTCCGGCTTCACCGAAATCGGCCCCAGCCCATACCATCCGTCCTCGACACCGCCGATCGTGATCGGCGAGAACGCGATATGGCCGATGATCTCTTCGCCCTCTTCCGCAACGAGCGATATCGCAAGGTCACCTGATGCACGAAGATCCCTGACGATCCGGGCCTCGGTATTGTTGCTATAAGGCATCGGCTCGAATGCCGCCCATGTCAGTGCGTGAATGGCATCCGCATCCTCAGGTCTTTCGAAGCGGATAATCATAATACGATCAAGCCCGTTTCCGCAGCAGGTGCATGTCGCCGCCATGCTGCTGATGTCCTTCGCCAAGGGTGAAATTGCCGAGCTGGCGGTCCATTTCCACAGCCTCCGTCGCGAGACGATGGATCGCAGCCGTCGTTTCCTCGACCATAGCCGCATTCTGCTGCGTCATGGAATCGAGTTCGGCGACAGACGTGTTGATCTGTCGTAACGTATCCGCCTCCTCGCGGGTGGACTCCATGATCTCGTTGATCTGGCCGTTGATGGCTTCGACATGGCCGCCGATGCCGGTCAGTGCAACCCCGGCCTTCTCGACGAGGGCCACACCGCTTTCTACCTCATGCGTGGATTTCTGCAGCAGGCTGGAGATTTCCTTGGCTGCACTCGAAGACCGCTGCGCCAGTTCGCGCACTTCCATGGCGACGACCGCAAAGCCCTTGCCGCTTTCGCCGGCACGCGCTGCCTCGACGCCGGCGTTCAGCGCCAGCAGATTGGTTTGGAAGGCGATATCGTCGATGACGGAAATGATGGTGTTGATCTGGCGCGAAGACGTCTGGATCGCCTCCATCGCCGCAATCGTCTCGCGCATGATCTGACTGGAGCCGACCGTTTCCTTCTTGGCATCGCGGGCGATGCGCTCGGCATGCTCGGCTCTTTGGATCTGCACGCGCACCGACTGGGTGATGGCGCTGATCGCATTAGCCGTCTCGGTGATCGAGCTTGCCTGCCGCTCGGTGCGGCCGGCCAGTTCATCCGCCCCCGTGCGCATCTCCTCGGAGCCTGCACGGACGGCCATCGAGTTGCCGCCGATCGCCGTCATCGTTTCGTTAAGCGTTGAGAGCGCCTCGTTGAAGTTCACGCGCAGGCTTTCGAGCTCGCTCGGGAAGCGGGTTTCGATTTGATAGGCCAGATCGCCGCTTGCCAGATGATGAAGCCCTTCGTCGAGTGCCGTGACGACGTCCTGCAGGCTGCGGGCTTCTGCTTCGCGCTGCGCAAGGTTCTCCTGGCGTTCGCTTTCGGCCTGTGCACGCGTTTGCTCGCTTACTGCTTCGAGTTCGCGACCTTCGATCAGCGACTGCTTGAAACGGCCAAGCGCCTTCGCCATCGTGCCAATCTCATCCTTGCGGTTCTGGCTGCCGATCTCGACTTCCAGCTTGCCGTCAGCGACTTCGCGCGTCACGCCCGCAAGGCGGGCGAGCGGCGAGAACAGAAAGTTGGTGATGAGCCCCGTGGCAACGGCCATGATGACGAGAACGCCGATGCCGATCCAGGTCAGCAGCGTGGCGATCTCGATGGAGCCGGCATTCAATTCGCTGAGCAGCACGCTTTCGACGACGAGGAACCGGTCACCGCGATAGTCGATGCCGCGCACATAAGCGCGTGCCACACCATCGGCGCGATCGAAATCCGCAACTGTCATCGCCGAGCTCGCTAGCGCATCCTTCACAAAGGTGAACTGCGCAGTATCGAGCGTCGCAAGCCGGCCGGACGCATTAAGACCGACGGCCGAGCCGTCACCTGAAATGATCGCCGCCTGTGCCGTGCTGTCGGACACGATACCCTTCGCTAGAATGCCGGTGACGACGTCATCGCGCACCTTGAACAGCATCAGACCCTTCGCCTGGCCGAGCTTGACGATCGGCACGGCATAGAAGATCGCCGACTTGCCGCTGCCCGCATCGACGCGCAGACCGGAGAAGGCCGTCGGCGCGGAATCGTCGGTTGCCTTCGCGGTATTCTCGATCGCCTTGGCATAGGCGATGCCTGATCCGGTGGCCTTCCAGGCGTCGGACTTCAGGTTTTCGGCAAAGTCGTCGTTCTTCTTGTAGGAATAGAGCACGGTGCCGTCGAGATCGACGATCAGCAGATCGCTGAAGGCGGTATCAGTGAGATCGCGGGCCACTTCGCCCTGCGTCTTCTCGTGGCTCGAATAATAAAATCCGCTCGGCCCCTCGGGCTTGGCAAGCTTTTCGCGCTGGTCGGGCGGGTTCGGGTTGTTCGTGATAAATACCTTCTTCAGCTCGCCCCGCGCATCGCCGGAGCTCTTCTCCATCGTCTTCCAGCCGCTCTTCAAATTGGTGATCGACATCTGCAGCGCTTCGATGCGCGCGATGGAGGTCGCCTGGTTCTCGAGCTGCTCGAGCTGATCCTGCAGCATGTCACCGCGGAAGATCAGCACACTCTCCTTCGCCTTCAGCGCCTGCTCGTCGGAAACGCGGCTGCTGGCGAAATAGGCGAGGACGTCAATCACCGCGACCGAAAGCGTGGCCAACAGGATGAAGGTGGCAATCACCTTGAAGGACAGGGACTGAAATCTCTGAGCCATGAAAACGAACCCTTCCGGAACGGCGCACCAGTCGGGAAAATCGCCGGCCAGTTGACCTGTAAACAGAACATCGGAGGCTTAAGCCCTGCGGAAGCCGGCCCCTCTCACATTTGATGGACCAGAATTCATGCATCCGGTTTAATTCCCGGTAAATGCCGTACCGAAAACAGGGCGCGTTTTCGCTTTGTTCACATATCGATGGCACTTATTTCGCCTCCGCTATAGGGTGAGCCATGCAAAACACGATTCGCATCATCGGTATCGATCCCGGCCTTCGCCGCACCGGATGGGGCATTATCGATACGCTCGGTAATTCGCTGCGTTTTGTTGCCTCGGGAACCGTCACCTCGGATGGTGACATGGATCTCGCCTCGCGCCTCTGCCAGCTGCATGACGGCCTTGCTGAAGTCGTTCATTCCTACAAGCCGGACGAAGCCGCCGTCGAACAGACCTTCGTCAACAAGGATGCGGTAGCGACCCTGAAGCTCGGCCAGGCTCGGGGTATTGCCATGCTGGTGCCTGCCCGCGCCGGCCTGCCGGTGTCGGAATATGCACCGAACGCCGTAAAGAAGACCGTCATCGGCGTCGGTCACGGCGAGAAGAAACAGATCCACATGATGCTGAAAATTCTCATGCCGAAAGTCGAATTCAAGGGCGACGACGCCGCCGACGCCTTGGCGATCGCCATCTGCCATGCCCATCACCGCGGTGGAAACCGTATGCGCCAGGCGATGGCCGGCTGATCCTTCGCTCGATATCATTTCACCCGAAACCCATCCCTGACGGAACAAGATCATGATCGGCAAGCTGAAAGGCACTATAGACGAGATCGGCGATGACTATGTGCTCGTGGATGTGCACGGCGTCTGCTACGTCGCCTATTGCTCGGCGCGCACGCTCTCGAAGCTCGGTTCCGCGGGAGAAGCCTGCGTGCTCTTCATCGAAACCTATGTGCGTGAGGACCAACTTAAGCTCTTCGGCTTCCAGACGCAGCTCGAACGCGAATGGTTCAATCTGCTGCAGAGCGTGCAGGGCGTCGGCGCGAAAGTAGCGCTCGCGGTGCTTTCGACCCTGACACCTCCCGAACTTGCCAATGCGATCGCCCTCCAGGACAAGACCGCCGTTTCACGCGCCCAGGGCGTCGGTCCCAAGGTCGCGATCCGTATCGTCACCGAGCTCAAGAACAAGGCACCTGCCTTTGCCGGCGATGCGATCAATATCGGCCTCAAGCAGGAGATCGGCGAAGGTGTGGCCGCAGCCCCTGTTGCCGACGCCGTTTCAGCCTTGACCAATCTCGGCTATTCGCGTGATCAGGCAGCCAATGCGGTTGCCGCCGCCATGAAGACCGCCGGCGAAGATGCGGATAGCGCCAAGTTGATCCGTCTTGGCCTGCGGGAACTTTCGCGCTGATGGCCCCGCAGGGTGTCAACGCAGGCCGCTTGGTGTATGGACTTGAGCAAGCTTCGAACGGAAATACCCTATGACCGATGCCCGCCTGATAACGCCTGAAAAGCGTGGCGAAGACCTGGATACGACGCTGCGCCCGCAGTCTCTGGACGAGTTCACCGGCCAGGCGGAAGCGCGTGCCAATCTCAAGATCTTCATCGAAGCCGCTAAAAACCGCGGTGAGGCGCTGGACCATGTCCTCTTCGTCGGCCCGCCCGGCCTCGGCAAGACGACGCTGGCACAGATCATGGCAAAGGAACTCGGCGTCAACTTCCGCTCGACCTCCGGTCCGGTCATCGCCAAGGCCGGCGATCTGGCCGCATTGCTGACCAATCTCGAAGAGCGCGACGTTCTCTTCATCGACGAAATCCATCGCCTCAACCCGGCGGTCGAGGAAATCCTCTATCCGGCGATGGAAGATTTCCAGCTCGACCTCATCATCGGCGAAGGCCCGGCCGCCCGCTCGGTGAAGATAGACCTGTCGAAATTCACCCTCGTTGCCGCCACCACCCGCCTCGGCCTCCTGACCACGCCGTTGCGTGACCGTTTCGGCATTCCCGTGCGCCTCTCTTTCTATACGGTGGAGGAACTGGAGCTGATCGTTCGCCGCGGCGCCCGCCTGATGGGCCTTGGCATGACTGATGACGGGGCCCGCGAGATCGCGCGGCGTGCCCGCGGCACGCCGCGCATCGCCGGCCGCCTGCTGCGCCGCGTACGCGACTTCGCCGAAGTCGCAAGGGCCGAAGCCGTCACCCGCGAGGTCGCCGACGAGGCCCTGACCCGCCTGCTGGTCGACAATGTCGGCTTCGATCAGCTCGACAAGCGTTACCTCAATATGATCGCCGTCAATTTCGGCGGCGGCCCGGTCGGCATCGAAACCATCGCCGCCGGCCTCTCCGAGCCGCGTGACGCGATTGAAGACATCATCGAGCCCTATATGATCCAGCAGGGTTTCATTCAGCGCACGCCGCGCGGCCGCGTTCTGACCGCAATCGCATGGAAACATCTCGGCATGCAGCCGCCGAAGGATATGGAGGCTGCGCAGTTCGGGCTGTTCCGGGAGGACGATTGATTGATCAGCCGGCGCGGCTTTCTCAAACTCATGGGCAGCAGCTTCGCAGGCCTCATGGCGCTCGGCGGGTATGCCTTCGCCTATGAACCGCTGGCCCGGCTGACAATTTCCCGTTATACGCTGACCCCGCCTGGATGGCCGCCCGGCCTGAAGCTTCGGCTTGTCGCACTTGCCGATTTCCACGCCTGCGAACCCTGGATGTCCGCAGCCCGCATCGCTTCGATCTGCGCCCTCGCGAACGAGCTGGAGGGGGATATCACACTCCTGCTCGGTGACTACGCGGCCGGCATGAACATGGTGACGCGTTATGTCCATTCCAGCGAATGGTCAAAGGCACTCGCGGCGCTCGAAGCCCCGCTGGGTGTCCACGCCATCATGGGCAACCATGATTGGTGGGAGGATAGAACTGCGCAGCTGAATGGCGGAGGCGATACGTTCGGACATAGGGCTCTGGCCGAAGCCGGTATTCCCGTCTATAGCAATCGCGCCGTCCGCTTAGAAAAGGGCGGGCATGGCTTTTGGCTGGCCGGTCTGGAGGACCAGTTGGCGCTCCTGCCGGGCAGGAAATGGGGCCGCACCCGAATGCAGGGTCTCGATGATCTCGACGGAACGCTCGCGCAGGTTTCCGACGACGCGCCAGTCATCCTGCTTGCCCATGAGCCCGATATCTTTCCGCGCGTGCCCGAACGTGTATCGCTGACGCTGTCTGGCCACACGCATGGAGGACAGATCCGTCTTCTCGGTTATTCGCCGATCGTGCCCTCACGCTATGGCGATCGTTATGCCTATGGCCATATCATAGAGAACGGCCGGAATATCATCGTTTCCGGCGGGCTCGGCTGCTCTATCGCGCCCGTGCGCTTCGGCGTTCCGCCGGAGATAGTGGTCATTGATCTCGGATAATATCATGCCCAAAAGAACCGTCGTACGCCTCAATGCAGGCAGCCAGCGCTTCAACTACCGCATCGCCGGGCTCGGCTTTCGTGATGGGCACGTACTTGTCCATCGCGCCGTTCACGAACCTTTCTGGACCTTTCCCGGCGGCCGTGCCGAGATCGGCGAAACCTCTGAGGAAACGCTGAAACGGGAGATGATGGAGGAGATCGGGGTCGAGGTGACCGTCGACCGCCTGCTCTGGACCGTCGAGAATTTCTTCCATTACGAAGGGCGCGACTGGCACGAACTCGGCTTCTACTATCTCATGGAAATCCCCCAGGAATTTCCGTTCCGCACGCATGAGATCATTCATCGGGTGGAGGATGGCGACAACCATCTGGAGTTCAAATGGGTGTCCGCAACATTCCAGGCCCTGACCGCACTCGATATTCCGCCCTATTTCATCGCTGCTGAGATCGAAAACCTGCCCGCCTCGCCCCGTCATCTGGTGTGGCGCGACGGCGATCTTGATGACAAGAACTAAGCAATTCCAGCAAAGGTGCGCAGCGGTTTTGCGTCCGGAATTGCGTGAAACAAAGGGATAGAGCATTTCCGTGTTTCGGAGAAAACCGGAAATGCTCTAAGGACCGGAAATGCTCTAAGGAGGAGACGCAATGGCGAGTTTCGACCCCTGCCGCATGTTCCGAAAGCTCGCCTACAACAATGCCCTGGCGAACAATCGGCTTCTTTCCGCCTGCGCAAACCTCAAGCCCGGTGAATTTGAGGCCACGCGCGCAAGCTTTTTCCCGTCGATCAAGTCGACGCTGAACCACATAATCACAGTCGACTGGTTCTATATCGATGGCCTCGAAGGCGGCACGCTCGGCCTTCGTGCCTTCGACATCGAGGAACCCTTTGACAACCTGTCATCAATTGCCTCGGAGCAGGCCAAGGTCGACCAGCGCCTTGTTGCCGTCTGCGAAGCGCTGACGCTGGAGAAGCTTGCCTCTACTATCGACCTGCAGCGCGACGGCCGCATCCAGCGGGAGCGCATGGAGGACGTGCTGAATCACCTCTTCCAGCATCAGACGCACCATCGCGGGCAGGTTCATGCCATGCTGTCCGGCAGCAGCGTCGCGCCGCCGCAGCTCGACGAATTCATCGTCGACGACGATGCGAGGTTCCGGAGCGGCGAGATCACCGCACTCGGCTGGAGCGAAGAGATGCTGATGCGCTGAGCAACTCCAGCAAGGTGCGCAGCGGGCTCGCGTTCGGAATTGCGTAAAACACAGAGATAGAGCATTTCCGTAGTTCGAAGAAAAACAGAAATGCTCATCCCTTGAGACGCGCTTTCAGGCCATCGATGATCGTCTTGGTCAGAAGACCGTAATTCTCATCGAAGTGATGGTCGCCCGGCAGTTCGATCACCTCGCCGCCGACATCCTTGACGGCAGGGCACGCTACATCATCGTCATCATCCTTGCCGTAGATGCACTGGACGAGTTTCGGATCGGTGCCCTTGAGGTCCTTGATAGGATCGCCGCTCGCCCCGTCGGTCTTCTGACCCAGCCAGCCCATGACGGAGATCACGTAGTCGACCTGGTGCGACAGCGATAGAAGCGAAATCTGCGCCACCGTCTCCTTCTCTGCGGGCTTCAAACGCTGGTAGGTGGCAGGCAGGATATCCGCGCCGAAGGAATAGCCGATCAGCAGAACATGCTTCACCTTCCACTGCTTGCGATAGAAGTCGATGATGCGGGAAAGATCGTCGGCCGTTTCCTGCGGTTCTCTCTCCGTCCAGAAATAGCGCAGCGAGTCGATGCCGACGACGGGAATGCCCTCCTTCTGCAACATGCCGCCCACTTCCTTGTCGATATCACGCCAGCCACCGTCGCCGGAATAGATGACAGCCATCGTATCGAGGTTCGGCTTGGCATCGAGGATCGCGAGCGGCAGGCCAAGCGGATTGTCGAAGGCACCCGAGGCCGTTACCAGATCATCGAGCGTATCGGCAAACGTGGTCTGCGCATCGTCGGAAGAATCGCGGATTTCGATCGCATCATGTACTTTCTTCAGATCCTCGACATGGGTACGACCATCCTTGTCGGCCGCAGGCGTGAAGGTGGCGATAACAGGGTCCGGCAGGGCGCCGTCGCTAAGCCCGTAGATGCTACGGTCCCCCACCACCCGCTTGGTCGCCGGCGTGCAGAGCTCCTTGGTCAGCGGAATACCTGCGCGCGGATCGACGGCGAATGTCTGACCGATCGTCGCATCGGGCGTCTGCGCGGCAATGGCCAGCGCCAGAGCGCCGCCCTCGCCGATTCCGGCGATGATGGGCAGGTGATATGGGCTGTTGCCTGCGGCGCGCTGCACCTGCTGGCTCAGAGATTCAATATCGGAAACCGTATAGATGCAGCCATCGTTCAAGCTGACGTCGTAGCGATTGAGCGCTACCATATAGGACGGAAAGTCAACGCCGATGACGACGGTACCCTCCGAAACCAGGCGGTCGGCCTCGGTCTTTTCATTGTCTCCCCAGCCGGCCGCATCGGAGATCAGGAAGACGGCGCCCTTCACTTCGCCCTGCGGCAGGAAAATGTGCGGTGAAGGGATAAGGCCTGTCTCGAAACTATCAGTGGTTTCTTCCGCAGCATAGGACGGCGCAGCCGCGAGCATGCTGACGCACGCAGCGGCAAAGAGTATGTTTTTCATCATTTTCTCACTACCCCTTTCAATCCGCCTCCGATCAGAAATGTCGCATCCATCAATGCGATCATCGGATTGCCCCCTCCGGAAACCGCAAGATAGCGCGGTTGCCAGTGCGGATGAAACTTGGATTTGAAGGCACGAAGCCCCTTGAAGTTGTAGAAGCGCTCGCCGTGTTCGAAGACCGTACCGCCGATACGGTCCCAGACGGGCGCCACCTCGCGTTTCGACATGCCGGAGAGAGGCGCCATGCCGAGGTTGAAATGCGTAAAACCCTGGGCGCGCAGATATTCCATGATCTGCACGAACAGGAAGTCCATCGACCCCTTCGGCGCGTCAGGCGAGAAACGCATCAGGTCGATCGTCCCCTCCTCTTTTGCCGAGGTCACGAGGATATTGGCGAAAGCGACGATATTGCCATCCTTCTTGAGAACGCCGACCGGCTGCGACATCACATAATCCGGATCGAAAGCGCCGAGCGAGAAACCCTTCTCCTTGGCATTGTGATGCTCGAGCCAGCCATTGGAGACGGCCGAGAGATCGCCGATGATTGCAGGAACATCGGCGGGTTCGACAACGGCGAATTCCAGTCCGTCGCGTTGGGCGCGGCTTGCAGTCTGGCGCAGGTTCGCCCATTTACCGCCCTTCATCTCGAAAGTGCGCAGATCGGCCACCGCCAACTCACCGAGCTTGAAGGCGCGCAGGCCCGCATCCGCGCAGTGCGAGAGCAGCGCCGGCGAGATCTGGTAGAAAACTGCACGGCAGCCGGCGGCGCGCGCCGCTTCCACGAAGCGCCAGACCAACTCCTGCACGGCATGATGGTCGCCGATCGGGTCGAACAGCGCGATCCACGAACGGCCCTGCCGGCCATACATGATGAAGGCATCGCCCTTTTCCGAAAACATGATGGACTTGTCGCCCATGCGCACCAGATTGGCGTCCGCACTATCCTGCTTCTCGACGATCTCGACAGCGCGGCGTACCGATTCTTCGTCCGCTGGCTCCGGCTTGAAGGTCGCCGGCCTCAGCAGGCTGAAGATGGCGATCGCCGAGGAAATGATGGTGATGCCGAGCACAGCGCGCAGACCGCGCGGCGCTTCCGCCGCAAATTCGAACTGCCACCAGAGTTCGTTGCTGTACTCCACGTCCCGATAGACGAAGAGCAGGATGACGACCGCGCCGACGATAATGACCGCAATCGCCATCAGCCAGGATGCCGTCATCGCCTGGTTGAGAAGCGAGGCATGACGAGTAAAGAGCCGGCGACTGACGAACAGCCCGAAGACCAGGAAGGCAAGGAAGGCCGCCTCGACAAGGGCGATCGCCTTCAGCAGCGACAGCGTGAGGGCAGCAACGGCCGAGAATACCGCCACCCACCAGGCGCCGTCGAGCCGCTGGCCCAGGCCTCGCGCGGCAACCACTAGCGCAAGACCAAGCAGACTGGAGAGGAAATGCGCGCCTTCCACCATCGGTAGAGGCAGATAGTTGGAGAGGAATTCGAGGTTCTGGTCGGGCGTCGGCGTCACGCTCGAAAAGATCAGCATGACGCCCAGGAGCAGCGCCAGCGCAGAAAGAAGCTGCGGCATCAGCCGCCCGCCGATGCGCCGCACGCTGGAAGCGGCCGGATGATCCACGAAGCGGCGTAGCTCGGTGGCCGAGACCGCAAGGATGGCGATTAAGAGCGGCAGCACATGATAGATAAGGCGGTAGAGCACCAGCGAGCCAAGTACAGCATCGATATTCACCGCGCTGCCAAGTGAGGCGATGATGACCGTCTCGAAGACGCCGAGCCCTGCCGGAACATGGCTCAGCACGCCAAGCCCGACGGCGATCGCATAAACCGCCAGAAACACCGGCCAGCCGATCGCCGTCTGCGGCAGGAGCACGTAAAGCACCGTGGCGGAGGCTGCGATATCGAAGGCGGTGACCAGGAACTGGCGCGACCAGGTACGAGAATCCGGCAGGCGGATGGCGATCGAGCCGATCTCGATCACCCGGCCGTCGCGACCGAGCACCATGAGAGAACCGAGGATCGCCAGGATCACCGCTGCCACGATGCGAAGCCAAAGGCTGCTGACGCTGATCAGCGGCGCAATTTCATCGGCGATGATGAGCAGTGCAATCGCCGCCACGGCAGCAAGACCGAGGCCGAAGGATAGTGTCACGAAAGCAATGATGCGACCGATATCCTCAGGCGAAAGTCCAAGCCGCGTATAGGCGCGGTAACGGATCGCTCCACCCGAAAGCGCACCGAAACCAGCGGTATTGCCCACCGCATAGGCACTGAAGGCCGTAAGCGCGACATGCGGAAAAGGCAGCCGCTTGCCGATATATTCGATGGCGTTGAGATCGTAGAAGACGAGCGCCAGAAAGCTCAGTGCCGTGAATAACAAGGCGAGCAGGATGGAACTCAGCCGAGTTTCCGCTAGCGCCTCCACAACATCGTCGTAGCGCACTTCGTCCGTCAGTTGCATGATCGCGTAACCGACGAGGCAGAAGATGAGAAGCGTCGCGAAAGCCGTTAACGGCGTCCGGTAGCGTCGAAACAGCGCACGCAGCGAAAAGCCTTCTTCCGTCTCTGAAATCTCTTCCAAATTGCCGTGACCCGACATCTCGTACCTGCTGCAACTGCCATTCTGGCGGGAATCTCTTTCGAAAGACGTAACATACGCGGCATGCAAGCTCTATGAAGCCGTGCCGCGGCTACCCCACACCCGCGCTTGCCGCCTCCTTCATCCCCAATTGGGGCAAATTTGCGCAGCACACAGGCCCGAATGCATTGCATTTTCGTAAGCTTCTCGTCGCCCCCGATGCATATCCGAAAAGATCAGGCCGCCGGCTCATCGCGCGTGCGTGAGTGCGCCGCATAGCGAGCGGCGGCGGCATCCGCATCGAGTTCCCGCTCGCCGGAAACCTGCACTGTTGGCACGGCGAACTGGATGCCGTTTTCCTTGAAGGCATTGCGGATCATCGCTAGGGCGTTGCGGCGGATGACGAACTGCTCGCCGGGCTTGGTCATCATCGACAGGCGGATTTCGATGGCGAACTCGCCGAACTGCTCGACACCCTTCATCTTCAGCGTCTCGATGATGTTGGGACCCCATTCCGGGTTCTCGAGAAGTTGCTGGCCAATCTGCTTGATGATCTTCTTCGTCTTCACGAGATCGGTGTCGTAGGTCACGTTCAGGCTGATCTTGTCGATCGTCCAGTCGCGGTTGAGGTTCTTGACTGCCCCAAGTTCGCCGAAAGGCACCGTCGTCAGTGGCCCGCGGTGATGACGAAGCTTCACGGACCGCAGGCTGAAGGCTTCGACGACACCCTTGTGACTGCCGCTTTCGATATATTCGCCCACACGAAAAGCATCGTCCCACAGATAAAACATGCCACTGATGACATCCTTGACGATCGTCTGTGCACCGAAGCCGACCGCGACGCCGACAACACCGGCGCCGGCAATCAGCGGCCCGATCTCGATGCCGAGGCCCGACAGCACCATCAAGGCGCCAATCACGACGATGACAACCGCGATGATGTTTCGAAAGATCGGCAGCAGTGTCTGCAACCGGGCGCGCTTGACCTTCTCCTCGTCGCTGACCGCGCCATCGATCGGTGCATCGACAAGCTTGCCGTCAATATAGGCCTTGACGAGATGCCAGAGCAGGTCTGCTGCAAGCAGGATGACGACGCCACCGATGATGCCCCGCGCCACCCGGTTAATCATCGTCTCGTTCGACATCATCATCGCGGTGGTTTCGACGCCGAGCATTCGCCCGAGCCAGACCGCCGCGAGGGCGATAATGACCGCCCGCACACCGCGGTCGAGCAGTACGGTCGCGATGCGTCGCTGGGCGAGGAAGCCTGCCTCGGCCTGGTGGAACGACTTGACCGCGAGCGTCGACACCGAAAGCACCTTCGGCAACAGCAGGAGATAGATGCAGACCCAGAGGAGCCAGTCAAAACCGAGCACCCAGATGCCCCAGAGCAGCAGGAAGTAAAGGATCAGCAGCCAGGTTGCGGCGTGACTGCGCCGTGTTTCATTGCCCGGCCGCGACCAGACCGCCTCCGTCGCGATCAGGAAGAGCCCGATGCCAAGCACATAGCCGACCAGATAACGTGCGCCGATCGAATAGCCGAGCGGCTCCATCGACTGCAGGACGGCCCAGCCGAAGATGAAATAGATGACGAAAAGCACGCAACGCCGAAACCAGAATTGCGCAACGGCGTGATCGACCGCAACCGTCGGCCCTTCCCCACGCGGCAAGGTGACAAGATCGACGATGACCCCGCCGAAGGAAATGGCAAAGCGCTGCACGACCACCGCTATGGCAATGGCGATTGCGATATTCTGGCTGACCGGCGGCCAGTTGAAGCTCACCAGCACCAGCCCAGTCGCCAGGCCGAAGACAATAGCGGGGATGACACGCGCGGCAAGCCTTGTGCCGGTCATCTGCGCCGCCCGTTCCCGCCTTTCGCGCACGGCGGTCCTCACGAGCATTTCGACGATGAAGCCGGTGATCAGGATGGCGAGAAATTGCGCGGCCATGCGCAAGGGGCCGGCCGCGCTCAATTCGCCGACGAAGAGCGATGAAGCACGGGCAACTTCGGACGGCAGCGTCATCGCGGCGCCGGAGACCATGGCGATATGCCGGCGGGCCCGCTGGAGGCGGCCCGACAACACCGACATCTCCTCGTCATTGCCATCAGAAACCGCAGGCGCCGCCATCTGCGTGGCCATCCATTGCTTGACCTCCGGCGTCTGCATCAGTTCCATCATCTGCCGCACCTGGGCAGGCGGCGGCGCAACATCAGGAGAGGCTGCCGGGGTCGTCTGTGCGTAAACGGCACTGAAAAGAGAAAGCAGCATCATGATGCTGCAGATGCCGATCGCTGAAATTCGCCGCATGCCCGCCTCCGGTTTCGCACGTCAGGCATTTATGCAAGCGCCGCAGCGGAAAAGCCAGACGAACAAACGGTCTAGCTGATCATGGTCAAAAGAAAGCCGCCGGCCTCGCGGCCGGCGGCTCATCACATCAGAACAATATGTTTCGCCTATTTGTGCGGCTTCTCGGCATGGCCGCCGAAGCCGGCGCGCATGGCCGAAAGCACCTTGTTGGCGAATTCATCCTGGTCGCGCGAGGAGAAACGGCCATGGAGTGCGGCACTCAGCACCGGCGTCGGCACGCTTTCGTCGATGGCGGCCATGATCGTCCAGCGGCCTTCGCCGGAGTCCGAAACGCGACCCGCATATTGGGTAAGGACGGGGTCCTTGTGCAGCGCATCGGCCGTCAGGTCGAGCAGCCAGGAGGTGATGACGCTGCCGCGGCGCCAGACTTCGGAAATTTCCGGCAGGTTGAAATCGTACTGATAGAATTCCGGGTGGGAGAGCGGCGCCGTCTCGGCATCCGCCTCATGCGTCAGGGCGCCAACATTGGCGTGCTTCAAAATGTTGAGGCCTTCGGCATAGGCGGCCATGAGGCCATATTCGATGCCGTTATGCACCATCTTGACGAAATGGCCGGCACCATGCGGGCCGCAATGCAGGAATCCCTGCTCGGCGGTGCTGAGAGCCGCAGCTTCAGCCGTGCGGTTCGGCGAGGCTTCCGTGGTGCCATCGCCCGGCGCCAACGTCGCGAAGATCGGCGAAAGATGCTGCACGATGCCCTTTTCGCCGCCAATCATCAGGCAGTAGCCGCGCTCAAGGCCGAAGACGCCACCGCTGGTGCCGACGTCGACATAGTGAATGCCCTTGGTGATGAGCTCCGCCCCGCGGCGGATATCGTCGTGATAGTAGGAATTGCCGCCGTCGATCAGGATATCGCCGTCATGCAGTAGCGGAAGAAGCGTTGCAATCACCTTGTCGGTGATGGCCGCCGGCAGCATCAGCCACACCGCACGCGGGCGCGCGAGCTTCGAGACGAATTCTTCGAGCGAGGCGCTGCCCTCGGCACCGAGGCCGACAAGCTCGGTTACGCTTTCGGGCTTGGCGTCATAAACCACGCACTCGTGGCCGCCCCGCATCAAGCGCTGGACCATGTAATTGCCCATACGGCCCAAACCTACCATGCCAAGCTGCATCTGAAATCTCCTGGGATTTAAATCGATATGATTCCGGAAATTAGCACCCGCATCGTGACAGGCAAGCGAAGTCTCTGTCACAAAGGCGAATGCGTCTGTTGCATCTTGCGCAGGGCTCTACCTCTCGCGCCTCCTACTTTGCCGTCTTTGAAGAGCAATTCCAACCCTTCAAAAGCAGATAGCCGCCTCATCAGCGGCTATCTATGTCCATCGAGGGATCTCTTGGATGCCGTCAGCCGCGGCCAGTCTCTCGCACCAGATGAACGATGCCAGCCGGATTAAGGATCCAGCCACCACGGAGGCTGGAGGGCAACGGCTCGATGGGATCGCAGCGCAGAACACCGGCCTTCTCCAGATGCTCTGCGGCGCTGTCGAAGTCAGGCGTCATGAATTCCAGCCAGAGCTCGGCCTGGCTCATGGTCGGCACCTTGTCGATCCAGAGCCGGATCGGCCCGAGTTCGAAGGAGACATCCTCCACTTCGATTTCCTTCAGCTGCACAACGTCGCGGTAAAAGGAAATAGTGGCCTCATACTGATGCGGCGGAACCTTCATCGCAACGTCGACGCCGCCATAGATCAAATCGCTCATGGCACTTCCTCTCAACCTTCCTGCGCTTTGGCCTGCTCGCCGCGCATCTCGCTGAGGAACATGCCGTCGCGCAGGTTGATGCCGTATTCGACAAAGGCCTTCATGCAGCAGAACATCTGCGTCCAGCCCTCCAGGTTCTGGTAGGTTCCGCGCCGCCCCGGCTCATCCTCGCGCCAGCCGTCTTCGGCGATAGTCACCATGGTGCCACCATCATCAAGCGGTTTGAAATTCATCTCCACAAGCGTCTTATAAGGCTTCTTCTCCTCGTCCGTGGCGCCATCCCAGCGCAGCACGATCTTGCTGTCGGGCACGAGCTCGACCACCTCGACCGGCACATCCTTCCACCAGGTAACCGTCGTGCCCTGCACAAGCGGCGCGCTCGCTCCGCCGACCGTTGTGAAATAGCCCGACAGGCTCTTCGGATTGACGACCGCATCGAAGACATCAGCCACCGGGCGGCCGATACGGCCCGAGACGCGAATATTGAGGGACATGTGACTTCCTCCTCTTCCCCGTTGTATCTCGCCCAATTATGTTATAAAAACATAACATGTCAAGCGAATCGGATGACGACCCCATTTTCAAGGCGTTGGCGCACCGCCGCCGCCGCGACATTCTCGACCTTCTGAAGGATGCACCCCGCACAACCGGTGCGCTTTGCGAAGCCTTTCCCGAGATGGACCGCTGCACCGTCATGCAGCATTTGAAGGTGCTCGAAGAAGCTGATCTGGTCATAGCCAGGAAGGAAGGCCGGGAGCGCTGGAATCACCTGAACAGCCTGCCGATCAAGCAGATCCATGACCGTTGGATCAGCGCCTATGCCGGGCATGCGCTCTCCATCCTGGACCGGCTGAAAAGCGAACTCGACGATCCCTCGCTTTAGTGAGCTTTGCTGCCCTGGGGTACTGCCCATCACCGTCGGATATGTTCTTTGGGTGCGCAGGTTGTCCTGCCGAAGCTGCCTTTGTTAGCCTCCGTCGCCATCTGGCTGGAGACGCAGAATGACGATACTGGTGACGGGAAGCGCCGGCCATCTCGGTGAAGCGCTGATGCGCACTTTGAGAGATCAAGGCCATCAGGCGCGCGGAATCGATATCAAGCCCTCGCCTTTCACCAATATGACCGGCTCGATCACCGATGCCGATTTCATCCGCCTTGCGCTAACAGGCGCCACCGCCGTTATCCATGCCGCACCCCTGCACAAGCCGGATGTCGGAACGCACAGCAATCAGGATTTCGTCGACACAAGTGTCTCTGGTACGCTGAATCTTCTCGAACAGGCGGTCGCCATCGGCGTGAAAAGCTTCGTCTTCACCAGCACCACCAGCGCTTTCGGAGCGGCCCTGCGCCCAGCCGCAAGCGAACCGGCCGCTTGGGTCACGGAGGATGTGCTGCCCGTCGCCGCGTTGATATCGAGGACGTGGTCGATGCCCATCTGCTGGCGCTCGACAAGGCGCAGTCTATCGGTTTCGGCCGCTATATCATCTCTGCGACTGCGCCATTTACCGAGGCTGATCTCGCCGACCTGCGCCGTGACGCGACCGCAACGGTGGGACGCCTGTTCCCTGGCATGACCGCACTATATGCCGTGCGGGGCTGGAGCATGTTCCAGCACTTCGATCGTGTCTACGTCAACACGCTCGCCCGACGAGAGCTCGGCTGGAATCCAAAAAATACGACTTTTCCCACGTCCTCAATTGTCTGCGTGATGGCAAGGATTGGAGGAGCCCGCTCGCCCGCATTGTCGGGTCCAAGGGCTATCACGACCAGATCTTTGAGGATGGTCCTCACCCGCTCCAAGGCCGCTGATCCGGTACGGCAAAACGGGCGCCGAAGCGCCCGTTTCCTTAAGCGGTCTTGTCCCAGACCGGCGCCAATCCATTCGGATTGACGATTCGGCCATTGGCCCGTGCCAGCGCGTGGATCTCCGCCATCTCATCCGCCGTCAGCGCGAAGTCGAAAATCGCCGCATTTTCCTTCGCCCGCTCTTCCGAGACAGTCTTGGACAGCGCAATGACATCCTGCTGCACGATCCAGCGCAGCACGATCTGGGCGATCGACTTGCCATGCCTGGCCGCAATCTCCTGCAGCAGCGGATCTTTCAGCACCTTGCCGTCGGCCATGGCATAGTAGGCGGTGACAGACATATCGAGCTGGCTCGCAGCGCGGAGCACCGGCGTCTGGTCGAGATAAGGATGATATTCGACCTGATTCGTGACGATGGGCACGCTGCTGAGCTTGACGGCCTCTCGCATCAGATCGGTATTGAAGTTCGACACGCCGATGTGGCGCACCTTGCCTGCCTTTGCGACTTCGTTCAGCGCATCGATCTGCTCGGCAAGCGGCACGGATTCGTTCGGCCAATGGAGAAGCAGCAGATCGACATAGTCGGTCCTGAGCTTCTTCAGGCTCTCGTCCACCGAGGCAATGAAGGCAACGTGTTTGTAGTTCTCGACCCAGACCTTGGTGGTCAGGAAGAGATCACCGCGGGCGACACCGGAACGGCGGATACCGTCTCCAACCTCGGCCTCATTGCCATAGATTTGCGCTGTGTCGATGTGGCGATAACCAGTGGCAAGCACATGCGAGACCATGCGTTCTGCATCAGGACCTGGCACGCGGAACGTGCCGAAGCCGAGGGTGGGGATGGAGGCGCCATTGGCGCTGACGATTTTMATGCTGTTTCCTTTCAATGCGCAGAGATCAGGCGGCGCTGCCGGCAACAGCCGCGGCAGGCGTGGAGCGGCGGTCGAGTGCGCCGCTCCTGATGGTGAGACCAAGGGCGACAGCAACAAGCGCTGCCGCAACGAAAGGCGTGGCACCCAGCCCGAAGCGAGATTCGACGACCAGACCGCCGATCCAGGCGCCCAAGGCGATGCCGAGATTGAAGGCGGCGATGTTGAGCGCCGAGGCGACATCGACTGCATTCGGCCGAAGCTCACGTGCGAGCTGCACGACATAGAGCTGCAGGCCCGGCACATTGGCGAAGGACAGGAAGCCGAGGATCGCGAGCGTTGGGATCGTCAGCCAGGGTGAAATCGCGGTGAAGCCGAAGAGCACCAGCACCAGCGTCTGGGCGATGAACAATACAGTCAGCGCCTTGACGGGATCACGGTTGGAAATGCGCCCGCCGACGACATTGCCGATGGCAATCGCCACGCCATAGAGCATCAGGATCAAGGCAACGGCCGAGGAGGCAAAGCCAGTGATCTGCTCGAGGATCGGCGCGAGGAAGGTGAAGGCAACGAACGTGCCGCCATAGCCGAGCGCGGTCATTGCATAGACGAGCAGCAAGCGACCGGTGGCAAGCACGCGGATCTGTTCGCCGATGCTGGCCGGCGGAGCCTTCTTGAGGTTCGATGGCAGCAGCAAGGCGATGCCGGCAAAGGCAACGACACCGAGACCGGCGACGACACCGAAGGTGGTACGCCAGCCGAAGGTCTGGCCGATGAAGGTGCCGAGCGGAACGCCGGTCACGATGGCGACCGTCAAGCCCATGAACATCATGGCGATAGCCGATGCCCGGCGGTTTTCCGGCACCAGATCGGCAGCGATCGTGGAACCGACGGAGAAGAAGACGCCGTGTGCGAAAGCCGAGACGACACGGGCAATCAAGAGCACTTCGTAGCCTGGGCTGAGCGCGGCAATGATGTGGCCGATAACGAAAAGCGCCATCAGCCCGAGCAGGAGCGGCTTACGCTCGATCCGCCCTGTCAACGCTGTCAGGATCGGCGCGCCGAAGGTGACGCCCAGCGCGTAAACGCTGACGATGAGGCCGGCGAGCGGCAGGGTGATGTGGAGATCATTGGCAACCGTCGGCAGCAGGCCGACGATGACGAATTCCGTCGTGCCGATCGCGTAGGCGGCGATCGTCAACGCAAAGAGAGCAAGTGGCATGAGAGTAACCCGATGGTTTGATTCTTGTTCGGGCCGGAATATGGGCGTGGCGCACCTGCTCGATAACAGCCTATAATGGCTCAACAGTTGTGAATTGAATTCAAGATAGGGTGTCATGGACAACCGCATCGGTGAGATGGATGTCTTCGTGCAGGTCGCCGAACTTCAGAGTTTCTCGGCAGCCGGCCGCAAACTCAGGCTTTCGCCCTCCGCCGTCAGCAAGCTCGTAACGCGGCTGGAAGAGCGTCTCGCTACGCGTCTTCTGGTGCGCACCACCCGCGCTTTGCAGCTCACGCCGGAAGGCGAAATCTATCTCGAACGCTCCCGCCGTATTCTCTCAGACATCGAGGAGACGGAACGTGCCGTTGCCGCCGGCGGGGCGGCAATGCCGCGGGGACGTCTGCGCGTCAGCACTTCCGTCGCCTTCGGCGTTCGCTATATCGTGCCGCTGGTTCCGGATTTCTTGAATCTCTATCCGGAGGTGGATCTCGATCTCGCACTTAACGACGGCATCATCGATATTGTCGGCGAGCGCGCCGATATTGCCATCCGCTCAGGCGCCTTGCGCGACTCTTCCCTGAAGGCGCGCAAGCTGCTCGAAAGCCGCCGCATTATCGTTGCGTCACCAGACTATTTGAAAAGGGAGGGAATCCCGGAGACTCCTGACGATCTCGAACGTCACAATTGCCTGACCTTCAGCTTCCTTGCGGGTGCGGCGGAATGGCCGTTCCGCGATCCCCAAAGCAGCGATCGTTTCGTAAGACCCATTTTCGGCAACTTTGAAACCAACAATGGACCGACAGCACGCACTCTTTGCCTCGCCGGCCTTGGTCTTGCACGCGTCGGCCAATTCCATGTGCAGCCGGATATCGACGCCGGAACTTTGTTACCTGTGCTTGAAGCCTATAATCCGGAGGATATCGAGCTCATCCACGCCGTCTATCCCGGTCACGAGCACTTGGCGGCGCGCATCCGCGCCTTCATCGATTTCCTGGTCAGCAATATCCGCTAGGTTGGATATCAAGCCTGTCATCGGCCCGTCACGGCGAAAAGATAGCGAGCCTCACATGCCAATAGAAATTCATCCGCCAAGACAGAACTGGAGCGACGACTTCCTGGGCCTGAAACAGGCCCTCCTGCGCGCAGCGCCAGCCGACGTTGTAATCCACCACATCGGTTCCACCGCCGTGCCTGATCTCGCTGCCAAGGATATCATTGACGTTCAGCTCAGCGTCGTCTCCCTCGATCAGATCAACGACACAGCTTTCGAGCAGGAAGGCTTCATCCGCCGCACAGGCGTGACCGACCATTGCCCGCCGGGCCTCGATCTGGCGGAGGGCGAGTTGCAAAAGCTGCTCTTCAAGAGCACCGGCCGTGCTGCAAATGTGCATATCCGCGAAAGAGGCCGCTTCAATCAACGCTATCCGCTTCTCTGCCGGGATTTTTTGCGCGCCCATCCGACGGCCGCCGCGGCCTACGGGCTGATCAAACAACGCCTCGCCGGCTATTTCCCCGATGACGTCAATGCCTATTACGACATCAAGGATCCGGTATTCGATATTATCATGGAGGGCGCCTACGACTGGGCGAAGCTCACCGGCTGGACGGAGCCGCCGGGCGACTAGAGAGCTTATCGGGAGATATCTCGCAACGGGGAAGAACCCGGCCGAAAGAGAGAAGCGCGATCCACACAACCGGTGGAAACTTTCGATCCTGGGCGCCTACGAAAGTAGGTGGGCGCCGTGTATCCAGACCCACGAGCCTGGACAGGGACAGCTCCCTAAGGATCGGGTATGGCCCCGAGGATTCATTGTTCCTGTCGAGAAGCACAGACCGCGTAAGAGAATATAGGGGCATTTGCAGCACCGCACCAGTGGGTCAGCACTGCTCTCCCAAATTAATTAAGCTCGGCGGGCGTGCGGCCGTTCAGCTTGTCGGCAATGCCCTGAATACGGCTCGTGACCTCCGAAAGCGCCACTGCAATGCCTTCTTCCGTGCGAGCGGTGGCGGCAAGGACCGTGTCCCGGTTGCTATGGAGCGTTTCCAGCTCCGATTCCAGCCCGGCAACACGTCGCGTCAGCTCCGAGATCTCGTCCATGACCATGATCCCGGCCATGACGGTGATCCTGAGATCGCCGATCTCGCCGAACTGCCCCTTGAGATGGCCGACATAACGGTCGAAACGCACCGCGAGGTCAGTCAGGTGATCTTCCTGGCCTTCTTCGCAGGCCATGCGATAGGCCTTGCCGTCGATCGTTACCGTTACCTGCGCCATGTCATCAAGTCCTCTTAGCGGTCAAGAACCGCGCGGATCGTTTCCATCGCCGTCACTAGACGCCGCGAAACCTCGCGATTGACCTCTTCCAGCCGGTTCGCGCGGAATTCGGCCTGGTCGAGCTCCTGGGCAAGGCGCGAGCGGTCGGCATGCACGCGGCGGACTTCGCCTTCGATCTCGCCCTGCTCACGCTGGCGCTCGATGCGCATGTCGACGGCATTCTCTAGGCCCGAGATTGCCTGTTTCAGCTCCGTAAGCGCAGCTTCGATGATGTTGCCATTAGGCGTCATGTCTTTTCCGGTTCCCCGCACAAGACCCGCGAATCGGCCTCTGCCGCCGACCCTGTATTTTCAAGAGGATATGCAGCTAGCCCGGAGCACGTCAATAAAGCCTCCCCGCTGCACCCCGCCCTATTCTGTGGATGAGCGATTTACACAAGCCTGTCACACAAGATTCGTCTTTTGTAAAACTTGACGGTCAAATGTCAAAAATCGTCGCACCCGGCCTCCAAACGGCTTCCATTTTGTTGACTTGGCCGTTCCAACTGGTATGTCTCGACCGCTCTCATTGATGGTCTTGGCAGGCTCGAGGCCATCCTCAAACCCGGAACTAGCGGAAAAGCCATGACCTCACGCGAACAAAACGACCGGATGGCGAATGCGATCCGTTTCCTCTCCATGGATGCTGTAGAAAAGGCGAATTCCGGCCACCCGGGCATGCCGATGGGCATGGCGGATGTGGCAACGGTCCTCTTTACCAAATATCTCCGCTTCGATCCCCAGAAGCCGCACTGGCCGAACCGCGATCGCTTTGTTCTCTCTGCCGGTCATGGCTCGATGCTGCTCTACTCGCTTCTCTATTTGACCGGCTATCCGGACATGTCGGTCGAGGACCTGAAGCAGTTCCGTCAGCTCGGCTCCAAGACCGCCGGCCATCCGGAATACGGCCATGCCACCGGCATCGAAACGACCACCGGCCCGCTTGGCCAGGGTATTGCCAATGCCGTCGGCATGGCGATTGCCGAGCGCAAGCTGCGCGAGGAATTCGGCTCCGATCTGCAGGACCACTACACCTACGTCATCAATGGCGACGGCTGCCTGATGGAAGGCATCAGCCATGAGGCGATCGCGCTTGCCGGCCACCTGAAGCTCAACAAGCTGGTCCTCTTCTGGGACAACAACTCGATCACCATCGACGGCGCCGTATCGCTGTCGGACTCGACCGACCAGGTCGCCCGCTTCAAGGCCGTTCACTGGAACACGATCGAGATCGACGGCCATGACCAGGCCGCCATCGCAGACGCGATCGAAGCCGCCCACAAGTCCGACCGCCCGACCTTCATCGCCTGCAAGACCGTCATCGGCTTCGGCGCTCCGAACAAGCAGGGTACCCACAAGGTGCACGGCAACCCACTCGGCGCCGACGAAATCGCCGCCACCCGCAAGGCGCTGAACTGGGAATACGAGCCTTTCGTCATCCCTTCCGACATCCTCGACGCATGGCGCGCTGCCGGCACCCGCTCCGACAATATCGTCAAGGCCTGGGAAGAAACCCTTTCCAAGTCACCGGCCAAGGCCGAGTTCAGCCGCCGTTTCGCTGGCGATCTGCCTGATGGTTTCGACAAGGCCATAGACGACTACAAGAAGAAGCTCGCAGAGACCAAGCCGACGATCGCCTCCCGCAAGGCATCTGAAGACGCGCTTGAAGTCATCAACGGCTTCGTGCCGGAAACGCTTGGCGGCTCTGCCGACCTGACTCCGTCGAACAATACCAAGACCAGCCAGATGCATTCGATCACGCCGACGGATTTTGCCGGACGCTACATGCACTGGGGCATCCGCGAGCACGGCATGGCCTCTGCCATGAACGGTATCGCGCTGCACGGCGGTCTTATCCCCTATGGCGGCGGCTTCATGATCTTCTCGGATTATTGCCGCCCGCCGATCCGCCTTGCCTCCCTCATGGGCATTCGTGTCATCCACGTGCTCACGCATGACTCGATCGGCGTCGGCGAAGACGGTCCGACCCATCAGCCGGTCGAGCAGATCGCTGGTTTGCGCGCCGTTCCGAACCTGCGGGTCTTCCGCCCGGCAGACGCCGTCGAAACGGCCGAATGCTGGCAGATCGCCATGAAGAGCAAGGACCATCCGTCTGCGCTGGCACTCACCCGCCAGAACCTGACGACCGTCCGCACCGAGTATAATGAGAAGAACCTCTGCGAACTCGGCGCTTACACGCTATCAGGCAATGCCGACGCCAAAGTCACGATCTTCGCGTCCGGCTCGGAAGTGGAACTGGCCGTGGCTGCCCGCGCAACGCTGGAAGGCAAGGGTATCAGCACCCGCGTCGTTTCCGTTCCCTGCACCGAACTCTTCTTCGATCAGCCGGATGCCTACCGCAAGGAAATCCTCGGCAACTCACCGGTCAAGATCGCCGTCGAAGCCGCCGTTCGCGAAGGCTGGGATGCTTTCATTGGTCCGGAAGGCTCGTTTGTCGGCATGAAGGGCTTCGGCGCATCCGGTCCGGCAAAGAAGGTCTTCGAACATTTCGGTATCACGGCTGACGCCGTCGTCGCCGCGGCAGAAGCCAAGCTTTAACGGGCTGATTTCAACGGAAGTGCCTTCGGGCACTTCCTCACCTACTATCTGTAAGCCCCACCTCTAGGGAGTGAATGCACATGACAGTCAAGGTTGCCATCAACGGTTTCGGACGTATCGGCCGCAACGTTCTTCGCGCCATCGTTGAATCCGGCCGTACCGACATCGAAGTCGTCGCCATCAACGACCTCGGCCCGGTAGAGACCAACGCCCACCTGCTCCGTTACGACTCCATCCATGGCCGTTTCCCAGCGACCGTGAAGGTCGAAGGCGACACGATCACCGTCGGCAACGGCAAGCCGATCAAGGTCACCGCCATCAAGGATCCGGCTACCCTTCCCCATGGGGAATTGGGTGTCGACATCGCGATGGAATGCACCGGCATCTTCACCGCCCGCGACAAGGCAGCCGCTCACCTGACGGCAGGCGCCAAGCGCGTCATCGTTTCGGCTCCTGCCGACGGCGCTGACCTGACGGTCGTCTTCGGCGTCAACCATGACCAGCTCACCAAGGAGCATCTGGTCATCTCCAACGCCTCCTGCACCACGAACTGCCTGGTGCCGGTCGTCAAGATTCTCGACGACGCCGTCGGCATCGACCATGGCTTCATGACGACCATCCACTCCTACACCGGCGACCAGCCGACGCTCGACACGATGCACAAGGACCTGTATCGCGCCCGCGCCGCTGCCCTCTCGATGATCCCGACCTCGACGGGCGCCGCAAAGGCCGTTGGCCTTGTGCTGCCGCACCTCAAGGGCAAGCTCGACGGCACCTCGATCCGCGTTCCGACCCCGAACGTCTCGGTCATCGACTTCAAGTTCGTTGCCAAGAAGGCCACCTCGGTCGGCGAAATCAACGAAGCGATCAAGGCCGCTGCAAACGGCAAGCTGAAGGGCATCCTCGGCTACACCGACGAGCCGCTCGTCTCCCGCGACTTCAACCACGACAGCCACTCGTCGATCTTCGCAACCGATCAGACGAAGGTCATGGAAGGCAATTTCGTGCGCGTCCTGTCCTGGTACGACAACGAGTGGGGCTTCTCCAGCCGTATGTCCGACACGGCCGTAGCCTTCGCCAAGCTCATCTAAGCTTCCGGCAGAGAGATCAGGAAACGGCTCGGGAAACCGGGCCGTTTTCGTTTCTGCGATAAACAGAAGATCGGAGCGGCTGGAATCGAAGTACCCGACCCTGCATGCAACAACGGAAGGATAGAAAAGCATGGCGCATCTCACTATTCGCAAGGCGACGGCTGATGACGCACAGGAACTCAGCGGACTTCTCAATGAGATCATCGAAGCCGGCGGCACGACTGCCCTGGAGGCTCCCCTTTCCCCCGACCAGTTGGCCGACTGGTTCATTACCGGCGAATTCGCCCTCACATGTCATGTAGCGCAAGCAGGATCCGGGCTCGTCGGCTTTCAGTTCCTGAGCCTCTATGAAAACCGGCCGGAGGGATGGGCCGACATCGGGACCTTCGCTCGCCGGAGTCCGAAGATACCGGGCGTCGGCACCGCGCTTTTTTCAGCAACAGTTTCTGTGGCGAAAGAACGCAATATCGACTTCATCAACGCAACCATTCGCGCCGATAACGGCGGCGGGCTAGCCTATTACGAAAAGATGGGATTCCGCACTTATGACGTAATGGAAAAAGTGCCTCTCGACGACGGTACCCCCGTGGACAGAATTCAGAAACAATATCTGGTGAAGAAGGAACGAAGCGGCCTCTGACAGCCTCATCAACAAAAAGTGCAGTGCCCCGCCTATCTGCCCTGCTCTCGCCTGATTTGCCTATACATTCTTTTTACAGACTTTCTCCCGTAACATTCTCCACTGGCCCTCATTTCAAGGGCCGTCCAGCAGCATGATGCAGCAATGCAGCCGAGGTTAAGCCGCAAGGCCTACCCTTCTGCCGCATTTTGCCGTTTACTAACGGATCGTGCTGGACGCGGAGGGTTGAAGAATAGGCCGGGGCGGCTTCGGGATGGCGTGATGAAGCGAAAGGGGTAGGCATGGAAGCGTTTTACATCGTGGTGCTGGTCGCAACGGCGCTCGTGCTTCTTGCAGCCTTTTCGAGCCTGCTGGCCTTCCGCTTCGGCGCCCCCTTGCTTCTGCTCTTCCTGATGATCGGCCTTGCTGCAGGCGTTGACGGTGTCGGCATCGAATTCAGCAACAACTATCTCGCTTATGTTCTGGGCTCGATCGCACTCGCCATCATCCTTTTCGATTCCGGTTTCGGCACGCCGATGCAGGCCTTCCGCATCGCCGCAATCCCGTCACTGACGCTCGCATCGGTCGGCGTGCTTCTGACCGCAGCGCTCTTCGCCTTTGCGGCCCGCTGGCTGCTGCATTTCAGCTGGCTCGAAGGTATGTTGCTCGGCTCCATCGTCGCATCCACCGATGCCGCAGCCGTCTTCTTCCTGCTGCGCATCGGCGGTATCAACATCCGCGACAAGGTGCGTTCCACGCTGGAAGTCGAATCCGGCACCAACGACCCTATGGCGATTTTCCTGACCATCGCCCTGGTCGAGGTTCTCGCGAGCGGCGAACGTTACGCCGGCATCAATATCGGCATGCTCGCCATGTTCATCCAGCAGATGGGCCTTGGCGTTATCCTCGGCCTGCTTGGCGGCATGATGATCGTGCTGATCGCCGGCCGACTGGAAACCGATCGCGGCCTGACGCCGATCTTCGTGCTGGCGCTCGCCCTGCTCGTCTTTTCCTTCACCGGCGCGGTGGGTGGCAGCGGCTTCCTTGCGGTCTATGTCGCCGGCATCTACGCCGGAAACCGCAAGATGCAGGCGATCGGCACCATCAGGCGCTTCCAGGACGGCATGACCTGGCTTGCCCAGATCATCATGTTCCTTGTCCTCGGCCTACTCGCAACACCTTCGCAATTTCCTGTTATCATCGTGCCGGCGATCCTGCTCGCGCTCTTCCTGATCTTCGTCGCCCGGCCGCTCGCCGTCTGGCTGTCGTTGCTGCCCTTCGATTACACGCAGCAGGAAATCGGCTTCGTCGCCTGGGTCGGCCTGCGCGGCGCCGTCTCCATCCTGCTCGCCATCATGCCAATCCTCGGCGGGCTGGAGCACAGCCAAATCTATTTCAACACCGCCTTCATCATCGTGCTGGTCTCGCTGCTCGTACAAGGCTGGACGATCAAACCCGTCGCCAAGCGCCTCGGCCTCATCATCCCTCCACGCATCGGCGCGGTCGACAAGGTGGAGGTAGACCTGCCGGGTGCCGCCAATCACGAACTGCTTTCCTATCGCGTCGTCAAGGACAGTCCGGTTCTGCGCGGCGAGCGCATTCCGCGCTGGGCAGCACCCTCGCTGGTGATCCGCGACGGCAAGTCGATGCGTTATCAGTATGCCGGCCGCCTCAGGGAAAACGATCTCGTCTATCTCTTCATAGCGCCCAGCTACTCACGCCTGCTCGACCGCCTCTTCGCCAGCCGCGCTCCCGTTGATGACGACGATGCGGAATTCTTCGGCGCCTTCGCACTGTCCCCGGCCCGCCCCGCAGCCGATCTCGATGCCGCCTATGGCCCGGGCCTTCTCAATGAATCCGAAAAGGGGCTGACAATCGCCGAACTGATGAAACAGCGCCTCGGCGGCAAGGCGGACTACGCCGATCGTGTCCGTCTCGGCTCGCTCATCCTCATCGTCCGCGACCTCGACGATCAGGATCACATCACCTCTGTCGGCATGTCGCTGGAGGCTGTCGAGCCAGCCACCACGCTGCCGATCTTCATCAATCTGCGCGATATTATCCAGCGCATTCGCGACCGCATGAAAGGCCGCCAGAAACATGAGGCAGCCACGGCGGAAAGTGCTGCAGGACGTGACGAAAACCCGCGTTGAAACGGCGGCCGACTGCCTTGCGTCTCCTCCGATCCTTGCTATGGTCGGCGCAACTTTCGCCAACCACGAATGGATCCTCCCATGGCAGCTTTCAAGACCCTCGACGACCTCAACGACATCGCCGGCAAGCGCGTTCTCGTCCGCGTCGACCTCAACGTCCCGGTCAAGGACGGCAAGGTCACGGACACGACCCGCATCGAGCGCGTTGCGCCGACGATCCTTGAGCTGTCGAAAAAGGGCGCGAAGGTCATCCTGCTTGCTCATTTCGGCCGCCCTAAGGATGGCCCCTCGGCAGAATTCTCGCTTTCGCTGGTTGCCCCCTCCGTCGAACAGGTGCTTGACCATGCCGTGCTGACAGCTTCCGACTGCATCGGCGAGGCTGCCGCTTCCGCCGTCGCGAAGATGAACAACGGCGATATCCTGCTGTTGGAAAACACCCGCTTCCATAAGGGCGAGGAAAAGAACGATCCTGATTTCACCAAGGCACTTGCCGCAAACGGCGATATCTATGTGAACGATGCCTTCTCGGCTGCTCACCGCGCCCACTCCTCCACCGAAGGGCTTGCTCATCATTTACCGGCTTATGCGGGGCGCACCATGCAGGCCGAACTTGAGGCACTGGAAAAGGGCCTCGGCAACCCGGTTCGCCCTGTCGTGGCGATCGTCGGCGGCGCCAAAGTCTCCTCCAAGATCGACCTCCTGATGAACCTCGTGAAGAAGGTCGATGCGCTCGTCATCGGCGGCGGCATGGCCAACACCTTCATCGCCGCCCGCGGCACCAATGTCGGCAAGTCGCTCTGCGAACACGATCTCGCCGATACCGCCAGGCAGATCATGATCGAAGCCGCCACCGCCGGCTGCGCGATTGTCCTGCCGGAAGACGGTGTCGTCGCCCGCGAATTCAAGGCAGGTGCGGCCAACGAGACCGTCTCCATCGACGCCATTCCTGATGATGCCATGGTCCTCGATGTCGGCCCGAAGTCGATCGATGCCGTCAAGGCCTGGATCGAGCGCGCGACCACGCTCGTCTGGAACGGCCCGCTCGGCGCTTTTGAAATCGAGCCCTTCGATGCAGCGACCGTCGCCGCCGCGAAATATGCCGCCGAACGCACCAAGGCCGGCAAGCTCACGTCAGTCGCAGGCGGTGGTGACACGGTCTCCGCGCTGAACCATGCCGGCGTTGCCGAAGAGTTTACCTATGTTTCGACCGCGGGCGGCGCCTTTCTTGAATGGATGGAAGGCAAGGAACTGCCGGGCGTGGCCGTTCTCTCCCGCTAACCGGCGCTAATCGATAAGCCGATTCGACAGATATTCCAGCAGGATAGACCGTGGAAGCGCACGCTTCTGCGGTCTTTTGCTCAAGAAAAGAAAAAATTCCCGAACTTTCAAACGATTGAAATCATTTCAATCGTTTCAACGACTTAGCGCTCCCTTTTTTCTCCCTATAAACTTCTGTTATCCGGGTTCTATATTATCAATTCTACCGGGTTTCATTGTGGAGAGAACAAGATGAGCGAACGACTGGAAGACATTGCAGTGAAGATGGTTGCCGGTGGTCGGGGCCTGCTTGCAGCCGATGAATCGACCGCCACCATCAAGAAGCGTTTCGACGCGATCAATCTTGAATCGACCGAAACCAGCCGGCGCGACTATCGCGAGATGCTCTTCCGCTCCGACGAAGCGATGAAGAAATATATCTCCGGCGTCATTCTCTATGAGGAAACCCTTTTCCAGAAGGCTGCCGACGGCACGCCCTTCGTCGACATCATCAAAGCCGCCGACGGCATTCCAGGCATCAAGGTCGATACTGGCGCCAAGCCGATGGCGAAATATCCGGGTGAAACGGTCACCGAAGGCCTGGATGGCCTCGCAGAACGTCTGGCTAAATATTATGACGCCGGTGCCCGCTTCGCCAAGTGGCGCGGCGTCATCGCCATCTCCAAGACCCTGCCGACCCGCGGTTCCGTCCGCGCCAACGCTCAGGCGCTCGCCCGCTATGCAGCCCTCTGCCAGGAGGCCGGGATCGTGCCGATCGTCGAGCCGGAATGCCTGATGGACGGCAAGCCGGGTGACCACAATATCGACCGCTGCGCCGAAGTGACCGAATCCACGCTGCGCATCGTGTTCGAGGAACTGGCCGATGCCCGCGTCAGCCTCGAAGGCATGATCCTGAAGCCGAACATGGTCATCGACGGCAAGAATGCCCGCAAGGCCTCGGTCGCCGAAGTCGCAGAACGTACCGTTCAGGTGCTGAAGCGCACGGTCCCATCGGCCATTCCGGGCATCGCCTTCCTCTCCGGCGGCCAGACCACGGAAGAAGCGACAGCCCATCTCTCGGCGATCAATTCCGGCTATGAACTGCCTTGGTTCGTCACCTTCTCCTACGGCCGGGCCCTGCAGGACAGCGCGCTCAAGGCCTGGAACGGCAAGCCGGAAAATGTCGCTGCCGGCCAGCGCGAACTCACGCACCGCGCCGAAATGAACAGCCTCGCCGCCAAGGGCAATTGGAAGGCCGAGCTCGAAAAGGCCGCATGAGCTTTTGAAGCTTGAGAGAATGATGCAGGCGGCGAACACCCTCGCCGCCTGTTTTCTTTGCGCCTGCATATCGCGATGGCGATTTGTCATGGCGACAAGATAATCCTTCGCCGCAACCGCTGGCCTCGCTAATCATGGCGCCCAACCATCGGAGCCGCCATGAACAGCCTGTCCTACACCACTGTCGACGTTTTCACTTCCACCCGCTTCGAGGGCAACCCGCTTGCGGTCATGGCCGATGCAAGGGGGCTGAGCGACGCGGCAATGCAGAAGATCGCTGTCGAATTCGGCTATTCCGAAGTCACCTTCGTACTGCCGCCGGAGAGCCCCGAAAACACTGCAAGGGTGCGCATCTTCACGCCGACGATGGAGATACCCTTCGCCGGTCATCCCAATGTCGGCACCGCCTATGTACTGGGCCAGCAGAGCGAAATCTTCGGCCGCCCCATCAACGATACGCTGCGGTTCGAGGAGAAGGCTGGTCTGGTAGAAGTCGCCCTGAAGCGCCGCGAAGGCCGGGTCACCGCAGCGACGATCCGCGCCCCACGACCGCTTGAAATAGAAGACACGATACCCGATGCGGTCATCGCTGGCTGCGTCTCTATCCATCCGGCGTCAATCCGCAAGAACACACATGTCCCGGTCCTCGTCTCGGTCGGCCTGAAATTTGCCGTTGCCGAACTCGAGAGCCTTGAGGCTCTGGCTGCTGCAAGCCCTAATATCAACGGCTTCCAGACTGCGGCCAAGTCTGTAACCGGCAGCCATGATTTCTCCCTGTTCCTTTACGTTCGCTCGGCCGTGACACCTTGGAAGATCCGCGCCCGCATGTTCGCGCCGCTGGACAACGTCATCGAAGACCCGGCGACCGGCAGCGCATCGGCAGCCCTTTCCGCCTATCTCGTCTCGTTGCTGCCGGAAGCTGACATCAGCCAGCACGTAACGATCGAACAGGGCGTCGAAATGGCCCGGCGCAGCATCATCGAACTTGATGTCGTCAAGAGAACCGGAACCGTCACCGACGTGACGATCTCGGGAAGCTGCGTGCCGGTCATGAAAGGCGAGATCATCCTGAAAGACTGAACCTGCCTATTGCACCAGGAAGTCGCGCGCCAGCAGTGCCACCGCCCAGATGGCAAAGGCAATCAGTGCGATCTTCCAGAAATCCATCCGGCGGCGCAGCCCCGGATAGCCGAGCGGCTTGATGATCTGGATTGCCATGGCAAGGATGAGCAGCAAAGCTATCAGCTTTGTCATGGCTTTATTTTTTCCATCTATCAGAATGTCACAGGACGGACATTTTTTCACGCGAACAGAGAATATCTACACGCCGTAAAGGCATTCCGGGGCACAATCAACATTCTTATGGACTGGGCGGATGCAGGTCTCGCCTTATGTCCTTTTCAAAGCGAACACGCCGAGTCTGGGGATATGACAAGAAATCTGCTGTCCGTCGCTGCGCTGCTCTTTGGCACGCTCTTCCTCTTCATGGGCAATGGATTGCAGGGCATTCTGCTTCCCGTACGCGGAAATCTCGAAGGCTATGCAACGACCACGCTCGGCCTGCTCGGAACGTCATGGGCAGCGGGCTTTGTCATCGGCTGCCTTGTCGCCCCGAAGATGGTGCGCCGTGTCGGCCATGTCCGCGCCTTCTCCGGCTTCATCGCCATTATCGCCATCATAGCGCTGGTGAGCGGCATAGTCATCGATCCGGTCTGGTGGGTTATTCTGCGCGCCGTCACCGGTTTCTCAACCGCCGGCACCTCGATGATCATCGAAAGCTGGCTGAACGAGCGGGCGAGCAATGAAAGCCGCGGCGCGATCTTCTCGCTCTATATCGGCATCACCCTGCTCGGCGTCGTGGGCGGTCAGTTGATGATCCCGCTGGAAGACGTGCGCACGCCGGTACTCTTCATGATCTGCGGCATTTTCTACTGCATCGCCATGCTGCCGACGACGCTTTCGACCGCCGCTTCGCCACAACCGCTGAAGGCAGTGAAACTCGACCTGCCGGCGCTCTATCGCAATTCGCCCGTCTCCTGCCTTGGCATCCTGCTCGTCGGCATCGCCAACGGCGCCTATGGTACGCTCGGCGCCGTCTTCGGCGCGGGTGCCGGCCTCTCCGATACCTCGATTGCGGTGATGATGAGTGCCACTATCTTTGCCGGCGCCATAATGCAGCTTCCGGCCGGGCGCCTCTCCGACCGCATCGACCGCCGTTACGTGCTGGCCGCCATGTCGGCCATCGCAGCCCTTGCCGGCCTGCTGATCTTCCTGCTGCACCCTTCCTCCCCCGCTTTTCTGATCGGCCTCGTCATTCTCTACGGCGCAGTCGCCAACACGCTCTATCCAATCGCGGTTGCCCACGCGAACGACTTTGCCTCATCGGAGGATTTCGTGAAGGTCTCGGGCGGCTTGCTGCTGCTTTACGGCATCGGCACCGTCATCGGCCCGACGATCGGCGGCCCGGTCATGTCCATCATCAGCCCGCATGCGCTCTTCCTGGTAACGGCGCTCGCCCACCTTCTGATCACCGCCTACGCCATCATCAGAAGCCGCATTCGCGCAGCCATTCCGGCGAGCGACCGCGACGCCTATACAACGATCCCGACAGCAACATCTCCCACGCTCACGCCACAAAGCATGTCGCTTGCCGATCGCGGCTCCAACAAGCCTCCCGAAAGCGGCGATCCTGCTGTAAAGTTCGGCTGACGAACTGAAGCATGTCGCGCGAAACTGTGCAGCGGTTTTGCAAGTGACATGCTTGAAACAGAAAGCGTGGAAGCGAATCCTGGAGATCGCAACACGGTTAAAGGAGGAGCGACGATGAGCTTCATGGACGACGACAGACCGCAGAAGAAGATCGCACACGAGATCGGCTCCGATCTCTCCATGCTTTCGGTGGACGAGCTGAAGGCGCGCGTGGAACTCTTGAAAACCGAGATCGCGCGGCTTGAAGCCGAGGCCGCCAAGAAGGCGTCCGGCCGGATTGCCGCCGAAGGCCTTTTCCGATCATAAGACTGTGGACATGCAACTATTGCTTCGAAATTACTTTCGGTAAGTCTTAAATTGGGACGATATTAATAAAAAATTAAGCTTTATAAGATATTACTCATACCGTTCAGATCTTTCTGGACCTCAGACAGTTTTCCAAGCGGTGAATTGGTCTGATTTTTCTCCCTGTTTTACCTTGAGAGCCGCTTTTGCGGCTCTTCTTTTTGCGCTGCCCTACTCCTTTCCACGAAACTGTGGAGATTAACCTTTTCTTAAGAAACGGCTTGCGCATTTAGGTTAAAGCTACCATCTTGAAATCATAAAGACCGGCCTGGGAAACTTTTCCACGGAAACCGGCGTTACCTGATAGTAGATGCGTGCAACAGGGATTCTTGAGATGTCGGAACTTGGATTGAATACGATCAGTTTTGCGGGTCGCGCTGCCGCATCCTCGCAGTTCAAGACGCTGTATGCTGAGGGCATGTCGCTCGTCGAAGAAACCGCATCCTACCTCGACGGCCAGGGCCGCGCAGCTGCCAAGGTGCTGCCGCGCATGGCCTCGGTCCTTTACGCTGCTGAATCGATGCGCCTGACCACGCGCCTCATGCAGATGGCATCCTGGCTGCTCCTGCAGCGCGCTGTCAACAATGGCGAAATGTCCCGCGATCAGGTTCTGACGGAAAAGAACAAGGTTCGCCTCGACGGCTTCAACGTTGACCGCAACGCACCGGGTTGGGGTGACCTGCCGGAATCTTTCCGCGACCTCGTTGAACGTTCGCTTCGCCTGCAGAACCGCATCGCTCTGCTCGACCGCGAAATCTATCGCCCGTCGGAAGCTGCGATCGTTCCCGACAACCAGAACAGCGTCCAGGCCCAGCTTTCCCTGCTGCAGACGGCCTTCGGCAACAACTGATCTGGCATCATAGAATTTTATGAAAACCGGCTGCGGCAACGCGGCCGGTTTTTTGTTTGCTCACCGGTATAGGCCCACAAAACAGAAAGCCCGGCACAAGACCGGGCTTTTGAATGTTCCGCGTAACCGGAAACGAATTAGAGGCCGAGGCCGCCGAAACGCTTGTTGAACTTCGAAACACGACCGCCGCGGTCCATCAGCTGCTGGTTACCGCCGGTCCAGGCCGGATGCGACTTGGAGTCGATTTCGAGGTTCATGACAGCACCTTCCGAACCCCAGGTCGAGCGGGTTTCGTACTCGGTGCCATCGGTCATGACTACCTTGATGACGTGGTAGTCGGGATGGATGCCTTCCTTCATGACAATCTTCCTGCGATGCCGAGGTTCAATTTGCCGCAGACAGTTGCGGGGAAAGAACCGATTGAATAAATGAAGCCGCAGTCGTGAAGGCTACGGCTTCCCATTAGGATGCGGTGCCTATACATGAAGGGCGCCCGGATAACAAGGGCCAACGAAGCCGCAATACGCGGTCTTGACGGCGATCGGAGACGATTTGGCAGAGCAGGCAGAACTTGGGGAGAAGAAGTCGCGTTCGCTAAGACCGCTCGGCAGGCTGACACCCTATGTGGCACGTTATCGCGGCTTGGTCGCGGGCGCTCTGATCTCGCTGGCGCTCGCCGCCGTCACATCGCTTGCCATACCGCTTGCCGTGCGCCGCATGATCGACCACGGCTTTACCCAGGCCGATGGTACCTTCATCAACAGCTATTTTGCCATGCTGATGATGATGGCCATCGCACTCGCCGTCGCCAGCGCTCTTCGCTATTATTTCGTCATTACCATCGGCGAACGCATCGTTGCGGATCTCCGCCGCGATGTCTTTGCGCATGTCACACGGCTCTCACCTTCGTTCTTCGACGTCAACCAGTCGGGCGAGATCGTCTCGCGGCTGACGGCTGATACGACGCAGATCAAATCCGCCGTCGGCGCCACGGCTTCCGTGGCGCTCCGCAACCTGATCCTCTGCATCGGTGCGCTCGGCATGATGATCATCACCTCGCCGAAGCTCTCGAGCCTCGTCATCATCGCGATCCCGGTCATCGTCTTTCCGCTGGTCGCCGGCGGGCGATCGGTGCGCAAGCGCTCCCGCGCGGCGCAGGATACGCTGGCCGACGCCTCTGCCTTCGCCAATGAGACGATCGCCGCAACCCGCACTGTACAGGCCTTCAACGCCGAGGTCGCGGCCGCCGATCGTTATGGCTCGGCAGTCGAATCCGCCTATCAGGCGGCACGTTCCGCCGTATCCTCCCGCGCCCTGCTGACAGGCATTGCCATCACCCTGATCTTCGGCAGCGTGGTCGCCGTTCTCTGGTTTGGAGCCCATAGCGTGCTCGCCGGCACGCTTTCGGCCGGCACGCTCGGCCAGTTCCTGCTCTATGCGGTTATCGCAGCCGGCTCGCTCGGCGCATTGTCGGAGGTCTGGGGCGAGCTTTCGCAGGCGGCGGGCGCGGCCGACCGACTGACAGAACTTCTTGACGAGGTTTCGCCGATTGCCGCTCCCGCGAACCCACAGCCTCTCCCCTCGCCCGCCCAGGGGCGCGTGGAATTCGATGGCGTGCATTTCGCCTATCCGTCCCGCCCCGGCAGATCGGCTCTGCATGGCCTTGATCTCACAGTGCAGCCGGGGGAAACGGTCGCGATCGTCGGCGCATCCGGCGCCGGCAAAAGCACCGTCTTCTCTCTCCTGTTGCGATTCTACGATCCGCAACAGGGTGGGGTAAAGATCGATGGCATCGACGCCCGTCAGGCAGATCCGGACGCATTGCGCCAGCGCATCGCCATCGTGCCGCAGGATGTCACCATCTTCGCAGCTTCGATCCACGATAATATCGCGTTCGGCTTTCAAGGCGCCACGCGCGACGAGGTGCGCGCTGCCGCAATGGCGGCCCAGGCCGATGAATTCATTAACAGGCTGGAAAAGGGTTATGACACTGAGGTCGGTGAACGCGGCATTACCCTGTCCGGCGGCCAGCGCCAGCGCATCGCTATTGCCCGCGCAATCCTGAAGAACGTACCCATCCTGCTTCTGGACGAGGCGACATCGGCCCTCGATGCCGAGAGCGAAACGCTGGTCCAGAGGGCCCTGGACGGGCTGATGCAGGGCCGCACTACGCTTGTCATCGCCCACCGCCTAGCCACAGTGTTGAAGGCTGACCGCATTCTCGTCATGGACCAGGGCCGCGTCGTCGAGGAAGGCACGCACCAGAGCCTGATCCGCCACGGCGGCATCTATGCGAAGCTCGCCCGGCTGCAATTCGATGCGGCCAACGAGGACGTATTGGCGGCCGCCAAATAAGCTGCCCCCATTGCATAGCGACTAAAGTCTGATCGGCACACTCCCCGCCAGCGGTTGCCTTTGCCGCAACCTGCCCTAACCTCCCTATGCCCAGGAGTGGGGTCTTTGCTGTTGAAATCTATGGGAGGGGATTCGAATGGCGCTTTCCAATATTGTCAGTCGCGCGAGCCTGGTGCTGGGCCTTGGTCTGCTGGCCGCTGCCGCAGGCACTGTCGCATCGGCCCAGAGCTTTCCGGATCGCTCGATCACCATGATCGTGCCCTTCGCCGCCGGTGGTTCGACTGATGTCGTCGCCCGCATCGTCGCGCAGAAAATGTCCGAAGACCTCGGCCAGCAGGTCATCGTGCAGAACGTTGCGGGTGCCGGCGGCAATCTCGGCGCTGACAACGTCGCGCGCGCCGAACCGGACGGCTATACGATCCTGATGGGCACCGTTGCGACCCACGCTCTCAATCCACTGATCCTGAAATCGACGCCCTATGATGCCGAGAAGGATTTCGCGCCGATCTCGTTGCTCGTGGTCGTTCCGAACGTGCTGGTCGTCAATCCGGAACTGCCCGCAAAGAATGTGCAGGAACTGATCGCGCTTCTGAAGGCCGATCCGGACAAATACAGCTATGCCTCATCCGGCAACGGCACGCCGCTGCATCTTTCCGGCGAACTCTTCAAGAGCATGGCCGGCGTAGACATGCAGCATATTCCCTATAAGGGAGCGGGACCGGCGCTGAATGACGTCATCGGCAATCAGGTGCCGATCATGTTCGACAACCTGCCCTCGTCGTCGAGCCACATCAAGGCCGGTACGCTGAGGGCCCTGGCCGTGACGACCGCCGAGCGCGCACCGTCCTTCCCCGATGTTCCGACCATCGCCGAATCCGGCATTCCCGGATATGAGACTTACACGTGGAATGCGCTCTTTGCGCCGGCTAAGACACCAGCCGATATTGTCAGCCGGCTCAACGCCTCGGCAAACAAGGCACTAATCGATCCGGCCGTTGCCGGGCGCATGAAGGAGTTCAGCGCAACGATCGTCGGCTCCACGCCGGAAGAACTCGGCGCCCATGTGAAGGCCGAGCTTGCGAAATGGAAACCGGTCGTCGACGGCGCCCATATCCAGATGGAGTGATTGCAACAAGAGGAGATAGCGTGCCGTTCTCCTCTCCTTCTCTTGCGCTCAATCCAACCGGCGGCAATTGGACGCCATGCAATTGAATTCTAATTAAGGTAGTGGAAAAGCTCGCAATTCTGGGCTAGCTTTCGAAAGGCTGATGCACGATTTCAGCTTACCAGGAGGGATCCATGTACAGATTTGAAGTTTACAAGGATAAGGCCGGTGAATTCCGCTTCCGCTTCAAGGCTTCGAACGGCGAGACCATGTTCTCGTCCGAAGGTTACAAGGCGAAAGCATCCGCAGTGAACGCCATCGAATCCATCAAGAAGAATTCGCCTGGCGCGGATGTGGTGGACCAGACAAAGGCGGAAGCTTGACCGGAAGCGGAGGCGGCATCAGTCGCCTCCAGCACTTCCCACTCAGCGTATTTTTCGCGCACATTTCTCCTTGATCGATTTTTTTCGACCGCAATGTCGAAATGGGGACGACTGAGACCTCATTGTTTCGGAACGGCATGAGGTCGCGCCGCGGGAACATTGCAGCATGGGCAAATTCGGCCTTACATGCTGCTTGCCCGGTCAAACACCATCAGAGGATCAGGAGTTTCCGATGCAATATGCGCTTATCATCCGTGAATCCGCAGAAGACTTTGTCCGTCGCGGCGACCCCGCCTACCGCGACGGCTGGACGGCCTATACCAAAGCACTGGTGCAAGCCGGGATCTTGACCGCCGGTGCCGGCCTGACCCCGCCTGAGACAGGCACGATCGTGCGCCGCAAGGGCGAGGACCATGATGTACAGGATGGTCCCTATCCGGAAGGCAAGGAACAACTCGGCGGCTTCTATGTGATCGAGGTGCCGGATCTCGATGCTGCGCTCGAATGGGCCACACGCGTTCCCGTTTCCGAACAAGGCTCGGTTGAAATACGGCCCCGGTTGCAGGTCGCGTGAGGCCCTTGTGATATCAGATTCGGATCGCGCCGCCGAAAAGGTGGCGCGCCACTCCTATGGCAAGCTCATCGCCTTTCTTGCCGCCCGCTCCCGCAACGTTCCGGCAGCGGAGGATGCCCTGTCCGATGCCCTGGCGGCCGCGTTGCGGGTCTGGCCGGAGCGTGGCGTTCCCGACAATCCCGAGGGCTGGCTGCTCACCGCAGCCCGTCGCAACCTCATGCAGGCTGCGCGCCATCGAACCGTGCGCGACAATGCCAGCGAGACCATTGCGCTGGCCTTCGAAGAAGCCGAGGAGCGTATGAATGATGCGCAAAACGCAGTCTTCCCCGATGAACGGCTGAAGCTTCTTTTTGCCTGTACGCACCCGGCAATCGATGGGTCCATCCACACACCCCTAATGCTTCAGACCGTGCTCGGTATTGACGCAAAGACTATCGCGCAAGCTTTCATCGTCTCTCCGAATGCCATGAGCCAGCGTCTGGTGCGGGCCAAAATCAAGATCCGCGATGCAGGCATTCCCTTCGCCATTCCTGATCGGCATATCCTGCCGGAGCGACTGGCGGGTGTGCTTTCGGCAATCTATGCCGCCTACGGCTTGGGTTGGGACGGGCTCGATGGCGAGCAGGACAGTCGCATTGGCTTGACCGGCGAGGCGATCTGGCTTGGCCGTGCGCTCATGACAATTCTGCCGGAAGAGCCGGAGGTTATGGGGTTGCTCTCGCTGATGCTTTATTGCGAGTCAAGAAGACACGCGCGGCGTGATGCCGACGGCGTCTATAGACCGCTCGAGGAGCAGGATACCCGCCTCTGGAACGAGATCACGATGGCGGAAGCCGATACGCTGCTTCGCAAGGCCGGCGCTTTAGACCGCTTCGGTCCGTTTCAGTGCCAGGCGGCCATTCAATCCGTCCACGCCACACGCCGACGGACGGCGGCAACGGACTGGGAAGCTCTCGTCGCGCTCTATCGGGCGCTGATTGCCATGAAACCGACACTCGGCGCGAAGGTCAGCCACGCCGCCGTCATCGGCAGGGTCGAAGGCGCGGCCCCGGCCCTGGTTTTACTGGACAGGCTGGAGCAACGTGCCATTGCCAGCTACCAGCCCTATTGGGCGGTGCGCGGGCATCTGCTCTCCGAACTCGGTGAGAATGATGCCGCGATGGAAGCCTACAGGATCGCGATCGGCCTGAGCGACAGTCCCGCCGTCCGCACCTTCCTCACCGGCAAGCTTCAGACCGTTATTTCTCGGTAAGCTTGAGCTCGATGCGGCGGTTCGTGGCACGCGCATCCGGCGTATCGCCGGGCGCAATAGGCTGGAACTCGCCGAAACCTGCGGCCACAAGCCGGTCGGCTGGCACGCCCTGCGCGATCAGGAACTTCACGACAGAGGTTGCGCGAGCCGACGAAAGCTCCCAGTTGTCGCGGTACCGGCCTGAGCCTGACAGCGCGACATTGTCCGTATGCCCGTCGACACGCAGCACCCAGTTGATCTCAGGTGGAATTTCCTTGGCGAGGTCGAGCAAGGCGGCGGCAAGCTTTGCCATTTCCGTTTGGCCATCCGGATTGAGGTCGGCTCCGCCAGACGGAAACAGCACTTCCGACTGGAAGACGAAACGGTCACCGACGACGCGGATGTTTTCTCGGTCTGACAAAATTTCGCGCAGACGTCCGAAGAAGTCCGACCGGTAGCGGTTGAGTTCCTGCACGCGCGCGGCCAGCGCCACGTTCAGGCGACGGCCGAGATCGGCGATCTTTGTCTGCGAAGTTTGATCCTTCTGCTCGGAGGCTTGCAGCGCGGCCTCGACAGCAGCGATCTGGCTGCGCAGCGCGGCGATCTGCTGATTGAGAAGATCGACCTGGCTGAGAGCGCGGTCGCTCACCTGCTTCTGCTCATCGAGAGCCTGCGTCAGCGTACCGATCTGCTGCTTTGCCACATCCTGGCCGCCGGTTCCGGCACTGAGCAGCGCCTGCAGCCGCGAGCGATCGCCCTCGGCTGATGCAAGTGAAGCCTGCAAATTGGCGACGGAATCCTGAAGGTCTTGGTTGCTGCCTTTTTCAAGAGCCAGCAACTGCGTCAGCTCGTTGATCTGGCCGTTCAGGCGCGTCAGCACCTCGTCGCGGCCGCTGATTTCGCGGCTGAGAATGAATTGGCCGACCACGAAGACCGTGAGGATGAACATGATGGCGATGAGCAGCGTCGACAGCGCGTCGACGAAGCCCGGCCAGTAATCCACCGCACGTTGGTGGCGCCGGTTGCGGGCAAGAGGCATGGCTTACTTGCCCTCGCTTTTTTCGACCTGGCTGGACCGCTCACGCGCTCTCTCGCTGCCGCGGTCCTGCACGCCGATGCGCTCAGCCAGCCGGTCGAGCGTTCGGCGCATCGCCTTCGCCTCGTCCTGCTGTACCTCGATCCAGTCGCGCAGCATCTGCTGCTCGTTACGCATGTTCTTGACGAGGCCCTGAATGCCTTCGGCGAGGCTCGCCATGGCCGCGACCGACCGTTGGCTGGACGGGCCGTCCCCCTCGGCAACCTTGCGCAGATATTCCGACAGCGCCTTCATATCCTCCGACGAGCCCCCGGAAACGCCGTCGAATGCAGACACCGGAATGTCCGAGCCGACATCGGTAACCGAGGAGAGCCAGTTTTCCAGCTCCATGTAGAAACGGTTCTGCGCGCGGCCGGCCTGCAGATCGAGGAAGCCGAGGATCAGCGAACCCGAGAGGCCGAGAAGTGATGACGAGAAGGCCTGGCCCATGCCTGAAAGGGGCGTGGCAAGCCCTTCCTTGAGCGTCGAAAGCACATCACCCGTGCCGTTCGAGCCGGCATCGAGCGACTGGATGACCGAGCTGATCGATCCGATCGTGCCGATGAGACCCCAGAAGGTGCCGAGCAGGCCGAGGAAGACGAGCAGGCCTATGAGATAACGCGAAACGTCCCGCGATTCGTCGAGACGATTGGCGATCGAGTCCAGAATGGAGCGCAACGCCGTGGTCGACAATGCAACCGCGGACTTGCGATTGCCGATCAGCGCCCGCATCGGTGCAAGGAGCCGCGGATTGCGGTTCACCTTGTCGGCGCTGCCTGCTGCGCGAAAGGAATTGAACCAGCGCACTTCCGGGCGAAGCGACAGCACATGATTGAAAACGAGAATAATTCCAACAGCAAGAACGCCGACGATGAGACCGTTGAGGCCCGGATTATGCATGAAGGCGGTCTGTGTCTGCCGGAACAGGATCGCCGCTATGAAGCCCACGATGATAAGGAACAACACCATCRTCCAGAAGAACGACATGGGACTGGAGAGTTTGTAGGCGTAGCCACCGGCCGTCTTCTCAGTGGAGCCGAACTCGGCCGCATTCACATTTTCCATAGATTCCTGGGCCTCCGGACTCATCGCAGCCGGAGACTAGATCAACATTGCGCCGAATTGAAGTATGCGATGCCGAAAAGCGGGACTTTACAACAGGCTGTTTCCGACGCGCGTCAACGGGTCGGAACGGGCCGCTTGACGACTTCCGTCAGGGCCTTGTGGATGTGCTCATTGCCGGCGATGATCGCGCCGGTTTCGAGGATTGACGTGCCGCCATCCCAGTCGGTCGCAAAACCGCCCGCTTCGCGGATAAGCAGAATGCCGGCCGCCATGTCCCAGGGCAACAGCGCCGTTTCCCAGAACCCGTCAAAACGGCCGGCCGCCACATAGGCAAGATCGAGCGAGGCCGCACCCATGCGACGGATGCCGGCGACCTCACCCATCACGTGGCGAAGCTCGATCAGGAATTTACCGTGGTTGCTGCTGCCGAGATGCGGTCCACCGCAAGCGATGACGCTGTCGGAGAGCACCCGGCGTGAGGCGACGCGCAGCCGGCGATCGTTCAGGAATGCGCCACCGCCGCGCTCGGCGGTGTAGAGCTCGTCCGTTGCCGGATTGAAGACCACGCCTGCGACGATCTCATTGTTGCGCTCGAGCGCGATGGAAACTGCAAAAGCGGGAATGCCGTGCAGGAAGTTCGTCGTGCCGTCGAGCGGATCGACGATCCAGCGATGCGCGCCATCCGTGCCCTTGATCTCTTCGCTCTCCTCGCCGAGGAAACCATAGGTGGGACGAGCCTTGAGAAGCTCTTCCTTGACGATCTTCTCGGCCTTGCGATCCGCATTCGAGACGAAGTCGCCCGGTCCCTTCACGGACACCTGCAGGTTCTGCACTTCACCGAAATCACGCCCCAGCGACTTGCCTGCCTTGATGGCAGCCTGAACCATGACATTGAGAAGAGCTGAACGGGCCATGTGAACATATTCCTTGGATAATACGGGACGCGCTGTCAGGGGCGGGGTATGTCCCTGAACGCCGGAAGCGACAGCGCTGCATAGATTGGCGGCCTCAAGACCACAAAATCACGGAAATTTCAAGGGGATTGCCGCATGGCAGGATTGCAGCATGCATGGTAGCCCAAAATAATTCTGGACAGATCAGTCTGGAAACCCTATTTAGCCCTTATGGCAAGACACAAGGAATTCGATCGCGACACCGCACTCAAGGCGGCCATTACCGTGTTTACCGAACACGGTTACGAGGGCACGTCGACGGATGCTTTGCTGTCGGCCATGAAGATCAGCCGCCAAAGCATGTATGACACGTTCAGCGACAAGCGCAGCCTCTATCTGGCAGCGCTCGACCGCTACAATCTCGACAGCGTCTCTCAACTCGTGGCCGATCTGCGCCGCGATACGACACCGTTGAAAGCCTTGGAAGAGACGCTAATTGCCTTCGCGTCCCGCCCCGAGACCGAAGCCGGTCGCGGCTGCCTCGGCGTCAGCGCCGTCTGCGAGTTCGGACGCACCGACAGTGCAGTCTCGGCACTGACCGACAAGGCATCGCGCCTGCTTGCCGCCGCCATGCGGTCGATCCTGGAAGAAGGCAAGAAGCGGGGCGAAGTCGCCTATGATGTCGATACGACCGACGCCGTTCAATTTCTCGGCTCGACCTTGTCAGGCATGAAAGTCAGTGCCCGTAACGGCGCCTCCCCCGAAATGCTCCTCGGCATAGCGCGCCTCGCTGTTCGAAGCCTCCGCTAAAGCAACACCACTCCTAACCGCAATTTGGCGTGCTTAATTCTAGACTAAACAGTCCAAAAACAGAAAGGAAACTACAATGTCCCAGCCACTTTCCGGCAAGATCGCCCTCGTCACCGGCGGCTCACGCGGTATTGGCGCCGCAATCGTCCGCCGTCTCAGCAGCGACGGCGCGACCGTCGCCTTCACCTATTCGGCTTCCGGCGACAAGGCGAAGGCCATCGTTGCCGATATCGAAGCAAAGGGCGGCAAGGCGCTGGCCATCCAGGCGGACAGCGCTGATCCGAAAGCCGTTCAGAATGCGGTCGAACAGACCGTCTCGACATTCAGCGGCGTCGATATTCTCGTCAACAACGCGGGGATCCTGATGCTGAACCCGGTCGATGATTTTCCCCTCGAGGATTTCGACCGCATGTTCGCGGTTAATGTGCGCGCCGTCTTTGCCGGTACGCAGGCGGCCGCACGCCACATGAAAGCAGGCGGGCGCATCATCACCATCGGCAGCATCGTCGCCGAGCGAAGCGGTTTTCCGACCTCCTCGGTCTATTCCATGACCAAGGGCGCCGTCGCTGCCATGACGCGCGGCCTTGCCCGAGATCTCGGTCCGCGCGGCATCACCGTCAACAATATCCAGCCCGGCCCGACTGCGACCGATATGAATCCGAACGAGAAGAGCAACGAGATGCTGCAACAATTGATGGCGCTTGGCCGCCTTGGTGAAGACAAGGAAATCGCAAGTTTCGCCGCCTACCTGGCCAGCCCCGAAGCCTCTTTCATCACCGGCGCCAGCCTGACGATCGATGGCGGCTATCTCGCCTAACAGAAAGCAAATGGCGGCGCATCTGCGCCGCCATACAAGGGCTTCACGTTGGAAGCTCAGGACTTCTGCTGAGTGATCAACACTTCGCGGGCGATCTGGTCAAGCGGCAGAATACGGTCGACGCCGCCCTTGGCAATCGCTTCCTTCGGCATGCCAAAAACGACCGAGGTCGCTTCGTCCTGTGCGACGGTATAGGCGCCGGTCTGATGCATTTCCAGCATGCCGCGCGCACCATCATCTCCCATTCCTGTCATGATGATGCCCATCCCGTTCGAGCCGGCCGAACGGGCAGCGGAGCGGAAGAGCACATCGACGGACGGGCGGTGGCGGGAAACCAGTGGTCCGGATTTGACCGACACGTAATAGCGCGCACCCTGCCGCTCCAGCAGCATATGCTTGTCGCCGGGCGCGATCAGCACATGACCGCGCAGCACCGGATCGCCGTCGGCTGCTTCCTTGACTTCGACTTCGCAGAGACCGTTTAGGCGCTTGGCGAAAGCCGCTGTGAATTTTTCCGGCATGTGTTGGACGATCACCATGCCCGGCGCATTGGCCGGCAGCGCCTCCAGAAATTCGCGCAGGGCTTCCGTCCCGCCCGTCGAGGCGCCGACGCAGACGACCATTTCCGTCGTCTTCGCCATGGCCCGGCCGGTTGGCGGCGGCAGCATCGCATCGGCCGTGAGCTTCTTGGCCGGCCCTTCCGCCGAAGCCGAACGGACGCTGCCCGCAGCGCGGCGCACATTGGCAAGCCGCGCATGCGAAGCGCTCTTGACCACTTCACGGATACGCATCGCATCGTCGGCGAGGCTGTCGGCTGCGCCGATCTTCGATTTCAGAATGACATCGACAGCGCCGGCCTCCAGCGCCTGAAGCAGCGTCTCCGAACCTGCTTCCGTCAGCGAGGAACACATGACGACGGGGATGGGCCGCTGTGACATGAGCTTACGCAGAAACGTGATGCCATCCATGCGCGGCATCTCGACATCGAGCGTGATGACGTCGGGAATCTCCTCCTGGATCTTGCGCGCCGCCATGAACGGATCGGAGGCGACGCCCATGACCTCGATCTCCGGGTCTTCTTCCAGAACCCGTGTCAGCGTCTGCCGGACACTGGCAGAATCGTCGATGATGAGGACGCGGACTTTTTTGGCCATAGGATACTCTCAGATGCGCTGGAACACCGTATTCGAAACCTGCTTCAAGGGAAGATCGAAGCCGGTGATCGATTCCGAGTGGCCGATAAACATGTAACCACCCTTCGCGAGGCAATCGCAGAGACGAGTAAGAACACCCGCCTGCGTCTGCTTGTCGAAGTAGATCAGCACGTTGCGGCAAAAGATCAGATGCATCATGTCACCAACAGGATATTTTTCGTCCATCAGGTTCATGCGGGCGAAGCCGACGCGGCTGCGCAGTTTCGGTGAGATGCGAACATCGCGTCGGCCCTGCTGCTTGGCCACCATGACATACTTCTTCTGCAGGTCGCGCGGTACCGGAGCGACCAGATCTTCCGCATAAATACCCCTGCGCGCGGTCTGCAACACATCGGTGGAGAGATCGGTCGCCAGCACGCTGTAGGAGAGATCGCTACGGCTCTCGACGAACTCCGCCAGCACCATTGCCATGGTGTAGGGCTCTGCGCCGGTCGAACACGCCGAACTCCATGTGCGAACGGTTCGCACGCCGCTATCGGCAAGCGCCGGCAGGGCAACCGTCTGCATATATTCGAAATGCTTGGCTTCCCGGAAGAAGTCGGTCTTGTTGGTCGTCACGACGTCGATCAGATAGACGGTCTCCTGATCGAGCCCGCCGTCGTTGAACAGGAAATCGCAATAATCGTCGAAGCTCGAGTGACGTGTGGCGCGCAGACGGCGGCGCAGGCGGCCCTCCAGCATCGTCAGTTTCGTCGGCGGCATTTTGATGCCGCTATAGTCATAGATGAACCGTGCCAGCTTGTCGAAGTTACGCTTGCTGATCCTGTCACCCGGCAATTGGGTTTCTACCGCTGCCATACTCATAAAACGCGACGCTCCGGATAGGTATTAAGGCCTCAAGCGGCCGATTGCAGGACAGAGGCGTCTTCGCGCGACAGAAGCCGGGCAAGATCGACGATAACGACGAATCCGTTCTCACGGCGCACGACGCCAGCGATGTAGTCCGACCGCCAGCGCACGCCAATATCGGGCGCGGCTTCGATCTGGTCGCGGCGAAACGGCGTCACTTCGAAAACGCGGTCGGCGACGAGGCCGAGCGTCAGAAGACGGCTTTCCATCGGAACGTCGAGAACGAGCACGCGCGTATGTGACGTCGGCACGGTCTTCGACATGCCGAGCTTCAGGCGCAGATCGATCGTCGGCACGCCCTGGCCGCGCACATCGCGCAGGCCGAGCAGATAATCGGGACCATTCGGAATCTTGAATGCTTCCGCATAGTCGAGGATTTCGCGCACCACCTCCACCGGAACGGCGAAGATCTCCTCGCCGAGGCTGAAGGTCACGAATTGAGCTTCCAGAGATGTTGTTGCCATGATCAACCGCTTTCCTTGGATTCGAGCGTCCCCATTATCGGGGACGCCTGTTAACAGATTGAAAGGACCCGAATGCTCAGGCGCTTTCTTTGAACTCGGCATCCCCGTCGTCGGGGCCACCCATGGAGAGGTCGAGGGCAAAGCCCTTCGCCCGGGCCTGCTGACCGGCGACCGAATTGGCAGCCCCGGTCTTCTTGGCGAGCGGCTTGCGGCCTCCGGTCGGAAGCGGCGTGCGCACCGTAACCTTGGCGGCTGGAGCGCGGGACAGGCGGTTCCCGGCCATATCCACCTTGAAGAAGGCGATCGAGGCCTGCAGTTCTTCAGCCTGCGTGGCGAGCTCTTCAGAGGTGGCCGACATCTCTTCGGAGGCACCCGCATTCTGCTGCGTCACCTTGTCGAGCTGCTGGATCGCTTCGTTGATCTGCGAGGCACCCACATCCTGCTCGCGGCAGGCCGAGCTGATCTCGGCGACGAGTTCCGCAGTCTTGCGGATATCCGGAACCAGGCGGCCAAGCATTTCACCTGCATCCTGTGCCGCCTTCACCGTATCGCCGGACATGGCAGAGATTTCAGCGGCGGCCGACTGGCTGCGTTCTGCAAGTTTGCGGACTTCCGAGGCGACGACCGCGAAGCCCTTGCCGTGTTCGCCGGCACGAGCAGCTTCGACGGCGGCGTTCAGGGCAAGCAGGTCGGTCTGGCGAGCGATTTCCTGAACGATGCCGATCTTCTCGGCGATCGTACGCATGGCAGCGACAGCACGGTTGACCGCTTCACCGGAATTCTCCGCATCCTTGGCGGACTGGCGAGCAATCTTCTCAGTCTGGGCAGCGTTGTCGGCGTTCTGTTTGATATTGGAAGCCATCTCTTCCATTGAGGAGGAGGCCTGCTCAGCGGAGGCTGCCTGTTCTGTCGCGCCCTGGGAAACCTGCTCGGAGCTCGCCGAGAGTTCCTGGCTGCCGGACGAGACGTTTTCCGCAGCGGCGATCGCATCGGCGACGACACCACGCAGGCGCTCCACCATCTGCTCCAGAGCGATACCGAGCGTATCCTTTTCGGAGAGAGGCTTCGGTGAGACAGTCAGGTCGCCGTTCGAGATCTGGTTGGCGATCTGTGCCGTGTTACGCAGGTTGCCGGTCATCCTCGTCATGGAATTGACCAGGTCGCGGATTTCGTCGTTGCTCTTGTGCTCGATGTCCTGTTCGAGGTCGCCGATGCTGACAGCATCCGCAAGTTGAACCGCACGCTTGAGGCCACGGGAGATATTGAGCAGGATCCAGATGGCGGCAGCGGAGGATAAGATGATCAGACCGATCGTCATCATCACGAGCACGTTGCGCGACTGGGCATATTGGTCATTTGTGGCTGAGTCCGTCTCGGCCACATTGCCGGTCACGGTGTCGTTCAGCTTTTCGAGAATGCCGAGAAGCTGCGTCGTGACCTGCTGGCCCTCACCCATGGAAATGGTGCCAGCCTGGGTATTAGACTCATTGGTATTCTGCTTGGCGAGATCGGCAACACGGTCCTGCAGCGCCGTCCACCTGCTGTAGAGATCGCCGAACTGGGTCATGCCGTTGCGGATATCCGGATCGGGCGATGTCGCAAGACGGGCCTGCAGTGTCTTGATCTCATCGCGCTGCTGCGAGATTTCATCGACATAGCCGCCGATTTTGGTCGGATCCGTGTTGATGATCGCGTCCTTTTCGGAACGGATCGAGCGCATGACTGCATCGGAAAGATCACCGGAGTCGCGCAGGTTGGCGACCGGACCGGCAACCATGACGGAGATGTCGTCGTTGAGCGACGAAAGATTGTAGATCGATAGACCTGCCATGGCGCAGGTCAGGAGAACAATGAAACCGAAGACCAAGCCCAGTTTCAGTTTGATGGTGAAGCGCATTTGCGAACCTCTTTTAGAATGGCTGCGGCTGTGCCGCGAAACAGGGCCTCTGATAAAAACGCTTCATGCGTCACCGGGTAAATCCGGCACAGACCGGCTTGAACATCGCCGGATGTCGGAGGGGCCACGTTGGGTCGGCCCCTCCCTTGTCAAAGTCGGAAAGTCCTATGCGCTCTCGCGGAAATCGTCGTCCGCGGYATCCGGCCCGCCCATGGACATGTCCAGGGCGAAACCCTTGGCGCGGGCTTGCTGAGCGGCAACGCCGTTGGCGGGAGCCACCTTACCGGCCGGCTTGCGGGCTGCTGATGGAGCCGGGCTGCGCGTGGTCACCTTGGCGGCCGGGGTACGGCCCTGGCGGCCACTCGTCGCCATTGCCTTGCCGCCCGCTGTATCGACCTTGAAGAAGGCAATCGATGTCTGCAATTCCTCGGCCTGGGCGGCGAGCTCTTCTGACGTCGCAGACATCTGCTCGGAAGCGCCCGCATTCTGCTGGGTGACCTTGTCGAGCTGCTGGATCGCTTCGTTGATCTGCGACGCACCGACATCCTGCTCACGGCATGCAGAGCTGATCTCAGCTACGAGTTCCGCAGTCTTTCTGATGTCAGGCACCAAGCGGCCGAGCATGTCCCCGGCTTCCTGGGCGGCCGTGACGGTATCGCTCGACATGGCGCTGATTTCCGCTGCCGCCGACTGGCTGCGCTCGGCAAGCTTGCGCACTTCCGAAGCGACGACCGCAAACCCCTTGCCGTGCTCGCCGGCACGGGCAGCTTCCACTGCAGCGTTGAGGGCGAGAAGGTCGGTCTGGCGGGCGATTTCCTGAACGATGCCGATCTTCTGGGCGATCGTACGCATGGCCTCGACAGCGCGGGAAACGGCACTCCCGCTCATCTCCGCATCCTTTGCGGATTGACGGGCGATCTTTTCCGTCTGAGCGGCATTATCGGCGTTCTGTTTGATATTGGCTGCCATCTCTTCCATCGAAGAGGAGGCTTCTTCGGCCGCCGAAGCCTGCTCGGTGGCGCCCTGCGATACCTGTTCGGAGCTCGCCGAAAGTTCCTGGCTGCCGGCCGACACATTCTCGGCGGCCGCAATTGCGTCTGCGACGACATCGCGCAAGCGTTCCACCATCTGCTCCAGCGCGGTGCCGAGCGTATCCTTGGCCGAGAGCGGCTTCGGAGAAACCGTCAGGTCGCCGGCAGCAATCTGCGTGGCAATATCGGCAGTGATGCGAAGATTGGTGACCATGCTTTCCATCGCGATGCCGAGCGTATCCTTGGCCGAAAGCGGCTTGACGTCGACCGAGAGGTCGCCTTCTGCGATCTGGTTGGCAATGTCGGCAGTAGAGCGCAGGTTATTCACCATGCCAAGCATGGCAATGCCGAGCGTATCCTTGTCGGAAAGAGGCTTCGGTGTGACGCTGAGGTCACCGTTCGAAATCTCGTTTGCGATGCCAGCAGTATTGCGCAGATTGTCCGTCATGACGTTGATCGTGTTGACCAGGTCCTTGATCTCGTCATTGCTCCTGATCTCGATCTTCTGGTTCAGGTCGCCGATCGCGACCGCGCTGGCGACGTTCATGATCTTCCGCAGCCCGCTGTTGATGCCGAGCGCAATCCAGAGTGCGGCAGCGAACGCTATGACGGAAGCGCCGATGGCGATGCCGATCAGGAGGTTTCTGGTATTACCGTAGAGGATTTCGGTGTCGTCGTCGGCTTGCGTCATCGACTTCTGCTGAAGTGCGACGAGCGTCGTAAAGACGTCCTCCAATTCCATGACGATGGCGCGGACCTCTCCGCCGGAATAAGCCGTGGCCGCTGCCCTGTCGCCACTTTCCTGGATGGAGGCAACTTTGTTGGAACCTTCCGCGAAACGCTTGCCCAGTTCGACCAACCTGTCCCACGTGGGCTTGCCATCAGCAGTTGCGAGCTGTTGGCCGCCCGTCGCAAATGTGAGCATTTCATCCATGCTCTTTGCCGAGTTTTCGTAGTTCTTCCTGGCCGCTTCGGGATCCATTTCCAAAAGGGCGTTCTTCTGCCATCTGATGGCATTGAGCTCGGCAGCTTTTGCTTCCAGAGCCAATTCCAGTCTTTTTGATGGACCTGCGATCAAGTCGCCGACGGCGTCGTTCAGCGAGCTGAGGCTTATAATTCCAAAGACTGCACTACCTACCAGCAACAGTATGACGAAGCCGAACGCGGCCGCGAGCTTGAGCTTGATCGTGATACGCATCGCAATACCCCTATTTGAAAGTGACGGAATAAGTGTGGACCGGTGGTTTCCTGGGCGCGGCGTCACGCAGCAAAAACATTCCGGAGGCGAAGACAGTTATCGAAGAAATTGCGACCTTGCGTCCGGCGTTCCTGGTCACCGGAAGCTTGTGTCAGGGGCCACATGCCTGGCCCCTGACGGTATCGGAGTGAGAAAGCGCTCAGGCGCTTTCGCGAAAATCGTCGTCACCAGCGTCCGGGCCGCCCATCGACATATCCAGGGCAAAGCCCTTGGCGCGTGCCTGCTGGGCGGCAACCGTATTGGCGGCAACGGTCTTCTTGCCGACAGGCTTACGGATTGCTGCCGGAGCCGGGCTGCGGACCGTGACCTTAGCGGCCGGCGCGCGGGATTGGCGGTTGCCGGCCATGTCCACCTTGAAGAAGGCGATCGACGTCTGCAGTTCCTCGGCTTGGGAAGCGAGCTCTTCCGAGGTCGCAGACATCTGCTCAGAGGCACCGGCATTCTGCTGTGTCACCTTGTCGAGCTGCTGGATTGCCTCGTTGATCTGGGCTGCCCCGATATCCTGCTCGCGGCACGCCGAGCTGATCTCGGAAACCAGCTCCGCCGTCTTGCGGATGTCGGGCACCAGGCGGCCGAGCATATCGCCCGCCTCCTGGGCGGCTTTCACCGTATCACCGGACATGGCGCTGATTTCGGCTGCGGCTGATTGGCTGCGTTCGGCAAGCTTGCGCACTTCCGAGGCGACAACTGCAAAACCCTTGCCGTGCTCACCGGCACGTGCCGCTTCGACGGCGGCGTTCAAGGCGAGCAGGTCGGTTTGGCGAGCGATTTCCTGGACGATGCCGATTTTCTGCGCGATCGTGCGCATGGCGTCGACTGCGCGGGAGACGGCTTCGCCGCTGGCTTCCGCATCCTTGGCCGACTGGCGGGCGATCTTCTCGGTCTGAGCGGCGTTGTCGGCGTTCTGCTTAATGTTGGAGGCCATCTCTTCCATCGAGGCCGAAGCCTGTTCGGCGGAGGCGGCCTGCTCCGTCGCACCTTGAGAGACCTGTTCGGAGCTTGCCGAGAGTTCCTGGCTGCCCGCAGAGACGTTCTCGGCAGCCGAAATCGCATCGGCGACGACGCCGCGCAGGCGCTCCACCATCTGCTCGAGCGCAGTGCCGAGCACATCCTTTTCCGAAAGCGGCTTCGGTGAAACGGTCAGGTCGCCGTTCGAGATCTGGTTGGCCACTTCGGCAGTTATGCGCAGGTTGGTCACCATGCTCTGCATGGCGATGCCGAGAGCATCCTTGTCCGACAGCGGCTTTGCGTCGACCGAGAGATCTCCCATGGCGATCTTGTCGGCAAGAGCCGCAGTGCTGCGCAAGTTGGCGGTCATGATATTGACCGTGTCGATCAGATCCTTGATCTCATCATTGGTCTTGATCTCGACCTTCTGCTCGAGATCGCCTTTCGAGACGGCTTCCGCGATGAAGGCAACCTTCTTCAGGCCGCGGTTGATACCGAATGCGATCCAGACCGCGATGGCCGTCGAGAAGACGAACAGCACCACCGCCATTCCGATCAGGGCGCTGCTGGAATTGCCGTATTGGACATTCGTCGCCGCATCGGTGGCGTGAAGATCTTCAACGATATGAGTGTTAAGTTCTCCCAGGATCTTCAGGAGACTATCGGTGATCTTGGCACCGTCGCCCATGGAGATCTGAGCGGCATGCGCGTTGCTTTCAGCAGTGTTCTGGGTTGCCAGATCAAGGATCTGGTCCTGCATCCGTGTCCAGTTCGGATAGACCGAACGGAATTCTGCAAGCTTGCTGACGACTGCGGGATTGGTCTCCTTATCGAGCTCGGCCAGCCGGTCGTCGATAGTCCTCCGTTCCTGCGCGACCGTGTCCCGATATCCGGTGATGGCAGCCGGATCCGTGTTCATAACGGCGTTCTTCTCGGCGCGGATCGATGCGGCGACCGCATCAGAAAGCCCACCCGAATTCAAAAGGTTCTTGGCAGGGCCAGTAACGATATCGCTGATGGCGGCATTGAGTGAATAAAGATTGGAAATGGCAAGGCCTGCCATCCCCAACGCCAGTAATATTACGAGGCCAAAAGCAATACCTAGCTTCATTTTAATGGTGAAACGCATCTCTATCCCCTGAAAGCGGAAAATACTGTCTCGCAAGGCGGCCCGTGAGCAGATCGCCAGTAAGAAAAATCAATGAAGAGCCAAAAAAGGGGGACAGCGAGTGATTCACTTCCCAGCAGTCGGACATCTAGTGATCACGACGCTAACGCATACACACGTTGCGGGATATTTTGGTCCGAGGCCACCGAAGCCGCCGCGGAGAGTTTCGGTTGACTGCGAAGCGCTCAGGCGCTTTCGCGGAAATCGTCGTCGACCGCATCCGGGCCGCCCATCGACATATCCAGAGCAAAGCCCTTTGCACGTGCCTGCTGGGCGGAGACCGTATGGCCGTGATTATTACTATGCGTGGCCGGAGCCGGCTTGCGCGGGGCGGCGGCCGGAGCCTTGACCACCTTGGCAGTCGTCTTCGCAGCGGTCTTCTTCACGCCAGCACGGGTCGTACCTGCCGTATCGACCTTGAAGAAGGCGATCGAAGCCTGCAATTCCTCAGCCTGAGCGGCGAGTTCTTCCGAAGTCGCAGACATTTCTTCCGAAGCGCCGGCATTCTGCTGGGTCACCTTGTCGAGCTGCTGGATCGCTTCGTTGATCTGCGAGGCGCCGATATCCTGTTCGCGGCAGGCAGCGCTGATCTCGGAGACGAGTTCGGCGGTCTTGCGGATATCGGGCACCAGGCGGCCGAGCATTTCACCGGCATCCGCTGCCGCCTTGACGGTATCGCCCGACATCGAGCTGATCTCGGCAGCGGCAGACTGGCTGCGTTCTGCGAGCTTACGGACTTCCGAGGCGACGACCGCAAAACCCTTGCCATGCTCGCCGGCACGCGCTGCTTCGACCGCAGCGTTGAGAGCAAGGAGGTCGGTCTGGCGGGCGATTTCCTGAACGATGCCGATCTTCTGGGCGATCGTGCGCATCGCTTCGACCGCGCGTGTCACAGCCTCGCCGGACGCTTCCGCATCCTTGGCGGACTGGCGGGCGATCTTCTCGGTCTGGGCGGCATTGTCGGCATTCTGCTTGATGTTCGCAGCCATCTCTTCCATCGAAGCGGAGGCCTCTTCAGCGGAAGCCGCCTGTTCGGTCGCACCCTGCGAGACCTGCTCGGAGCTGGCCGACAGTTCCTGGCTGCCCGAAGAGACATTGTCGGCGGCAGACAGGGCGTCGGCGACGACACCACGCAGGCGCTCGATCATGACGTTGACGTTGCCGAGCAGTTCGCCGATTTCGTCATGCGAGGTAATTTCGGCCATCTTCGTCAGGTCGCCTTCGGCAACTTCGCGGACGACAGTGTTGGCACGGCTGAGACCCTTGCTGATGGTATTCGCGATCCAGAAGGCAGTGAAGGCAGCGATCAGCAGTGCCACAGCGGCAACCGCGATCATCATCGTGCGCGTCGTGCCATACTGCTGTTCGGCGCTGTCGTCTGCATCCTTCATGCGCTGTTTTTCGAGCGTCAGAATTTCATCCAGAGCGGAGTCGATATCGTTGGCTGCCTGGCGAGCCGTCGTGACCGAGATATTGTTGGCGGCGTCCATATTGCCGGCCTTCATGAAATCGCGAATCTGGTCGTCGGCCTGGTTGAAGGACTTGGAGAGTTCGGTAACACGATCCCAGCGTGATTTGCCTTCCTCGGTCGCAAGCTTCGTCACAGCGGCGAAGGCGTCGGCAAAATCCTTGCGGGCCTGGTTGCCCTTTTCGATTGCACCGGAAGCGTCATCGGCATTGCGCGCGGTCAGAAGGTTCTTCTGCTGGCGGATGGCTTCGAGTTGGGCGATATTGATCTGCTGCGCCAGGTCGAGGCGCGCGGCAGGACCGGCAAGAAGATTGCCGATCGTATCGTTCAGCGAACCGAGGCTGAAGATGCCGTAGCCGGCGGTACCTATCAGCATGAGAATGATAAAGGTGAACGCAGTCACCAACTTTGTCTTGATCGTCAATCGCATCGTCTTAACCCCTAATGATTGGCCCCCGGCTAGCTGACGGCCCCCGCCGTCTCATGCCTCGATGAGAAAATCGCCTGCAAATTCGGGAGGATGATGAACTCCCCGCCCCGCTTGACCAGGCAATTGATGTAATCCGCGCGCCAGCGCATACCCACGCTTGGCGGCGGTTCGCTGGCGCTTTTCGTCAGCGTCGTCACTTCGTTCACCTTGTCGGTACGCATTCCGACGAGCGTCTGCTCCCCCTGCAGATCGACCTCGATGACGACGATGCGGCTGTCGATCGTCGCTTCCGAGGCTTCCATCCCGAAAGCGAGGCGAAGATCGGCAAGCGGAATAACCTTGCCGCGGAAGTTGATGACGCTGGCGACGAAGGGCTGGCTGCCCGGCACCGCGGTCTCGGGAAGCAGATCCAGGATTTCCTGGACGATGACGGCTTCCAGTGCGAAGGTCTCGCCATTGAGATCGAAGGTCAGAACTTCGACTTCTTCGGCATAATTCCAGTGCTTGTCGAATTTTTCGGCTGTTGCTGCTGTGCTCATCCTGCCACGCGCAATTGCGCCTCCTGTTGCTGACCCGCGGCAACGAGGTGCCCGACGTCAAGAATGAGGGCGACGCTGCCGTCGCCGAGAATGGTGGCGCCAGAGAAGGTCGCCACGTCGTTGTGCAGTTTCGACATAGACTTGATGACCGTCTGGTGGTCGCCGATGATCTGGTCGACCACGAGGCCGACACGTTCGGTGCCTGTCGAGATGACGACCACCTTCTGATGGACGTCCGGCTTGGTGCCGGTGCGGAAGAGATCGCGCAGCCGCAGGAACGGCACCAGACTGTCGCGCAGCGAGATGAAGCTGCGCCCACGCGAGCGGAGGTCTTCTTCCAGCGACAGTTCGAGGCACTCCTCGACCGCCGAGAGCGGGATGACGTAACGCCCGGCGCCGACGCGCACCAGCAGACCGTCGATGATGGCGAGCGTCAGCGGAATGCGCAGCGAGACTTCCGAACCCTGCCCCGGCAGGCTGACGACCTGGATCGCGCCGCGCAGCGCTTCGACCGTCTTCTTGACGACATCCATGCCGACGCCGCGACCGGAGAGATTGGTGATCTGCGCGGCGGTGGAGAAGCCCGGCGCGAAGATGAGCTGCAGCAGTTCCTGATCGGAAAGTGGCTGGCCGGGCGCGATGAGGCCCGAGGATTCCGCCTTGGCGCGAACCCGCTCGCGGTTGATGCCGCGCCCGTCATCCTTGATGGAGATGATGACTTCACCGCCGGACTGGTGGGCAGACAGCGTCACGGTTCCGGCTTCCGTCTTGCTGGCAGCAAGACGTTCGGCAGGCGGTTCGAGGCCGTGGTCGATCGAGTTGCGGACGAGGTGGACCAGCGGGTCGGCGAGGCGTTCGATGACGGTCTTGTCGACTTCGGTGGTCTCGYCTTCCGTGACGAGTTCGATGACCTTGCCGGTTTCGCGGGCGAGATCGTGGACGAGGCGGCGGAAGCGCGAGAAGAGCGTTCCGACCGGCACCATGCGCAGCACCATCATCGTGTCACGCAGTTCTCCGGAGAGGCGTTCGATTTCTTCCGACACCGAGCGCAAGGCGATGTCCGAGCTGGAGCTTGCCAGCTGGCTGAGGCGCGACTGGGCGATGACGAGCTCGCCGACGCGGTCCATCAGTTCATCGAGACGTTCTGCCGGGACACGGACGTTTTCCTGCGCCTTTGCCTGGGCTGCGGCCTGGGCAGGCGCGGGCGTTTCGCGCTTTACCGGAACGGCCTCGACCGGGCGGAACTCCGAAGCAGCGGCTGGAGCCGGTGCAACGGATGCTGCGGCGACCGGAGCAGCAGCTACATCCTTTCTTGCCTCGGCCGGCGCGGCTTGCGGACCGGCGATTTCCTGAACGTCGAGCTGCATGTCATCCATGACGAAGATAAAAACGTCGTCGATGGCAGAACGGTCCTGCTCGCTCGTCAGAACAACATCCCATGAAACATAGAGTTCGGTCGGGACCAGATCATCGAGCGGCGGAATGCCTGATGTGTTTGCACGAACTGTGCATTCGCCGAGATCGCGCAGTTCATCCAGAAGGCCGAGCGGATTGGTGCCGTTCGCCATGGAATTCGCCGGTAGGCTGAAACGGATGCGCCAGGTCGTCGTCTTCTTGGCAGGAGCCGCGGCTGCGACAGCGGATGTTGCAGGCGCGGCAGCCTCCTTGGCCTCGGCCTTGCCGCCGACGGCCGCCTGGAGCTGGGCAAGCAGCTTGTGGCCGGTATCGCCGTGATCGGCATCGGGCTGTTCGACGAGCGCCCGCATGTGATCCTGCGCGGCAAGAACGGCGGCAACGAGCTCGGCGGTTGCCGGAACTTCACCCTTACGGACACGGTCGAAGGCCGTTTCGCAATGATGGGTGAAAGCGGCAAGCTGCTCGAAACCGAACATTGAGCCCGAGCCCTTCAATGTATGAAGGCCGCGGAACACCGCGTCGACGAGATCCTTGTTTTCGAGGTCGTGGTTAAGGTCGAGAAGGCCGGCTTCGATCGCCTCGAGGCATTCGGCCGCTTCGGTACGGAATACTGCGACTGGATCGAGCGAGCTCATCTGCCAAGCACCTTCTTCACGATCTTCACGAGATTTTCCGGATCGAACGGCTTGGTAAGCCAGCCGGTAGCACCCGCAGCCTTGGCACGCGCCTTCAGATCCGCATCGGATTCCGTCGTCAGGAAGATGATCGGCACACCGGCCTGGGCGGGCAGCTTCCGCAGTTCCTCGATCATCGTCAGCCCGTCCATGACCGGCATGTTGAGATCGGTGACGATCAGGTCGAAATTGCCGCTCTTGGCGGTTGCCAGGCCCTCGGCGCCATTGACGGCTTCCGTGACAGCGTAGCCTGCATTGGTCAGCGTGACCTTGGTGGTCAGCCGAATGCTGGCGGAATCGTCAACGGTCAGGATGTTTGCGCTCATAACGTCACCTCTTCATGCAACCAGAACTTCTTGTCTTCTTGATCGAAGGCCTCGGTAAATCCGGCCCGCTCAAGGACCTTGAGAAGCGAACCGCTGGCCGGAGCCGAAAGGGTAAAAGTCTTGCCTTTGGCCCTTGCCTGACGGCGGGCGGCTTCGATGAGCTGGAGAGCACTCAGATCCGCTTCCGTGTTTTCGGGAAGACTTAGAGTAATTGTATTATTGTCACGAAATTGATCAATAATCTTCGCATATACTTCTGAAACATTACGAATGTTCAGAACTTCCGGAAGAGATATAGATTCACAATATTGCACCTGAGTATCCAACGCAGCCTCCAGGGTCGGAGAAATACTTAACGACCATAAAAGGATTCTCATGACAGGCTTAACAGCGCGTAAACGGCGGTTGTAGGAAGTGCAATTAACGCGAGTCCCGACTCCCTGAATTATCATCCAAGATAATTTATACTGAAGCCTTCTCATATTATAAAATACCATATAAAAACAGATAGATAGATAGATGTCCGTGGAGGGCTTATCAATTCTTGCCGAATGCCTTCATAGGTTGTTAAGCACAACGTCTACGAGTCTGTGGCGTTTACCTGCCATTTCCATCCTGCGCGTAAAAATAGAGTCAAATTGCCTGTGTTTATAAGTAAAGGTACAAAAGTGACAAACGCGACGGCATCGGCACAGACTGCGCTCTATGCTTCAGGTTCGGATATAAGTCAGACTCTGGAATCGGCTCGTTCCCAGGTCGAGGAACGCTTCCTCGAAGGTGGCACCGTCCTGTTGTCAGTCATGGATGTCCTCAATCGTCTTTTGACGTCGTTGGACCAGATCACCAGGGCACTGGACAACAATGAGGCGAGTGACACCAGCGCCGATCTCAATGCGACCGTCCAGAACCTGATCGAGCTTCCGGGGGCGGAACAAAACCGCCAGCAGGCACTGACGGCACTTGCCCAGACAGGTTCGGAACTGCACCGGCATGTCGCGGATATGCAGGAAACAATGCGTTATCTGCGCACCTTTGCGGTCACGGTGAAAATAACAGGCGCCGGCCTCGCCGAATTTGCGGGTTTCGCTCAGGAAATTCTCGAACGCATCTATTCAGGGACCGACGAAGTCAATCGCTTTGCCACCCATCTCGACAGTCTGCAGAAGGAGGTCAAGCTCGCCCTGTCCTTCGGCTATAATCTCGCCAAGAACTATGCCGATACCGTTCCCGCTGTCGCCAGGGCGCTCCAGGACGACGCAAAGAAGATTGCCGATCACCGCCAGAATCTCGGAGCGATCGCCCGCGACGTAGGCGCCATCGCCCGTGGTGTGCAGAGCAAGGTTGCATCCACGCTTTCTGCATTGCAGATCGGCGATATCACCCGTCAGCGCATCGAGCATGTACAAAGCACCTTTTCGCTGCTGCAGGATTTCTTCGCGAGCGAAGACGGCGCCAAACTTAATCCCGATGCACGCAAGCGCCTGATGAACGTCATCCATCACCTGACTGCTGCGCAGATGGCGGACATGTGCACGGATTTCCAGCGGGATTCCCGCAATGTCGTGCAGACCATCGCGAGCTTCAGCCAGGATACGCAGGGAATTCTGAGATTACGCGACCAGATGAGCGGTCGGAGCGACGGAAGCGACGGCAATTTCATGCGTGCGCTGGAATCCAGCGTCTCGGCCGCCCACGAGATCGTCAAGCAGGTCGATGCCGCAAGCCGTCAGGCCGACCAGGTCAGCCAGTCGACGCTCGGCACCGCCGCGACGCTTCTGCACTCCATCGAGGCGATCCGCGCGGTCAAGATCGATATCCACTATATGGCGCTGAATACCAACCTGCGCTGCAGCCGCCTCGGCGAAGAGGGCAAGTCGATCAACGTCGTCACGGGCGAATTACGCATCTTTGCCGGCAAGCTCGATGATTCAGCCGATGCCATCGTCAACGGCCTGCCAGCGCTCGAAGCCTCGGCCGGACGCGTTGCTCCTGCAGGCAGTGCCAAGAACGGCGGCCTTGCCGAAAGCCTCACATCGGCCGTCGGCACGATCCGCTCCGCCGCCAACCTGATGGAAGACGAGCTCAAGGTGCTTGCCGAACATGGCCGCGAGGTCGCGACCAAGATCAACCTGCTGATCGGCAAGCTCGATTTCCAGCACGATCTCGGCGACGTGCTCGCCCGCTGCGCCGACGTGCTGGAAACCGTGGCCGGCGACCAGATCGCCGATATCTCCGACATTGCCGAAGCGATCGCCCCGCTCGACCGCAAGATCTTCAAGCTCTACACAATGGTGCAGGAACGCAATGTCCATCGCGACATCATTCCCCCCACCGAGGAAACCGCCGCAGCCGCGCCTGTTGAGCCGCAAAAAGCCCAGAGCGACGAAGATCTGTTCGAGGACGCGCTTTTCTAAGGCAAGGCCCGCGCGTCAGTTGGTCCGGCGGAACTTGTTTGCCGCCTCGATCGCCGCCTTCTGCTGATCGTCCTCGATACCGAGGTAGAAATCCTCGAGCAGCGGATCGGTCAGGCCTGCCCGCCGCGACAGCACGTACCATTTCGCGGCCTCGATCGGGTTGGGCGGCGTGCCCAGCGCATTGATGTAGAGATGTGCGAGCTTATTTTGTGCAACGACATTGCCGCGGTTGGCGGCAAGCTTCAGCCATTCGAAGCCGCGCACATAATCCTTCGGCCCGCCGATGCCGTTAACCAGCCAGATACCCATGTCGAGCTGCGCCGTATCGAACCCCGCGCGCGCAGCGCGCGCCAGCCACTCGCGGGCCAGAAGCTTCTTTTCGTCCGGCAGATCGGAAAGCTTCTGGTAGATCTGCGCGACTGCATATTGCGCATCGGCGACGCCCTGTTCTGCCGACTTCTCATAATAAGGCAAGGCGAGCTTCAACCCCTTGTCGCCGGGATTGTCGGCAACGAGCGTCTGCGCCCAGTTAAATTCGGCAGACGGATTGCCCCCATCAGCCGCCTTGCGCATGAATTCGTCGGCCTTCGCCTTGTCGCGCGTGACGTTGTTGCCCTCCATGAGAAGCAGGGCATATTTAAACATGGCGGCAGGATCACCGCCCTCGGCCGCCTTGCCGTACCAGAAGGCTGCGTTCTTCATGTCCCGCTTGACGCCGAGCCCCTGCGACAGGATTTCCGCGATCAAAGTCTGGGCAGCCGGATCGCCGAGCTGTGCCCGCGGCAGCGCCTTGTCCATGGCGGTCAGGTAATAGCCGCGCTGATAGGCACCGAACGCCTCGTCGATCTGTCCCTTATATTCCTTTTCAGGCGGCAGGTCGGGTAGCTTCGCACCCATGCGATCAAAAACCCCGACGCCATCGGATGGAATGGTGCCGTCGGGCGGTTGCGGCCGGTCGGTGCGGAATGTCTGGCTCGGAGTTGCGGAGGGTTCGGTGATCGCTTCATTCGCCTGCGCCAGCACGAATTCCGGTTGGACCGCCAACAGGGCGGTCATGCAGAGGAGAGCGCATCTCGAAAGGCGGGCGGGGATCGGCATAAGCGCGATATCAATCCTCAAACCGTGGCGCTTTTTCGTCAAGCAACGCATTGATCTGAGCCACGATCGACCGCGCCTGTGCCGGCTCGGCAAACACGCCCATGTGCATCGCGACGAACTCTGCTCCGGTCTCGGCAACGGCAAGCGCGGAAGCAGGATCAGTGCCGCCCATCACGATGCACGGAATTTCGATCATCGAAGCCCACCACTCGGCAAGCGCCAGGTTCTTCGGATGCGCGTCCGGCTTGATGTCGCCGTCGAGCTTACCAAAGAAGATGTAGTCTGGCCGTTCCTCGCCCACGGCCAGCGCCGTGTGCCGGTCGGCCGCATTGCCGCCGCCGACGATCAACTTGTCTGCATAACGATCGATTGCATCGGCAATCTCGCTTGCCGGTCCGGTGATGTGCAAGCCATCGGCCTTCGAACGGCCGACCACGCGGCTGTCGCCGGCGATGAGAGCCGCAGCTCCCGCGTCCTGGATGATGGGTACGAGCTTCTCGGCATGTTTCTGGAAGCTGCCGTCATCCAGATCGTATTGCGGCAGAATGACGGACGCGATATCGCCACCGTCAAGCGCATCGGCGACGATTTTTGCCCGCTCATCGGCATCAGCGATGTCGGGTACAACAAGGACAAGACGGCAGCGATTTTCCGGTTCGGTCATGAAGTCTTTCCATGTGCGGCGGTTTTTCCAGCTCTATGGCGGATCCGCACTCGTTTTGAGTGAGTAATTCCGATAGAGGGGGCTTGCAAGGGGAGGAACTTCAAAAGCGTGCCGCAAGATCTGTCATTCTACTACGCCGCAATCCCGGCTGTCATCCTGATCGGGCTTGCCAAAGGCGGGATGGGCGACGCTTTGTCGCTGATCGGCCTTCCCTTTCTTGCCCTCGTCGTCGCACCTGTCGAGGCCGCCGCGATCCTGCTGCCCATCCTCGTCTTCATGGACATGATATCGCTGGTGATCTGGCGCCAGCATGGCGACTGGACGACGCTGAAGATCATGCTGCCGGGGGCTATCCTCGGCATCACCTTCGGTTGGGCTACCTCCGCCCTCGTGCCCGGCTATGTGCTCCGGATTCTCATCGGTGCCGTCACGGTGGCCTTCTGCCTGCGTTACTTCTGGAACAATTTCGGCCCCGGCAAGGGAAAGATCATGCCGCCGCGTCTCCAGCGCCCGGTGCTGGCGAGCCTCTGGGGTACGTTTTCCGGCTACGGCAGCTTCGTCGCCCATGCCGGCGGCGCGCCCTTCCAGATTTACGCCCTCCCGCTCAAACTGCCGCCGAGGGAGTTCATCGGCACGAGCGTGCGCTTCTTCGCAATTCTGAATGCCGTAAAACTCGTTCCCTATTTCGCGCTCGGCCAGCTCGACACCCGTAATCTCTTGGCTTCCGCAACGCTCCTGCCCTTCGCCCCTCTGGCAACGATTACCGGCGCATGGTGTGTACGGCGCATGAAGCCGGAGATATTCTATCCCTTCATGTATGCCATGGCGCTGATCGCGGCTTTTCTGATCCTGCACGAAGGCATACTCGAATAGGTTTCCGTTCCATTGCGATGCACAATTTCCTTGCTGGAAAGGCCTGTTTGACGTAGCTTTTTGTCATGTCGAACGCGGACCCCTTCACTGCGATTGCCGATCCGAACCGGCGGTTTCTGCTGGAAGAATTGCGGCGCGCGCCAAAGACGGTCAATGAGCTCGCCGAGGGCCTGCCGATCAGCCGCCCTGCCGTGTCGCAACACCTGAAGGCACTGCTTGAAAGCAACCTCGTTTCCGTGACCTCGGAAGGCACGAAACGCATCTACACGGTCAATAACCGCGGCTTCGATAAGCTCAATCTCTGGCTGGATCAGTTCTGGGCCTGAAGGCACCTCTCGTGAAAACGCCAGCCCGATGCCGCATGCATGGGACTGGCGCTTGATCTCGGTTAATCACCGGGTCTTGCTTGATTGTCTGGAAAATTGCGGGGTTTCACCTTTTCTTGCGCAAGACTGATGTCCGGCGATCCTGGAAAGATCAATGGACGGATGACTTGAGACGCTCGATCTCGTCCTTAATACGCAGCTTACGGCGCTTGCATTCGGCAAGTTCAGTATCGGAAATAGAGGGAGATGTTCTCAGGACATGCAACTCTTCCTCGAGAGCGACATGCTTTTTCTGGAGCGATTCAAGATGAGCTTGAACAGTCATTTGACCCTTCCTTCCTCTTACCTCTCCCCAGCCATCCATCGCTGGAGATCCAAGGTGTCAACCAGCGGACTGTGACACATTTTTGAAGGCTTGTCGAAGGCCAAAAGATGGAGACTAAGCGGCAAATTCATGATCAACACTAACTTCCCGTTACCTCTATTTGGTGATAGGAGCTTGCGGAAATTATCGGCAGACCGGACAAGGTCCGAAGACGACTATGGGGAATATTAATGGCCGATCAGGAACAGGCGGAAATCAGGCTCATCGTGGCGCGTCTGCGTCAGGAGCACGAGGATTACGACGCCGCGATCAACGCCATGATTGAAACCGGCTGCGATGCCCTGCGCGTCCAGCGCATGAAGAAGAAGAAGCTGGTCATCAAGGACAAGCTCTCCAAGCTGGAAGACCAGATCATACCTGATATCATCGCCTGAAGGAACGATTGTGACGATAACAGACAGACCGCCAGTCGCCATTATCATGGGTAGCCAGTCCGACTGGGAAACCATGAAGAATGCTGCCGATACGCTGGAGGCGCTGGAAATCGAGTATGACGCGCGTATCATCTCGGCTCATCGCACACCCGACCGGCTGGTGACCTTCGCCAAAGGCGCGCGTGCCGAGGGTTTCAAAGTCATTATCGCAGGTGCAGGCGGCGCGGCCCATCTTCCGGGCATGACGGCAGCCATGACGCCGCTGCCGGTCTTCGGCGTGCCGGTCCAGTCCAAGACAATGTCCGGCCAGGACAGCCTGCTTTCTATCGTACAGATGCCGGGCGGCATCCCCGTCGGCACGCTTGCCATCGGCAAGGCCGGCGCGATCAATGCGGCCCTTCTTGCCGCTGCCGTGCTTGCCCTCTCCGACGATGAAATCGCCGATCGCCTTGACGAATGGCGCGAGCGCCAGAGCGCCTCCGTCGCCGAATATCCGATGGACGATCTCTGATGGTAAGGACAATAGGCATTATCGGCGGCGGCCAGCTCGGCCGCATGCTTGCCATGGCCGCAGCCCGGCTGAATTTCCGCACGGTAATATTGGAGCCGCAGGCCGACAGCCCCGCCGCCCAGCTTGCCAACCGGCAGATTGTCGCTGCCTATGACGACCCGGCAGCACTCGCCGAACTGGCCAAGCTTTGCGATGTCGTGACCTACGAATTCGAGAACGTGCCCGTTGCCGCTGCCGAAACGCTGGCGAAGAACGTGCCTGTCTATCCACCGCCAAAGGCGCTGGAAGCCGCGCAGGACCGCCTCATCGAAAAACGTTTCATCAATGGCTGCGGCATCCCGACCGCCCGTTTCCATGCCGTCGACGGCCAGGCCGATCTCGAATCGGCGCTGAAGGATTTCGGCGATCAGGGTGTGCTGAAGACCCGCCGCCTCGGCTATGATGGCAAGGGCCAGAAGGTGTTCCGTTCGCCGGCCGACATTCCAGACGGCGCCTATGCGGAGCTCGGCTCGGTGCCGCTCATCCTCGAAAGCTTCGTCGCCTTTGAACGCGAGGTCTCGATTATCGCCGCGCGCGCCACCGATGGCACCGTGCTCTGCTTCGATCCGGCCGAAAATGTCCATCGCAACGGCATCCTTCATACATCGACCGTACCGGCGGCGATCTCGGCTGCCACCGCCGATGCGGCGCGCAAGGCTGCCGAACAGATTCTCGCTGCGCTCGATTATGTCGGCGTCATCGGCATCGAGTTCTTCGTGCTGGCTGATGGCAGCCTGATCGTCAACGAGATGGCGCCGCGCGTGCACAATTCCGGCCACTGGACGGAAGCTGCCTGCGTCGTCTCGCAATTCGAGCAGCATATCCGCGCCGTGGCCGGCCTGCCGCTCGGCAATCCCAGGCGGCATTCCGATTGTGTGATGCAGAACCTGATCGGTGATGATATCCTTGCAGTTCCGGACTGGCTGAAGCACGACGACACCCTGGTGCATCTCTACGGCAAGACCGAGTCGCGCCCTGGCCGGAAGATGGGTCATGTGACCACGCTGACGGGTAAAGCATCCGGAGCACTGCCCGGGATATCGCCTGAAAACCACGGAAAATAACCTTCACGTGGTTGACACAAGAAAGAGGCCGGGTTATCTGCTCCCCCACCTAAAGAGCGCGCCCAGCTGGCGCGCTTTTGATTGTTAAAAGACACGGGCGAATGTGAATTCCCCCAGAAACATCGCGGATCAGAAAAATGAAGATCAAGAATTCGCTCAAGTCGCTCAAGGCGCGTCATCGTGACAACCGTCTCGTTCGCCGCAAGGGCCGCATCTACATCATCAACAAGCAGAACCCGCGCTACAAGGCTCGTCAGGGCTGATTGCGCGTATCCGGTTTGCCTGCCCTCAGGCGGGCATATCGGTTGGTCGCTTCGGTGATCACGCCAAATTTGTTTGATCTTCTGCGATGGCGGGCTAATATGTCCGCCATGCGTTTTTTTGCTTTGACCTCAGCGGCGCTGCCGCTTGCCCTCACCCTGTTCGTTCCTGCTCTCCCCGCTATGGCTCAGCAGAAGAACGTTATCGTCGAACAGCCGGCCGATTCCGATTCGTCTCCAAAGCAGCGTCTTGACCGACTCTATGGGCAGTTGAAGCGTGAGCGCGACCCCGACAAGGCAAGCGGCATCGCCAATCAGATCCGCATGGAATGGAACGATTCCAACAGCGCGACGATCAATCTCCTGATGCAATGGGCCGACAAGGCGATCGAGGAAAAGCGCAATCCGGCAGCGCTCGATTTTTTGGATGAAGCCATCGCCCTGAAACCGGCCTATGCCGAAAGCTGGAACCGGCGTGCAACGCTGAACTTCGTGCTCGGCAACTATCGCAAATCGATGGCCGATATCGAACAAGTGCTGAAGATCGAGCCTCGTCATTTCGGCGCCCTGTCGGGCATGGCGGCTATCCTCGCCACCACGGGCAATGACCAGATTACCCTCAAAGCCTGGGAGCGCGTCCTGGATGTCTACCCCGCCGATCGCACCGCGCAGGAGCAGATCGGCACGCTCTCGGAAAAGCTTGCCGGCAGCCGCACCTGACAGATCCGGCGCGCACTTGACGGCGTAAGAAGGCGCACGATCTTAGCTCGATGATATGGTCCCTGTGCGGTTGAAGCCATGCTTACCGAAGTCTCTGCCCTTCTCGCTCCCATCGCTGCGGCCATTGGCTATTCCTCCTACAAGGCCCGCCAGTTCGAACATGCCTACCCCAATATCGGCGAACTGACCGATATTGGCGGCTATCGCATGAATGCCGTACATGTTCCGCGCCCCGACACCACCGATCTTCCGCCCCTGGTCTTCATTCATGGCGCAAGCGGCAACTTGCTGGACCAGACCGGCGCATTCCGGAAACCCCTCGAAGGCCGCGCCGAGATGCTCTTCGTCGATCGCCCCGGTCATGGCTATTCGGAACGCGGTGGGCCGGAAAATGCCCTGCCCTCAGGTCAGGCCGACGCCATCGCCAGCCTTATGGAAAAGCGGGGCGTCAAAAGAGCTGTAATCATCGGCCATTCCTTCGGCGGCGCGATTGCCGCGGCGTTCGGCGTCCGGCACCCGGACAAGACGGCAGGTCTCCTGTTCCTGGCGCCGGCCACCCATCCGTGGCCAGGCGGCATCGACTGGTATTATCACGTCGCCACTGCACCGATCATCGGCTGGCTGTTCAATCATGCGGTCGTCGTGCCTCTCGGCCTGCGGCGGCTGGAGCGCGGCACGGTGAACGTCTTCCGTCCCAATCCCCGGCCTGCCGACTACATAGCCAGAACCGGCCCGTCGCTGGTGCTGCGGCCACGCGCCTTTTACAACAATGCCGTCGACTTCAAACGGCTCCACGAATATCTGACGGCCAACGCGCAGCACTATTCCGAGATCGCCGCGCCGACGGTCATCATCACCGGCGACAAGGACGAGATCGTCTGGGAGCACCTGCATTCGCGGGGACTGGCGCGGGACATCAGGGGATCCGAACTCATCACGGTCAAAGGCGTCGGCCACAAGCCTGACTATCTTGCGACCGACGTCGCCATTGCCGCTTTGGAGAAAATTGCCGGCAGGCCGCGCGACCTTGCGGCAATCGCCCGCAAGGCGGAGGAGCGGATGGCCGGCTCTTCCATCGATCAAACCGTCGGAACGGTGCCGCCGTCGATCGTATATTCCGCACCATGAATGGAAGCGGCGCGGGGCGAGGCCAGGAAGGCAACGAGCTCCGCCACCTCTTCCGGGCGACCCGGCCGGCCGATCGATATGCCGCCGAGTGAATCCATCAGCAGTTTGCGACCGCCATCCTCGTCGGTGCCGGCCTCCTCGGCGATACGCCGGATCAGCGCCGTGGCGGCCGTGGTTTCGATGAAGCCAGGTGCTATGGCATTCACCCGAACGCCCTTCGGGCCAACCTCTTTCGACAATCCCTTGCTGTAATTCGACAATCCGGCCTTGGCCGCCGCGTAAGCGAGCGTCGCTTCATACAGGGGCAATCGTCTCTGGATCGAGGAGATATGAATGATGACGCCGTGGCCGCGCTCGATCATGCCGGGCAGAAATACCCGGTCGAGGCGTACCGGCGCCATCAGATTGGCATTCACGTCTGCCTGCCAGTGCTCATCCGTCAACGCGGCAAAACCGCCACTTGGTGCCGATGAACCACCGACATTGTTGACGAGAATATCGAGACCGTCGAAGGCCTCAAGCACCCTCGACGCGACTGCGTTCACGCCTTCCGCCGTGCTGATATCGGCCTGAACGAAGAGCGTCGGCACTTGACCCTCGGGCAGCGGCGAGCGTGCGGTCGTCGCGACCTTCGCGCCGCCTGCGGAAAGTCGCCGCACAATCGCTTCGCCCATGCCCTTCGTACCACCGGTGACAAGGACACGCTTGCCGCTGAACTCGGTCGGGTCGAACGATAAAGCCGGTGCGACCATCATGGATTGATCTCCAGATGCGTGATGGCGTCGCCGGCAAGCGTGAAGTGATAGTATAGGGTGACAGGGCTGCCCGGAAAATTCCCGGCGACCCGCGCAGTCACAACCGGCTTATCAGCGTCGCCGGAAATCTCCCTGGGATCGACCGTCACACCATATTTGCGCGTCGTCTCCTCCATCCATTCGCGGATTTCGATATGACCGCGCCTGTCCTCGCCCTCATCGTGCACGATGGCATCTGCTGCAAAGCAGGCAAGCATGCTCTCGACATCCTTCTGATTCTTGGCGGCGTAGTAGGCGGCCATCGGTTTCGGAAGCTCTATACTCATTCGGAAACTCCTGTTCGGTTGCTCCGCGAAAAGAATGGGCATAGGCTTACCAGATGACAAGAACCTACAAAAAAGTCAGGTACTTACCTGAAAGTAAGGTACTGCGATGACACCCTATTCCGCCGCAACCGGCGTCGAGAACGTATTGAAGATTCTGGAAGGACGCTGGAAGCTCATCATTCTTTTCCACCTATTCGGCGGCAAGGTGCTGCGCTTTTCCGATCTCGAACGCGCCATACCTGCCATCTCGCAGAAGATGCTGATCCAACAACTTCGCCAGATGGAAAATGACGGCATCGTGCTGCGCATCGTCCATCATCAGGTGCCGCCCAAGGTGGAGTATCGCCTGACTGACTGGGGCCAGGCCCTTTGCCCTGCTTTGGACGCCCTTTTGAAATGGGCGGCCTTGAAGGACAAAGACCTGACCGGCATGGTTTTCATTCCTGAAGAAAGCCTCTGACTTCAACATTGCCGGCTGCAGCCGCGACGCCATATCTTTTCCATCGCCGTCCTTCGAGGGGAAATTCATGGACCGCCATCACAGACAATACATCGCCATTCTCGCCACCATCTCGCTTTGGCTCGCGCCATTGCCGACCTTTGCCGCTTCGCCGGCACCCGTCGAGGCTGAACATGGCATGGTCGTGACTGCCCAGCATCTGGCAACCGATGTCGGCGTCGACGTGCTCAAAAGCGGCGGCAATGCTGTCGATGCCGCGGTCGCGGTCGGTTATGCGCTTGCTGTCGTCTATCCGACGGCCGGCAATCTCGGTGGCGGCGGGTTCATGACGATCCGCCTGAAGGACGGACGCACGACCTTCCTCGATTTCCGCGAACGCGCACCACTCGCCGCTACCAAGACCATGTATCTCGATGCCAAGGGCGATATCGTTCCCCGCGCCAGCCTCGACGGCTATCTCGCCATCGGCACACCGGGTTCTGTCATGGGCTTCGAGACCGCACGCGAGAAATACGGCACGAAGCCCCGCGAGGAACTGATCGCGCCAGCCCTAAAATATGCGAAAGACGGCTTCGCGCTGGAACAGGGTGATACGGCAAGCTTTGCCGGCGGCGTCAAGCGGCTCGCCAAGGATGAAGAGGCCGCAAAAATATTCCTGAAGCCCGGCGGCAGCCCCTACTCACCCGGTGAAAAACTGGTGCAGCCGGACCTTGCCGCCGTCCTGCAGTCGATCTCCGAAAAAGGCAGCGACGCCTTCTATAGGGGCGCACCGGCCGATGCGATCGTCAAGGCGAGCCAGGCCAAGGGCGGCATCCTCGCCAAGGAAGATTTCGAGCAGTACAAGGTGCGGGAACTGAAGCCGATCGAATGCAATTACCGCGGCTATGACATCATTTCCTCGCCGCCGCCCTCCTCCGGCGGCGTCATCATCTGCGAGATCCTGAACGTCCTCGAAGGCTATCCGCTCTCTTATCTTGGCTATGGATCGGCCGAAGCCGTGCATATCATGGTCGAGGCCATGCGCTATGCCTATGTTGACCGCAACGCCGCGCTCGGCGATCCTGACTTCATCGACAATCCCGTCTCCAAGCTGCTGGACAAGAGCTACGCCAAGGAAATCCGCTCCAAAATCAATCCTTACAAGGCGGGTACTTCGGCCAATCTGAAGCCGCTCGGCGGCAAGGAAAGCACGGAGACGACGCATTATTCTGTTGTCGATGACGAGGGGAATGCCGTCGCCGTGACCTATACGCTGAACGGCTCCTTCGGCGCCGGCGTGGTCGCTCCCGGCACCGGGGTACTGCTCAACAACGAGATGGACGACTTCACCTCCAAGCCCGGCGTCCCGAACCTCTATGGCCTTGTGCAGGGCGAGGCCAATGCCATCGCACCGAAGAAGACGCCGCTTTCTTCCATGAGCCCGACGATCGTCACCAAGGATGGCAAGCCCTTCATGGTGATCGGCAGCCCCGGCGGCTCGCGCATCATCACCATCACGCTGGAAGCAATCCTCAACGTCGTCGATTTCGGCATGGATATCAGCCAGGCGGTCAACGCCCCGCGTATCCATCACCAATGGCAGCCGGACACCGTCTACCTGGAGCCCTTTGCGCTCTCTCCGGATACCGAAAAGGCGCTTGCGGAGATGGGTTACAAGTTCGATGGCGGCAATGGTGCTCCGGTCTGGGGACAGGCCGCCGGCATTCTCGTTGGCGGCAAGAGCCTCGCGGCGATCGAGAAGGGCGGCGGCGCTCGCTATAATGGCGCAATGGACAACCGCGCGACCGAAGGCTCCGCCAACGGCTATTGAACAGCCGCCTCATCGGATCCTGACCCGAACGAAATCGCCGTCGATCTCGACGCGCGGCATTGCACCCGGCACGCTCGGCTGCATGGCATCGACCCAGGAAGCCTTTGCCGTCACCTTGTAGTCCACAGGTACACTGTCTCCGAACCCGAGATAGGCGTCCAGTGCACGAGCGCGGATCGATACGTTCTCGTCCGCTTCGACTCTGTCGAAATCAAGGGAAGCCCTGACCGCATCGGCGCGGATATCGACACTTCCGGCATGTCCATCGAGGGTGATGTCTGCTGCCTTTCCGGCGATGACAAGGTCGGAGAAATGGCCATTGAGCTTGGCCGAGAAAGCATTCTGGTCGATCCTGAGGGCTGCACCCGCCGGCACGTTGGCATTGACCTCGATCATGCAATCGGACGGATCCAGCCAGGACGATGCGGCGATGTCGATATGCAATATCGTTCCTTCGACCCTCATATCGCTGTTGTCGCGGCAATCGATAAAGTACCAGCTCGAATACCAGGATGAGAACCAGCCCTTCCGTCGCCCAATGAGCGATGCCCCATAGGGCCGGTCGCTTCGCGTGGTGATGTTGATCGAGCTTGCATCACCGCTGATGGCAACCGCCCGCACACCGGAAAGATCGGGAATTGCAGCCGTCGATACCTTGTCCGGCAGAGCGGAAACGGAGGCAGCCAGAAACACCGGCATCACAAGAAGAATGATCATCGAAATCCGTCCATGAATGAAGCCCTCCCGTCGAGGACACTTTCAGGATGGATTTTCAGGCACCATTTCGAGACCTCGATCACGATCCGGGTCGACCGCGAACGCAATCGGGTTCATTCTGACGGTCATTGTCGCTGTCCGGATATCGCCGATGATCTTCGTTCCCTTACCCTTCGTCGTGGCTCTGCTGCTTTCTATTCTACTGATCCGCATGCTGCGGCAGGGTGACGGATCGCTTGCGGAAAGGCGGCCTTTCCTGCTGCTGATCGGGTTCTACATCTTCCAATCCGTGATCATCGGCATCCGCTGGGGCTACGACATAATCGAGATCATGCCGTTGCAGTCGATGATGGCGACATTGATCGCGGCCCTTGCTTGGGTCTGTTTCAAGGGGCTCGCCATGGAGGAGCAGCCCACCCTTTCCAGTTTTTGGCCGCATCTTCTGCCGACGGCCGCAATCGCTATCTTCATCGCCCTCTATCCCGAACCGATCAGCCTTGCCATCATCCTGATCTTCCTTGGCTACGGTCTTGCTCTGCTCTGGCTTGCCCGGCATGGACCGGATGCGCTGGTATCCTCCCGCCTCGATGGTGCCGTGCTTTCCTACCGCTCGCTGCAGATCACCGGCTTTGCCCTCATCGCCTCAGCCATCACCGATGTCATCATCAGCTTCGATTTCACCAAGACCGGCGGCACCCATGCCGGCGCCATCGTTGCACTCGGCAACGTCATCGCGCTGCTGATCCTCGGCACCGCCGCTTCCGTGGCAAGCGGCGGCAGCAGTGTCGAAGCGACATCCGCCGAGCCGCCTCCACCGCCACCGGCAACGGAAGAAGACGGGGCCGTCGCCGCTGCCCTCGATACGCTGATGCGCGTCCGTCAACTCTATCGGGATCCAGATCTCAATCTGACCCGCATCGCTCGCAAGATGAACTTGCCCGCCCGGCGCGTCTCCACCGCCGTCAACCGCATCCACGGCATGAGCGTTTCGCAATATGTGAACGACTTCCGCATTCGCGCCGCCTGCGAGCAACTCATCGGCACCGATCATCCGATAACGCAGGTGATGTTCGACTCCGGCTTCATCAGCAAGTCCAACTTCAACCGCGAATTCGCGCGTATGAATGGCGAAAGCCCGTCCCAGTTCAGAAAACGGCGCGTCCTGCGGGAATCGGGTGGCACGGCGTCCAATGTCATATTCATGTCACCGTGACAAAGTCGCCGTTCACAAGCAAAGATGCGCGCTCTATGCATGAGCGGCATTCAGCAAAAAGAGATTCCCATGGCTTCCATTGAAATGATCGTTGCCGCCCGGGCTCGCCTGCGCGGTCATGCGCGGCGCACGCCGCTTCTCTCCTCCCCCTTCCTCGATGAAATCGCCGGCCGGCGGCTGTTCGTGAAGGCCGAATGCCTGCAGCATTCCGGCTCCTTCAAGTTCCGCGGCGGCTGGTCCGCCGTCTCGGGCATCGATCCCGAACTGCGCAGGAAGGGCGTCATCGCCTTCTCCTCCGGCAATCATGCCCAGGGTGTCGCCCTTGCCGCACGCTTGCATGGCGTCCCCAGCGTCATCATCATGCCGAGCGATGCGCCGAAGCTGAAGATTGCCAATACGCGCGCCTTCGGCGCCGAAGTGGTGCTCTATGACCGCGCCAACGAAGACCGCGACGAGATCGGCGCAAGACTTTCGGCCGAACGCGGACTGACGCTCATCAAGCCTTTCGACGAACCGCTGGTCATTGCCGGCCAGGGCACGACCGGGCTGGAAATCGCCGAACAGGCCGAAGAGGAAGGCGTCAAGAACGCTGAAGTCCTCGTTCCCTGCGGCGGCGGCGGTCTGAGTTCGGGCATCGCCCTGGCATTGGAAGCAAGTGCGCCGGGCTTCCGCGTCCGTCCCTGCGAACCTGAAAACTTCGACGACACCACGCGGTCGCTTGCATCGGGCAAGATCGAGCGAAACGCCACCATGAGCGGGTCAATCTGCGACGCGATCATTACGCCGCAGCCGGGCAATATCACCTTCCCGATCCTCAAGCGTCTGGCCGGGCAGGGTATTGTCGTGACGGATGATGAGGCGCTGCGCGCCGTAGCCCTCGCCTTCACCCGCCTCAAGATCGTCGTCGAGCCGGGCGGGGCCGTTGCCCTTGCCGCAGCACTTTTCCATGGCGATCAACTGGATAGCGATACGACGATCGTTGTCACGTCAGGCGGCAATATCGACGCCGACGTCTTCACCACCGCGCTGGAGCGCTTCGGCTAAGAGCCGATAACCGCCCGAAGACCCCGATCGCGATCGGCAACGACCTCAATCGTGATCGGGGTCTCGCGTACCTCGGAAATAGCGAAACCTCGTCTTGCCGTCATGTGGCGGTCTTCGTTCCGAGGTTTCTATGAGACATCTTCTCACCCTGCTGCTGTCGGCCTGCCTCCTTGCCACCAACACCCCGGCACATGCGGCCGACACGATCGGCCTGTCTCTCCTCCCGGTTCCCGTGCCGGAACGCGGCGGTACCATGGACATCACGCTCTGGTATCCGGCGATGGCAGGCGGAGCGTCTATCCTGATTGGCGACAGTCCGCTTTTCAAAGGCGAGGCCGCGCAACAGGACGCGCCGGCCGCTGCCGGCAGTCATCCCTTGATTTTGCTTTCCCACGGCGGCCTGAAATCCGGCCCGTTCATCGGCGCCTGGATGGCATCGCGCCTCGCATCCAAAGGCTTCGTGGTCGCAATGATGCGCCAGCCAGATCCTCAGACGATGACGAGCGAGGAGAGCCTCCACGAAATATGGCTGCGGCCTGCCGATCTCTCGGCGGCGCTGACGGCGATCGAGAAGCGCAGCACATTGCCTGTCCAGATAGACCACGATCGTATCGGCGTGCTGGGGTTTCTCGTCGGCGGAACGTCAGCACTTTTCCTCGCAGGCGGTCGCCTCGATCCGGAAAGCTTCGCACGCTCCTGCGACCCCGGCGGCACAGGCGTCGACTGCGCCGAATTCGCGAGCGCCGGCATCGATCTTCATTCCATCGATCCGCAAAATATCGCTCGCTCTCATCTCGATCCGCGGGTGAAGGCGGCCGTCGTCATCGATCCTGAATTCGGCGTGAATTTCGCACCCGACAGCCTCAAGCGCCTATCGATCCCCGTCCGCCTGATCAATCTCGGCACGCCGCCAACGATCTGGCCTGGGCTACGCGCGTCAGGCCTGAAGGACGCCATACCCGGCGCGCAGTTCGATCTTCTGAGCGATGCTTCGCAATACAGCGCCTTTAGCGAATGCAAGCCGTCGGGCGCCGCCATCCTTCGGGAAGAAGGTGAAGAGCCTCTTTGTGACGATCCCGAGGGAATAAGCCGGACCGCTATCCACGATCGCCTCGCAGAGAATGTCGCAGCCGCCTTCCGCGCGGATCTTCCTCAATAGAAAACATCGTCCGCAGCGACCTGCCGCGGACGATGTTGTTCTCTATCGATCGTCCTCAGACGATCTTGTAACGCGGAGCCGGAGCCGAACGCGACAGGTTCGGCATCAGCGCCTGGCGGGCCTGTTCGTAGGCAGCAAGCAAGCCGGCATCTTCGAGCGCCGGGATCGTCGCAAATTCACCCTCGGCAAGACCTGCCAGCGAAGCATCGACCATGTTTTCCGCCGACATGACGATCTCGCCCGGCAGATGTTCGACCGGCGTGCCGGCAATGCCCCAGAATTCCGTGGCGGTAGCGCCCGGCAATACTGCCTGGACACGGATATTCTTGTCGGCAAGCTCATGCTTCAGCGACTGGCTGAAGGCCAGCACGAAGGCTTTCGTGCCACCATAGACACCGTTCAGGACCTCGGGCGCGATCGCCACGATCGAGGCGATGTTGATGATCGTCCCACCGCCACGGGCAACGAGGCCTGGCACGGCGGCATAGGTCAGCCGTGTCAGGGCGGTCACGTTGAGTTCGATCATCTCCTGCATCTTGTCGATGTCGGAGTTGAGCAACGGCGCGGTGCCGCCGAAGCCGGCATTGTTGACCAGCAGGGTTATGCTCTGATCTTCCTTCAGGACCTTCTCCACCTTCGCGAGATCATCCTTCTTGCCGAGATCGGCGGAAATCGTTTCGACCGTGCGGCCCGTTTCATCGGTCAGCCGGCTTGCCAGCGCCTTCAGCCGCTCAGTGTTGCGGGCGACGAGGATGAGGTTATAGCCCTGCTTTGCCAACCGGTGCGCGTAAACAGCGCCGATGCCCGACGATGCGCCCGTAACCAGCGCCGTACCCTTATGTTCATGTGCCATGATCGTTTCTCCGTCTCATGCGCCGGCCCGATTGCTTGCGCTTGAGGAGAGTTTTACGCCCAATTGCTAATGTCCTAAATGTCATATATACCACCTTTTAGGACAGCCTCCTTTAAGGACATGACACGATGCAGCAAATTGCTTTCCTGCTCTTTCCCGGCTTTCAGATCATGAGCCTTGCCGCAGTCTCGGCCTTCGAATTCGCCAATATCGAGCTCGGCGAGAAGGTCTATGACGTCCATTATCTCTCCGAGACCGGCGGCCCGATCGCCAATTCGCTCGGCATGATCATGGAGACGGAGGCTTTCGGCGATCCCGGCTTCGACACGTTGATCGTCGCCGGCGCGCCCGATATCAAACTGCCCAATGAAGCCGAGGCGGATTTCATTCGCGCAGCACTTCCCGCCACCCGCCGCCTCGCCTCGATCTGCACCGGTGCTTTTCTGCTCGCCGATGCCGGCGTTCTCGACGGCCGCCGTGCCACGACCCATTGGTATCTCGCCCGCGAGCTGCAGAGCCGGTACCCCGAGATCCGGATGGAGGAAGACCGCATCTATATCATCGACGGTTCCGTCTGGACCTCGGCGGGCATGACGGCGGGTGTCGATCTGGCGCTGGCAATGGTCGAGAAAGACCATGGCCTGGAGATCGCCCGCGCCGTTGCCCGCAAGCTCGTCGTCTACCATCGCCGCGCTGGCGGTCAGTCGCAGTTTTCCGCCCTTCTGGAGTTGGAGCCGAAATCCGACCGTATCCAGAAGGCGCTTGCGCATGCGCGCAGCAATCTGAAATCCACGCTCTCGGTGGAGGAACTGGCCGAAGCCGCGCATCTGAGCCCGCGCCAGTTCAGCCGTGCCTTCCGCGCCGAAACGGGCCAATCACCGGCAAAAGCGGTCGAGAACCTGCGGCTGGAGGCCGCCCGCCTGATGATGGAACAAGGCCGCCATCCGATCGATACCGTCGCCCGCGAAACCGGCTTTGCCGATCGCGAGCGCATGCGTCGTGCCTTTCTGCGCGCCTTCGGCCAGCCGCCACAGGCGATCCGCCGGGCTGCACAGCAGGAACTGCAGGCGTGATGTAACAGGCAAACTGAGCATCCTCTCCGGCCGTGGAGGGGGTGGCGGAGGTTAAATGCGTTTTTCCAAGAGTCGCCGTAAGCGTCGCTATACCAGCACCATAACTAACGGAATAAGTGGCTTCCGGCAGGTTTGCCAAAATAACTTCCGCCACCTCCTCCACCCAATTTAAATCAATATATATCAACATGTTAAGCCGGCGGAGGCAACCTCCGCCGAACCTCCTCCATTAAAGGTGAACCTCCGCCACCAAGCCCACGTTTGAGCACAAAATGGCGCCCTCTTCTTGTATCAGAGCATCTTGCGGCGGAGGTTCCCTGAAGTGGAGGAGGTTCCGATACGAAGCAACCTCCTCCACTCCTGTCGTGCCGCGCAAAGCTACGCAGCGTTTTACGACACGCCTCAACCTTGCTGGAGCGCCCTGCGGATGGCGATTTCGACAGGCGAATAGGCGCCGTCCTCACGCACAAGCTTCAGCGGCTCCGTTGGCGAAAGACCGGGTTGGGCCATGAAGCGCGGCTCCTTGCCGCGATGCATCTGCGCCGCATGGATGAGGAACGGATGGCACAGATAAACCGTGCCCGCCTGCCCCGTCGCCAGAGCAAGCGGTCTGTCCTCGCCGACATGCTCCAGCCACAGATGCGCCATGCCCGCTTCGCCGGCCGGCTCCAGCATCCTTGCTACATCCTTATGCGATCCGACCCGGATCCGCGTCGGCGCGTCTTCTTCGCCGACATCCGAGAACAGGAAGAGCATCAGGAGTGCCCGTCCCCGCGAGTTGACATTGACCCGCCAGGCGGAAAAATCCCGCTGCTCGCCCGGGTTTCCATCCTCTCCCGGAAAGCTCAGATCCACATGCCAGCCGGCATCGCCAGGGTCATCCGGATGCGGAAAGCGGACCGGAAAACTGCCTAGACCGCTGCGCGGCTCCCAGCGCCCCTTACCGACGAGCTGATCGAAAGCCGAATGCAGCACAGGCGTGTTGACCGCTGTCTCGAACGGGCCGCCGCCATAGCCGGCAAGCCGGACGACCGGCTGCACCCAGCTTTTAGGATCCTCGGGGTCGAAGGGAATATCCCGCCACATGATGGCGCGGGCTTCCGCGGCCACGTCGCGGGGAAAAGCATCATCGATCCGCACGAAGCCGTCTTCGATGAACTGCTCGATCTGCTCGGCGCTGAGCGCCGGCGGGTAACCAGTAGATGTCATGAAATATCTCTCTATCGCCAAACCCTGCCGGCATTGTCCATTGGCCGGATGCAGGGTGGTTACAATCCACGGCAACGCGCCAGCCAATCGGCTGGTGAAGTGGCCGCATCTTCCTTTGCCCGAGGGCAGAGCCTTAGAGGCTCAAGAAGAAGACCGTAGCGATGTTGAGAGCGATCATTTTCATAGTCATGAAAGGCTATCGGCTTCAGCAGGAAGCGTCAACACTTCACCCGACCCTTCGCAATCCTCTCTCATGATCGGATGGCATGGAAACATCCCTCACCGCTTCATGCACCGACTGTAGCACCAGCTCAGCCAGCCGCGCCGTTGCGGCATCGGGCTCGGCCTCTGCCCGATGCAAGACCAGCCCGAGTTTCGGCAATTCCGGCAGGCCCGCTTCGCCGGGTGCCAGCATCCGCACCTTGGCAGGCAGTCCGATCGGCGTACGCACGGTGATACCTAGTCCCGCCGCGGTCGCAGCCCAGAGACCGCCGAGGCTCGGACTGACGAAAGAGAGCCGCCAGGAAATGCCGGCTTCATCCAGCACCTTCGTCGCGGCATTCCTGAGCAGGCAGGGCGCTTCGAGCGAAGCAAGCGGCATCGGCTCGCCACTTGCCCTCGTCCATGCCTGCAGGTCATTTGCCGGGCCGATCCAGCGCATCGGCACATCGGCGATATGCTCACAATGCGCGGTCAAAGTACCGACGCTCCAGGCAAGCGCGAGATCGAGCTTGCCTGTCGTCACGCGTTCCAGAAGCTCGGCATTGCGCACCACGCGCGCTTCGATGCGCACCTTCGGATGTGCCCGCGCGAAGCGTCCAAGCACCTCGGGAAGCAGGTTCTCGCCAAAGTCTTCCTGCAGCCCGAGCCGCACCCAGCCTTCCAGCTCGACACGCTGAACTGCCGCCACCGCCTCGTCATTCAGTTCCAGTAGCCGCCGGGCATAGGCAAGCATCGTCTCGCCGGCCTCCGTCAGCGCCAGCCCGCGTCCCGACTTGCGAAAGATCGGCGTGCCGGCCTGCTCCTCCAGCTTCTTGAGCTGCGCACTGACGGCGGATGTCGATCGTCCCAGCCGATCCGCCGCCCTGGCGAAATTGCCGAGATCCATGCCCGTCGCAAAGGTCCTCAGCACATCCAGATCGAAGGTAATCCGCCTCATCCAATTATCCCAATTTTCAGGATTATAAGTCCATAAAATTCTGATTTTCTGCATTATCGTGACGTGAGATGCTTTCTCTGTCAAGACACACAACAAGGAGGCTTCCAATGCCGTTCGCTCGCATCTCCCTTCTGAAAGGCAAGTCGCCGGATTATCTGCACGCCCTTTCGGACAGCATCCACAAGGCCATGGTCGAGACCTTCAATGTGCCGCCGGCCGACCGCTTCCAGATCATCCACCAGCACGAACCGGGCGAACTGATCTTCGATCGCAACTACCTCGCGGGTCCGCGCTCGGATGATTTCGTGCTGATTTCGATCACCACCGGCAAGCCGCGCACGACCGAGATGCGCAAGGCTCTCTTCCGCCGGGCAGTCGAACTGCTGCAGCAATCGCCCGGCCTGCGCCCGCAAGACGTGATGATCGTCATCTCGACCAGCGAACCGGACGAATGGTCCTTCGGCGACGGGCTGGCGCAGATGGCCGAATCTGGCTGGGAAGCGCGCGCATCAGGAGTTCCGGTATGAACGAGGCCAATCCCAAGACGATGACGATCCGCCGTCCCGGCAATGCCGTCCGTGCACCCGAGGGCATTTCGAATGCGCCCTTCTGGGTCGAAATGCTGCTCGACAGCCAGATCGATGGCGAAAACACGGCCATGCGCGCAACACTGGATCCTGCCACCGTCACGCACTGGCACACGCATCCGCGCGGCCAGCTTCTCTATGTTCTCTCCGGCGTCGGCCTTGTGCAGCGGGAGGGAAAAGCAATCGAGGAAGTCAGAACCGGCGACGCCAAATGGTTCGCAGCCGATGAGCTTCACTGGCATGGAGCGACACCCGACAGCCCCTTCAGCTACCTCAGTATCCAGGGCTTCGAGAAGGGGCGCTTCGTCGATTGGTCTGACAGAGTGGAACCTCAGCGATGATGGCGATGCAATATTCCTTCACCCTGCCTGCCGACTACGATATGGAGATCATCGACCGCCGCATCCGCGACAAGGGGCCGGCGATGGACGGCTTCCAGCATCTCGGCTTCAAGGCCTTCCTGAGCGCCCGCCGCGGTGAATTCGGCAGCCGGAAGAACCTCTATGCGCCCTTCTATCTCTGGGATCAGCCGGAAGGCGCCGCCGACTTCATCTGCGGCCCAGGCTTTGCCGCGCTGACAGACGCCTTCGGCCGGCCGCGCATCCGCAACTGGATCGTCTGGCATGCGCATGCCTTATCGGACCTTGCCAACGGCCGCTTTGCCGATAGCGAATACCTCGCCATCGAACCGCATGCGTCTCTGCCCGACTTGCGACAGCAGGAGATTGACCTGGCACAGCAGGAAGCCCGCGGCAGACACGTTCTCGCCCGCATCGCCGCCTTCGATCCCCATGACTGGACGATGGTGCGCTTCGGCCTTTACGCAGAAGCCCCGCCCGCCTCAGGCACCAACCAGATCTATCGCGTCTGCCACCTCTCTCGCGGCTGACGACATCCAAATCGGAAAACAAAAAGCGCCCCTCTTTCGAGGAGCGCTCTTTACTATTTCAAGCCTGAAAAACGATCAGATGCCACTCTGGCCGTCGGAGCCGATATAGGCGATGCGCAGCATGTTGGTCGCGCCCGGTGTGCCGAGCGGCACGCCGGCCGAGATGATGATGCGGTCGCCCGGCTTGCCGAAGCCTTCAGCAGCCACGATGCGGCAGGCGCGGTTGACCATATCGTCAAGGTCGGTCGCGTCATGGGTGACGACGCAATGCATGCCCCAGACGATCGAAAGGCGGCGAGCCGTCTTGATGATCGGCGAAAGCGCGATGATCGGCACCTGCGGACGCTCGCGCGAGGCGCGCAGACCCGTCGTACCGGACGAGGTGTAACAGACGATGGCCGACAGCTTCAGCGTCTCGGCAATCTGGCGGGCAGCAAGCGAGATGGCATCCGCACCGGTTGCTTCCGGCTGGGCGCGCTGCGCGTAGATGATGCCCGGATAATGCGGATCCTTCTCAACCGTGCTCGCAATCGACGCCATCATCGAGACGGCTTCGACCGGATAGGCGCCGGAAGCTGATTCTGCCGACAGCATGATCGCGTCGGCGCCTTCGAAGACGGCGATGGACACGTCCGAAACTTCGGCGCGTGTCGGAACCGGCGACGAGATCATCGATTCCAGCATCTGCGTGGCGACGATAACGGGCTTGCCCGAACGGCGGCAGGACCGGATAAGCTGCTTCTGGATACCCGGAACGGCTTCGAGCGGCATTTCGACACCAAGGTCGCCGCGGGCGACCATCAGCGCATCGGACAGCTCGATGATTTCTTCGATGCGTTCCAGAGCCTGCGGCTTCTCGATCTTCGACATAATGCCGACGCGGCCACGGGCGATCTTGCGCACTTCGGCAAGGTCGTCGGGCCGCTGAACGAAGGACAGCGCCACCCAGTCGACATCGTCGGTCGCGAGAACCGCGTCGAGGTCGACACGGTCCTTGTCGGTCAGCGCTCCGACGCCAAGCAGCGTGTCAGGCAGGCTGACGCCCTTGCGGTCGGAAATGCTGGTACCGGCGACGACGGTCGTAACAATGCTCTTGCCGTCGCACTTTTCGGCGCGCAGTGCCAGCTTGCCGTCGTCGATGAGCAGGCGGTGGCCCGGCTGAACGGCTTCCAGAATTTCAGGATGCGGCAGGAACACGCGGGTGTTGTCGCCGGGGGTATCGTTGTTGTCGAGCGTAAATGTCTGGCCGGGCTTCAGCTCAACCTTCACATCGGCAAACTTGCCAACGCGAAGCTTCGGACCCTGCAGGTCGGCCAGAATGCCGATCGGCCGGCCCGAACGAGCTTCGACGGCGCGAATGCGCTGCACCAGCGTACGCATCACGTCATGGCTCGCATGGCTCATGTTGATGCGGAAGATATCCGCACCCGCCTGATGCAGCTTCTCGATCATCGATTCCTCGGAGGAGGCGGGGCCGAGGGTGGCGAGGATTTTAACTTTGCGGTTACGCTTCATCAATTCTGGCTTTCTTGCGTCCCTGGGGTGTCGGAGAGTTGAACCATCCAGCTTCCCTGGCGGCCCGTATCGTATTCCTTGAAACCCATTTTCTGATAACCGCGGGCATAGCAGTCCTGCACACCCGAGATCTTGAATTCATTTTCCGCTACGCACATCTGCACATCACCCGTCCATCGGCCTCCGCGGGCGGCGTCTTCTGCGTAGAGGTAATAATAACGCGACTGCAGTTCTCCCTCGATCAACGTGGCGCAGGTCGTTGCCGGTACCTGCCACCATCCCTCCGTGATCCAGCCGTCTTTCGCGCGGTATCCGATCGCAACGCCAACCAGATTTTGCGTACCGTTGCATACACGGAAATCCGCGCGCGCGGCATCAGCGATGAAGAACGGCGAGACGGCTGCAAGAGCGAACAATGCGAGACGGACCAGCGGTCCGGACCGCGTGAGGAAACTTGGCGCGGCTTGGATCAACACGGCTCCCAAATAGCTCCACGGTTATTCGTTATCCGTGTCTTCTTGCGCCGCCGTCAAGCGAAAGTCAACGCAATGCTAATCGATTATATTTCCTTTCATAACCGCCCGTTGGGCGCATTTTGCCGCGCCAGCCCGCCTATCGCGCTTGAACCGACCGAAGGCGCATGCGATCACTGCCCGAAGACGAGAACTGACAATTGGCAATTTCCTGATGCACCGCTTCCAATCCTTCGAAATCCTAACCGGCCAACATGACAAAGGCATGGTGATCCTTGGAGATCATGCCATGAACCGCCTGCCCGAAGGATATGGCCGGCTCGGCCTGCCGGAAAGCGCCTTTGTCAGGCACATCGCCTACGACATCGGAATCGAAGGCCTCACGCGCCGGCTTTGCGCAAAACTGGGCGTCCCCGGTGTTCTCGGCGGTTTTTCGCGCCTGCTGATCGATCCGAACAGAGGCGAAGACGATCCGACCCTGATCATGAAGATCTCGGACGGCGCCATCATCCCCGGCAATCATCCGATCACCGAAGAAGAGTGGAATTACCGGATCGAGGCCTTCCACAGACCTTATCACAATGCAGTGTCGGAGACGATCGACAGGGTGGCGAATACGACCGGCAAAGCGCCGCTCGTACTCTCCTTGCACTCCTTTACACCCGCCTGGAAGGGCGTTCCCCGCCCTTGGCATGCAGCGGTACTTTGGGACAGCGACCGCCGCGCTGTGGCCCCATTGCTTGAAAAACTACGGGCCGATCCCGATCTCGTCGTCGGTGACAACGACCCATATGATGGTGCGCTGAAGGGTGACACCATGTACCGCCATTGCATGATTACGGGCATTCCGCACGCGCTTCTGGAAGTACGCCAGGACCTCATCGGCGATGAGGCAGGCATCGAGGAATGGGCAGCGCGTCTGGCCCCTGTCTTTGCAGACATGAATGCCGAACCGGCCCTTCATGCATACAGCGTGCATGCTTCACGCACCGGCCCCTATTGAGTGAAAGGACTTGGCCCATGACCACGCTCAGCAAGGAACAGCAGACGGAATTCGAGGCTGCCGCCTTCCGCCGCCTCGTTGCGCATCTTCGCGAACGCACCGATGTGCAGAACATCGACCTGATGAATCTTGCCGGCTTCTGCCGTAACTGTCTTTCCAATTGGTATCGTGAGGCTGCGGAGGCCGAAGGTGTCGCCGTCACCAAGGACGAATCGCGCGAGATCGTCTACGGCATGCCTTACGAAGACTGGAAGGACCTTCACCAGAAGGAGGCATCGCCTGTGCAAAAGGCAGCTTTTGAGGTGAACAACCCGCATAAATAGGCTTGTGGCCCATCAAGAGGCTTGACCACGACGCCGCTTCGCGGCAGTCACGTGCATCCAAAATTAATCATCCCAATCAGGAGAATACGATGTCTGATGCTCATGGCGTCGCCCGCGACCAGCTTCGCGCTTTCATCGAGCGCATCGAACGACTGGAAGAAGAAAAGAAGACCATCGCCGACGACATCAAGGACGTCTACGGCGAAGCCAAGGGAACCGGCTTCGACACCAAGATTCTCAAGAAGGTCATCGCGCTGCGCAAGAAGGACGAGCAGGAGCGTATGGAAGAGGAAGCAATCCTCGACACCTACCTCGCCGCGCTCGGCATGATCGAAGCCCCGCCAGAAGGCTGAGGATAAAAACTCCACCGCTCTTCATGAAAGCCGCCGTTTACGGCGGCTTTTCTTTTGGTCGGCAACAGTCTCCGCCAATTGTCGCCTTGCCTTCGTCCGCAAAGACAAAAGCCGCCGGACATTGCCCGGCGGCCCCATGCCTGTTCGGAATATAAACGCATCAGCGCGTGTTGAACTTGCGCACTTCCATGAAGTTGACAGCCGTGCCGCTGAAGCGGTCCGGATCGACAGAAGCCGTCTTCACGAAGCCTTCGGCATAGACCGCCGTCGGCTGGGCACGCAGCGTCTGACTGACGAAACGTGGTGCCTGCACCTTCTTGGAAGCCATTTCCAGGCGGGCGTTGGTGAGAGCCCACTGCGAGATCATCTTCTGCGTCAGCTTCGGCTCGGTGCGCATCGTCTGGCGGCTTTCGTCGGCAACTGCCGCTTCCTGCTTCGTCGGACGACCGCCTTTGGCGGGCAGACCCTGTGCGATCGAGCTGTTGACGACAGCTGACTTCGGCGCTTGGACAGGTTCAGCGAAGCTAGCAGACTTGGTCATCGGCACCAGCGCTGCAAGCTGCAGCGGCGGCTTATCGAGAGCCGGCACCTTTGCAGGCGCAGCAGCGTTGATCGCCTGCTCCACGGTCTGTGGCTCCGAAGGCGCGTTCGCGGCTACCTGCGCTTCACCGGCCTCATCCTGCTGCTTTGCAAGCGCAGCCGCCATGGCAGGCGAAAGCGTATCCTGATCGGCCTCATCCTCTGCCGCTTCCGGATCGGCATTCTGTGCAGCGAGCAGGTTTTCGGCGACGGCTGGGCGTTCGGCCGGGGTCGGAACGCCTGTCGACATCAGGTTCGGATCGACGGAGGCGATCTGGGCATCACCTGGAGCGCGGCGCTGGCCGAGAAGAGAAGGAACCGGAATGCTGTAGGCGCTGAGGTCGGCGAAATGCTCAGGCTCCTGCGGCTGGCCTGCCGGCATGGCGGCAAGCGCCTGCTGGGCGGCATTAGCCGCAGACGGCGGCACCAAAGCATTCGCAACCTCGTTGCCTGCAAGCTGGTTGCTGAAAGCCGGACGAACCTGCGGCACCGGTGCATTCAGGCTTGCGACTTCGGTCTGTGGCTGCGGTTCTGCAGCCGGAACAGCCTCAGCCTTCGGCGGCGTGGCCTTGGCGACAGCCACCGGTGCGCTATCCTCCGAATTATCCTCTTCCTCGTCGGCGCCACCGCCAAACAGGACAGCAAACAGTGTCTTTTGCTTGCGAGGCTCTTCATCCGAAGCGGAACCGGAGGAGCTGGCCATCATGATCTGGCTGCCGTTCGCCACGCGGCGCTTATAATCGGCCATTGCCTGCTGGTAGCCCGGCAGCGGCTTACCGTCGGCTGGAATATGAATGGTGTTACCGTCAGGGAAGAGCCTGACCAATTCGTCGCGGCTCATGCGCGGCCAGGCGCGAACGCCGCCGACATCCATATGTACGAAGGGCGAACCGGACTTCGGATAGAAGCCGACACCGCCAACCTGCATCTTCATGCCGATACCGCGCAGCGTAGCGAGCCTCACGTCGGGAATGAAGAAGTCCATCGCCTTGCCGAGCATGTGCTGGCTCTTTTCGGCGACGCCGGAATTGCGCGAACGTCCACGCAGCATCTCGTTGGTGCCTGGCGAACGGAAACCGCAGACGACGTTGATATAATCCCTGGAGCCCGACTGACGATAAACTTCCCAGATGAGATCGAAGAGACGCGGGTCCATCTTCGTCGGCTGATTCTTGCGCCAGTCGCGCAGAAAGCGGTTGAGCTGCTCAAGACCCTTCGGGTCGAACCTGCCGTTGCGCTTGTAGGTGATGACTGCCTTTTCGCCGGTATGGATGAAATAGAGCTTCAGACTGCGGGTGTCCCCGGCGGCCTGAGACGGTGTGCTTACGAATACCGGTGAGGAAACCGCGAGTGCAATCAGGGCGGCCGCTGCCGTCCTAATTGCCTTTCCGCCAATCTTGGCGCACGACAAGCGCCAGCTCAAGCGCGAAGGCTTGGTATTCCCATTCAGATTCGGCAACTCGATCCCCGTCAGACAGTCAATGTCCCGTACTGCCTCAAATGGCTGTCAATTGCGGTCACACGATGGCAAAAATGCCACACATGATCAACCTTTTCTTTACATAGTGAACGGGCCGCTAACAAGTGGTTTATGGCGGGTAACCAAACGTGGTTGCCTTATTCTTAATAAAAACGCCTCTATGCCGCATCTTTCTGAGGATTATCGGGATCGATACCGTAATCCTTGAGCTTCCGATAAAGTGTGGATCGGCCAATACCTAGCTTTCTTGCCACTTGACTCATTTGTCCGCGATAAAACTTCAACGCGAAACGAATCAGTTCTTCCTCGACATCGGCAAGACGGCGCACATCTCCGGCCTGATTGACGCTCGGGATCGCGCTGTCGGAGGCCTCGGGCACGCGGCGCATCGTCTCGGCGACGGATACTGCCTGATAATCCTCGGGGAATTCGGCGTCCGGATCGAGATGCGAATTGTCGGCGACAAGTGCCAGGTGATCCACGACCTCGTAGTTCGGAAGCTGGGCGGCAATCTGCGGGAAGTCCGATTCGGTCAGCTCGGGACCCTCGGCAAGCACCACGGCGCGGAAGATCGCGTTCTCGAGCTGGCGGATATTGCCCGGCCAATCATAGGAGGTCAGCATCGCCAGCGTACCCGCGTTGACCGTCATGCGGCGGCCGTTCTTCTGCTCGCTCGAGAAGCGGTCGGTGAAGACGCGGACCAGATTCGGAATATCTTCCTTGCGCTTGCGCAGTGCTGGAATGGTGATCGGGAAGACGTTCAGGCGGTAATAGAGGTCTTCGCGGAAGTGGCCATTCTTGACCTCTTCGATAAGATCCTTGTTCGTCGCCGAGATGAGGCGGACATTGACCTTGTGCGCCGTACGGGCGCCTACGGTTTCGATCTCGCCCTGCTGAACGGCCCGCAGCAGCTTGACCTGCACTTCGAGCGGCAGGTCGCCGATCTCATCGAGGAAAATGGTGCCGCCGTCGGCTTCCATAAATTTGCCGATATGCTTTTCGGTAGCACCTGTGAAGGCACCTTTTTCATGGCCGAAGAGAATGCTTTCGACGAGATTGTGCGGGATGGCGCCACAATTGACCGTGACGAACGGCTTGTTGGCCCTGTCACCTGCCGACTGGATTGCGCGCGCCACCAATTCCTTGCCGACGCCCGATTCGCCTTCGAGCACAACCGGGATATTGGACTGCGAGGCGCGTTGCGCCAGATCGATGACGCGGATCATCGCCGGGCTTGCCGAAACGATGTCGTCGAAGCCGACGGAGCCGGCACGCGATCTGCGGCCGACACGGGCCTTCACCTCGCGTTGGTCGAGCTTCATCGCATTGGAAATGGATGTGTTGATGCGTTCCGGAGAGACCGGCTTGACGACGAAATCAAAAGCACCGGCGCGCATGGCCTGCACGACCGTCTCGATGCCACCCTGCCCGGTCTGGACGATGACCGGAATTTGCGTGCCGAAATCATGCAGGGCTTCGAGGAATTCGAGGCCCGTCATTTCCGGCATCATCAGATCGAGCACGATGACATTGAAAAGGCCTGGATCGCGCTTCACCATCTCCAGCCCGATGCGGCCGTTCTCGGCCTGATGCACCACATGGCCGCTACGCTCGATCGCGTTCTTGAGCAGACGGCGCTGCACGGGATCGTCCTCGACCACGAGGATCTGCCCTGCTGCTTTGAGCTCATTGTAACCGGTCATTGTCGCCTCACTTCATGCGAAACCTTAGAGCGCACCCTGACAGAAAGGCTTGAACATCCAGTTTTGAGAAACAATTGCATTTTAACTGTTAGGACAGGCCGTTTTCGTGCCGTAACAGGGCCTTTCGAGCGCTGGAAACCCCTTGATGCCGGGCCTTCCGGCGCCCAGAGCGCCGCGCGTCCATTCGGACGCGCAAAGGACGCTCTGTCTTTTTGAAACTGCGCATCAGGCTTTCCGAAAATCGATTCCGATTTTCGGGCCGATGCTGTAGACAGTCAAACCTGTTATAAAAAGAGGAACCGTCCCATGAGACACACGCTTGCGCACGCCGATCTTCACCTTTCGGCAACGGCTCCCGCCGCAGCGGCAGCCCCGGCTCTGGGCGACCTTCCGACCTGGAAGCTGCAGGACCTCTACCCCTCGGCCATCTCCACCGCCTTCGTCGCCGATATGGAAAAGGCTGGCAAGGCCGCTTCCGCGTTTGAAGACAAATGGAAGGGCAAGCTTGCCGAGGCCGCCGTGAAGAAGGGCGAGGAAGGCATCGGCCAGGCGCTGAAGGAATATGAGGCGCTCGACGACATCATGGGCCGCCTCGGCTCCTTCGCCGGCCTCACCTATTTTTCTGATACCTCCAATCCGGCAAACGGAAAGCTATACGGCGACGTTCAGACCAAACTGACAGAATATTCCGGCCGCCTGCTTTTCTTCGCGCTGGAGCTGAACCGCATCGACGATGCGGTGATCGATGCCTGCATGGCGAACGATCCGCTTGCCGGCCATTACCGTCCCTGGCTGGTCGATCTGCGCAAGGACAAGCCCTATCAGCTCGAAGATAAGCTGGAGCAGCTTTTCCTCGAAAAGTCGATGACGAGCGCTGCCGCCTTTAATCGTCTCTTCGATGAAACGATGGCGGAACTGCGCTTCGAAATCGACGGGGAAAAGCTGCCGCTCGAAGTGGCGCTGAACATGCTGCAGGAAAAGGATCCCGAAGTGCGCCGCAAGGCGGCGATGGCGCTCGCCGAAACCTTCAAGACCAATATCCGCATCTTCACGCTCATCACCAATACGCTCGCCAAGGACAAGGAAATCGCCGATCGCTGGCGCGGCTTCGAAGACATCGCCGATAGCCGCCATCTGGCAAACCGCGTCGAGCGCGAGGTGGTCGATGCTCTGGCCGCGGCCGTCAAGGAAGCCTATCCGCGTCTTTCGCATCGTTATTACAAAATGAAGGCCAAGTGGCTCGGCATGGAGCAGATGAATTTCTGGGATCGCAATGCGCCGCTTCCGGAAACTTCAAACGCCATCATCTCCTGGTCCGAAGCCAAGGACACGGTGCTTTCCGCCTACGGCAACTTCGCGCCGGAAATGGCTGATATCGCCAGGCGCTTCTTTGATGAACAGTGGATCGATGCGCCCGTTCGCCCCGGCAAAGCGCCCGGCGCCTTCGCCCATCCGACTGTGCCTTCCGCGCATCCCTACGTGCTCGTCAATTATATGGGCAAGCCGCGCGATGTCATGACGCTTGCCCACGAGCTCGGGCATGGCGTGCATCAGGTTCTTGCCGGTGCACAAGGCGCACTCATGTGTCAGACACCGCTGACGCTCGCCGAGACCGCTTCCGTCTTCGGCGAGATGCTGACCTTCCGCGCGCTGCTCAACCGCACGGCTGACAACCGCGAACGCAAGGCAATGCTCGCCCAGAAGGTCGAAGACATGATCAACACGGTCGTGCGCCAGATCGCCTTCTACGAATTCGAGCGCAAGGTCCACACTGCCCGCAAGGCCGGTGAACTGACCGCCGACGATATCGGCGAGCTCTGGCTTTCGATCCAGTCCGAAAGCCTCGGCCCGGCGATCAAGATTTCCGAGGGCTACGAGACCTACTGGGCCTATATCCCCCACTTCATCCATTCGCCCTTCTATGTCTATGCCTATGCCTTCGGCGATTGTCTGGTGAACTCGCTCTACGCCGTCTATCAGAAGGCGGAGAAGGGCTTTCAGGAGAAGTATTTCGAACTGCTGAGGGCCGGCGGCACCAAGCATCATGCCGAACTGCTGGAGCCCTTCGGCCTCGATGCGACAGATCCCTCCTTCTGGAGCAAGGGCCTGTCGATGATCGAAGGGCTGATCGACGAACTCGAGGCGTTGGACAAGGCATAAGGCTGCCCGAGCCCGCACCTCACTGGAAAGGCAATGGCAGCCTCCGAACCATTCATCCTGTTCCGGGACGATACGACCGGCGAAGTCATGCTCTTCGCCGGTCCGCAACGCATGATCGTTGCTCGCACGCACGCCGAATTCCTGCCGGCGCTGGAGCGGATGGAAGAAGCGCGCAGAGCCGGAAAATGGCTTGCCGGTTACATCGCCTATGAGGCTGGCCATCTCTTCGAAAGCAAGCTTGCCTCCTTCGCCGAAGAGAACCGGGAGACGCCCTTGCTGCTGTTCGGCGTCTTCGATGCGCCTCAGCCGGAAAGTCATCCACTCGCGACACCGCGACAGCGGCAGGAAAACGAGGAGTTCCTGACCGCGCCGAAGGCAGCCTGGAATTTCTATATATATAAAGAGCGTTTTGAACGCCTCCACCGCCACCTCCGCCTCGGCGATATCTATCAGGCCAATCTGACGATGCCGATCGAAGCCCGCTGGAACGGCGACCCGCTCGCCGCCTTCTGGTCACTGATCGATCGCCAGCCTGTCAAATACGGTGCGTTGGCTGATCTCGGCGGCCCCATCATTCTTTCCCGCTCGCCGGAACTGTTTTTCCGCATCGATGAAGATGGCTGGATCGAGACGCACCCGATGAAAGGCACTGCAAAGCGGGGTGCGACACCGGCCGAAGATGCCGAAATCGTCGAAGCCATGAAGGCCGACATCAAGACGCAAGCGGAAAACCGCATGATCGTCGACCTCTTACGCAACGATATCTCGCGCATCACCGAAGTCGGCACGCTCGATGTTCCCAAGCTCTTCGAGATCGAGACATATCCCACCGTCCACCAGATGGTGAGTCATGTGCAGGCAAAGCTCCTGCCCGATCTTTCCATACGCGACATATTCGCGGCGCTCTTCCCTTGCGGCTCGATTACCGGCGCGCCGAAGATCCGTGCCATGGAAATCCTCCACGATCTCGAAGACACGCCGCGTGATGCCTATTGTGGCGCGATCGGCATGATCTCGCCGGGTGGCGCCATGCGCTTCTCCGTTGGCATCCGCACCATGACGCTATTCGATAGCGGCAAGGCAATCTTCAACGTTGGAGGCGGCATCGTCTTCGATTCCACGGCTGAAGCCGAATATGAGGAATGTTTGCTCAAGGCCCGCTTCGCCGTCGGCGACCAATGGATCGCCCGATGACGGATTTCTCACTGATCGAAACGCTGCGCTGGCAACCGGATGAAGGCTTCATTCGCCTGCGCCTGCATCTCGCCCGCCTCTCTCGTTCCGCCCGCCGCATCGGCTTTCCCGAGCCGCTGGATACGACCATGAGGCTGGAGGAAGCGATAAAGGGGGGAAATAAACCGTGCCGTGTCAGGCTGACCTTTAACCATCAGGGCCACATCGACGTTACCACGGCACCCTTCGCGCCGCTTCCGCCCGACGCTGTCTGGACCCTCCGTATCGCCAGCACCCGCCTCGATTCCGCCGACAGGCTGCTGCGCATCAAGACCACGCGCCGTAGCGTCTACGAGGCAGCACGCGCCGAGTTCACACAGCAACAGGCAAACGAAGTCATCTTGCTCAACGAACGGGAAGAGGTCTGCGAAGGCACCATCACCTCCGTCTTCCTCGATGATGGCTCCGGCATTCTTCGCACGCCCCCGATCTCCTGCGGCCTGCTCGCCGGCGTGCTGCGTACCGAGCTCATCTGCCAGCGCAAAGCGCGCGTCGGGCGCATCACGCTCGAAGATCTGGACAAGGGCAGGCTTTACGTCGGAAATTCGCTGCGCGGTCTGATCCGCGCCACGCTGCAAAAGGACTGAACATGCTGATCCTCGCCCTGACCTATGTGAAGCCGAACGAAGAGGCCGACAAACATATGGAGCCGCATATGGCCTGGGTGAAGGAAGGATATGCCAAAGGCTGGTTCCTCGCCTCCGGCCGCAAGGTGCCGCGCACCGGCGGCGTCATCCTTGCCGTCGGCGACCGCGCCGAGATCGAAGCCTATGTGGCAACCGACCCCTTCACCGTCCATGGCGTCGCCGAATATGACATCACCGAAGTTGCGCTGACGACGGTGACGGACGGGCTGGAGGCTTTGAAGCGCTGAGTCACGAACCGCGCCTTTTGCTCGTCAGGCTCAAAAARGAGCGGCGATGAAACTTCCGACTTATACGCCCTATCACGGCTCGGCACGGCCTTTCACCATCGGTCTGATACCGCTCGATCCCCACCGCTGGATCGAGCCCGACGACGATCTGCAACGCTACCTCAAGGAAAAAGCGCGGCTGGCTGGCGAGCGCTTCGACGACATTTTCGTCGCTGAAGAAAGAACGGAAACCGCCCAGCAGGAGGCGTTGGATCTTCTTCTCGCTCACCTCGGCGAGCGGCATCCGGCAATGCACCGTCACGACACCTCGGCCCTACCGCCCCTCTTCAAGGCCGGTTCGCTCGTTCAGGATGATCTTGTCCTCATGCGCCGCAAGGCCGATGGCTGGCATCTCGTTGCCGCCCACGTCGCCTTTCCCTCTTCGTGGTCGCTGCGCGAAAAGTTCAGCCGCCCGATGCACGAGATCCATGCTGACGTGCCGGACTTTAGCCAAGGCACACGCAATGCGGCGCTTATTACCCGCATCTTCGACAATCTGCGGGTTGACCAGCCAGTCGAGCGGCTGAACTGGTCGGTTAACACCACGGCCGATCTCTTCCTCCCCGTCTCGAAACATCGCCGGCCGCCTTACACCGAAGCCTTCACGCTGGAGGAGCGCTTCATCCGCGTCGAACGCCAGACCCTGCGCAGGCTTGCCGCGTCAGGCGATATCCTTTTCACCATCCGCATCTATATCGATCCGGTTGCTGTCATTGCCCGCCATCCGCAGGCGCAGAAACTCGCAGCAAGTTTCGCCGATCAGCTGGAATCGCTCGATGATCAGCAGGCTGCCTACAAGGGCCTGGCCGTGCAAAGAGCCGAGCTCGTGGGGAAATTGCGGGCGCTTTGTAGGTCCGATATTTGACCTTTGCAGGGGAACGCTCTTTATTGTGACGTCATTTTGTGATTAGAGCCGGTCACTTCGCGACCTTCGTCGCATTTTCACATGAATTCTTTAGGCTGAAAGCCTTCGTTCCCTTCCACAGGAGAAAAGAATGACGGAACAGAACTATCCGGTATATGGCGAAATTACCGGTCCGATCGTCATGATCGGCTTTGGCTCCATCGGCCGCGGCACGCTGCCCCTGATCGAGCGCCACTTCAAGTTCGACAAGAGCCGGATGGTTGTCATCGACCCGCGCACGGACGATGCCCACATTCTGGAAAAGCACGGCGTCAAGCACATCCAGGCGCACGTGACGAAGGACAATTACAAGGAACTGCTGAAGCCGCTCCTGACCGAAGGCGAAGGCCAGGGTTTCTGCGTCAACCTTTCGGTCGATACCTCGTCGCTCGACATCATCAAGCTCTGCCGCAAGCTTGACGTGCTCTACATCGATACCGTCGTCGAGCCCTGGCTCGGCTTCTATTTCGACAAGGACATGAAGAACGAGGAGCGCACCAACTATGCGTTGCGCGAAACCGTTCGCAAGGAAAAGGCCAAGAACCCGGGCGGCACCACTGCCGTTTCCACCTGCGGCGCAAACCCGGGCATGGTGTCCTGGTTCGTCAAGCAGGCGCTGCTCAACCTCGCCAAGGATATCGGCCTGAAATTCGACGAGCCGGGCCAGGACGACCGCGAAGAATGGGCAAAGCTCATGAAGAAGGTCGGCGTCAAGGGCGTTCATATCGCCGAGCGCGATACGCAGCGCACCATCCATCCGAAGCCGCTCAACGTCTTCTGGAACACCTGGTCGGTCGAAGGCTTCATCTCTGAGGGCCTGCAGCCGGCAGAACTCGGCTGGGGCACCCATGAAAACTGGATGCCGAAGAACGCCAAGAAGCACAAGAAGGGCAACAAGGCCGCCATCTACCTCGAACAGCCCGGCGCCAACACCCGCGTTCGCACCTGGTGCCCGACGCCCGGCCCGCAATACGGCTTCCTCGTCACCCATAACGAGTCGATCTCGATCGCCGACTTCTTCACGGTCAGGGATAAGGACGGCGACGTCACCTATCGTCCGACCTGCCACTACGCCTATCATCCCGCCAACGACGCGGTTCTGTCGCTGCATGAGATGTTCGGCAACGGCGGCAAGGCACAGCCGGTTCTCCACGTTCTCGACGAGAACGAGCTGGTCGACGGTGTCGATGAGCTCGGCGTGCTGCTCTACGGCCACGACAAGAACGCCTACTGGTACGGTTCGCGACTGTCGCTGGAAGAAACCCGCCGCATCGCCCCCTACCAGAACGCGACTGGCCTGCAGGTAACATCGGCCGTTCTCGCCGGCATGGTCTGGGCCATCGAAAACCCGAAGGCCGGCATCGTTGAAGCCGACGAGATGGATTACAAGCGCTGCCTCGAAGTGCAGCTGCCCTATCTCGGCCCGGTTGAAGGCCACTATACCGACTGGACCCCGCTCGACGGCCGTCCGGGCCTGTTCCCGGAAGACATCGACACCAAGGATCCGTGGCAGTTCAAGAACATCCTCGTTCGCTGAGCCCTGCCGTAACGCTGTCGAAAATGCCCGCTGCGAGGCGGGCATTTTTGTAACGCCTGCTGTCTAAATGCCGGACGGGCTCCGCCGAAGGCTTGCCTTCGCGGAGGGTCCGCGCCATGTTTTTGGCGACTGTCGCGGATAGCTTCCGCTTAAATTCGCCGGGAGAAGCCTTATGAAAATCAGAACTGGTCTCGTTCTTGCGGTTGCATCGGCAGCTCTTGCCGCCTGCGTTTCCTCCGGCCCGCGCCCCCTCCCCGTGGCATCGGCACCCGCTCCTACCGGTGTCGAGGGAACCTGGGCCGATCCGAACGGTATCGTCTCCACCTTCCAGAGTGGTACCTTCACGACGCGCACGACCGACAGCAACCAGCTTCTGGCCTCCGGCACCTATATCAAGACGTCGCCGACGCTCGTGGAAATCAACATGACCTCGCTGGTTCGCAACACGCAGTCGAAGGTCAATTGCGCCCTCGTCACGACCGGCCAGCTGAACTGCACCTCGGATGCCGGCGCACAATTCGTCCTGACCCGCCGCAGTTAGAGCCTTTCCTGATATTGGCGGGCTTCCGGCTTTTTTGCCAGCAGCCCTCTTGGAAAGCGCCATCCTCTTCACAGCTTCCCTCTTGCGGTTGATCCACGCAGGTGGAAACATTCGCGCGCCGGCATTGTCGGTGATGATCCACATGAGGGATGGCCAGGATCAGGGGTAAAGATCCCGGCTTTAATCAGGAGAACAGGGATGACGAAGTCTTTCAGCTTCGGTCTTTTGACCGCGTCTATTCTGGCGCTGAGCACAAGCGCCGCATTTGCGGATTACGAACTCAATATTCTTCATATCAACGATTTCCACTCTCGCATCGAATCGATCAACAAGTTCGATTCCACGTGCTCTGCAGAGGACGAGGGCAAGACCGCGTGCTTCGGTGGCGCGGCACGCCTGAAGACAGCGATCGACCAGCGCCGTCAGGCCCTGACGGGCAAGAACGTGCTCCTGCTCAATGCCGGCGACAATTTCCAGGGCTCGCTGTTCTACACGACCTACAAGGGCGCGGCTGAAGCCGAAATGCTGAACCTCATGAAGTTCGACGCCATGACGGTCGGCAATCATGAATTCGACGACAGCGAGGATGGGCTCGCGACCTTCCTCGACAAGGTGCAATTCCCCGTCGTCACCGCCAACGTCAAGGCAAGTGCCGCCTCCAAGATCGGCGACCGGATCAAGCCTTCTCTCGTGCTCGATATCGCTGGTCAGAAGATCGGCATCGTCGGCGCCGTCACCAACGATACGCCGGAGCTTTCCTCGCCCGGCCCGAACGTGACGATTGCCGATGACGTCAAGAGCATCACGGCAGAGGTCGAGAAACTGAAGAGCGAAGGCGTCAACAAGATCATTGCGCTCACCCATGTCGGCTACCCACGCGACCTTGCCTTGATTGCCAAGATCCCCGATGTCGACGTGGTCGTTGGCGGCCATTCGCACAGCCTGCTCTCGAACACCGACGCGAAGGCCGAAGGCCCCTATCCGACGTTGGTTGACAACCCCGGCGGCTACAAGGTGCCGGTGGTGCAGGCAGCCTCCTACAGCAAATATCTCGGCGATCTCGTCGTGAGCTTCGATGACAACGGCGTCGTCAAGGACGCCAAGGGCGATCCGATCCTGATCGATTCCTCTTTCACGCCGGATCCGGCCGTCGCGGCACGCATTGTCGAACTGGCAAAGCCGATCGACGACCTGCGCAAGAAGGTAATAGGCTCCTCCGAAAGCCCGATCGAGGGCAACAGCAAGGTCTGCCGCGTGAAGGAATGCTCGATGGGCAATCTGGTGGCCGATGCCATACTCGACCGCACCAAGAACCAGGCTGTCACTATTGCCATCCAGAACGGCGGCGGCCTGCGTGCCTCGATAGATGGCGGTGACGTCACCCAGGGCGAAGTCATCACCGTGCTGCCGTTCCAGAACACGCTCGCCACCTTCCAGCTGACTGGCGCCGATGTTGTCAAGGCGCTCGAAAACGGCGTCAGCCAGATCGACCAGGGCGCCGGTCGTTTCCCGCAAGTCGCCGGTCTGAAATTCACTTTCGACCAGTCGAAGCCGGTCGGCAGCCGCATCAGCGACGTCCAGGTCAAGGACGGTGACAATTTCGTACCGATCGACAATGCCAAAACCTATGGCGTCGCCACCAACAACTTCATGCGCGCCGGCGGCGATGGATATGTCGCTTTCAAGGACGGCCAGAACGCCTATGACTTCGGCCCGGATCTGGCCGACGTGACCGCTGAATATCTCGCCGCCCACTCGCCCTATAAGCCCTATACGGACGGTCGCATCACGGAAATAGCCCAGGCTGCTCCTGCTCCATCCGCTCCGGCCCCATCAGCCGAGCCGGCTCCGGCGCCTACCGCTCCTGCACCTGCTACGGAACCCGCCCCGGCAACGCCTGCACCGGCAGCCGCCGCACCTGCCACGCCCTCGACCCACGTCATCGTTGCCGGCGACACCTTCTGGGATCTTGCCAAGTCCTTCTACGGCGACGGTGCCGAATGGCGCAAATTGTCGGAAGCCAATGGCAGCCCGAACCCCCGTCATCTGCGGATCGGCGAGGAAATCCAGGTTCCACCCAAGTAAGACGATTTGTCCCGATCATGAGAGCCGGTCCGGGGTTCCCCGGGCCGGTTTTTCTTCTTATAGGGTGAACCGTGATCGGCTGGCTGCGTATGAGCCGGCGAGACACGAAAGCGCGTTGGGGCCAGAATGACAGATACTTCACTCCGCCCGGCGGACCATCCCGCCGTCAAATTCGGCAAGGTTGGCGTCCTGCTGGTCAATCTCGGCACGCCTGATGGCACCGATTATACGTCCATGCGCCGCTATCTGCGCGAATTCCTGACCGACAAGCGCGTCATCGAATGGTCGCCCTGGAAATGGTATCCGATCCTGTTCGGCATCGTGCTCAATACGCGCCCGCAGAAGGTCGGCAAGGCCTATGAGACGATCTGGAACAAGGAGCTGAATGAAAGCTGGCTGCGCACCTATACCCGCAACCAGTCGGACTTCATGGCCGACCGGCTGAAGGACCTGCCAAACGTCAAGGTGGACTGGGCGATGCGCTACGGTACCCCGTCGATTCCCTCGCGCATCGAAGCGCTGAAGGATGAAGGCTGCGACCGCATCCTGCTCTTCCCGCTCTATCCGCAATATGCCGCCGCCACCACGGCAACCGTCAACGACAAGGCCTTCCAGAAGCTGCTCACCATGCGCTGGCAACCGGCGCTGCGCACGGTGCCTGACTATCACGACGACGAGACCTATATCGAAGCGCTGGCGAAGTCGGTCGAACAACACCTGGCTACCCTCGACTGGAAGCCGGAAATGCTGCTCGCTTCCTTCCACGGCATCCCGCTTTCCTATTTCCAGCAGGGCGATCCGTATTACTGTCAGTGCCAAAAGACCGGCCGCCTGCTGCGCGAGCGTCTAGGTCTCACGAAGGAGAACTTCATGGTCACCTTCCAGTCCCGCTTCGGGCCGGAAGAATGGCTGCAGCCCTACACAGATAAGACCGTCGAGAAGCTGGCGCAGGACGGCGTCAAGCGCATCGCAGTCATGAACCCCGGCTTCGTTTCCGACTGTCTGGAGACGCTGGAGGAGATTGCCGAACAGGCCGCCCATTCTTTCAAGCACAATGGCGGCGAGCAGTTCGCGCATATTCCGTGCTTGAATGACGGAGAGGACGGCATGCAGGTGCTGGAAAAAGTCGTGCGCCGTGAGCTGCTGGGTTGGGCATGACAGACGCGGCGTCAGATTTTCTGGCGACCCGCAATAGATAAAGACGTCCCCCGCTCCAGATCTAAGGAAGGACCGAAGCCGACAACCGCAACTGCGGCGCGCAGGCTCTCGGTCTGCGGCTTTATTCATCTGGACGAATTTCATGATTTCAGGTTTTAGAAAATTGATTGTCCTCGCCTGCTTTTTCGTCGTCGCAGGTGGCGGTTATCTCGCGTGGGAGCACTATCAGCGGGTCTATGCCAACGCCCCTCCCAAAGGCATCGTCGGTCAGGTCGCCTGTCAGCTTCGCCTCCGCGATGTCAAAACCAGCAATCTGAAGCCGGACGATCAGCCGTTCCTCACCAATTGCCTGATGGGCGGCTACATCACAAAGAGCGACCTCGATGATGCCGGCCTATCACCCTGATTTGACAGGCGGGACTGTCATTCCTTCCTTGCAAAGAACGTGCTAACTCACCACGTCAGATAGGTGGGCTTAGGGAGGAACATATGCTGCTGGGCGGCTTCGATATCGTCGTGATCGTATTGGTGATTTTCGTCATCATGGTGCTCTTTGCGGGCATCAAGACGGTTCCACAGGGTTATCGCTACACGATCGAGCGCTTCGGCCGCTATACCCGCACGCTGGAACCCGGCCTGAACCTGATCACCCCTTTCATCGAGCGCGTCGGCGCCAGGATGAACGTGATGGAGCAGGTGCTGAACGTGCCGACCCAGGAGGTGATCACCAAGGACAATGCCTCGGTCGCGGCCGATGCAGTCTCTTTCTACCAGGTGCTGAATGCCGCTCAGGCCGCCTATCAGGTTTCCAACTTGGAAAATGCGATCCTGAACCTCACCATGACCAATATTCGCTCAGTCATGGGCTCTATGGATCTCGATGAGCTGCTCTCCAATCGCGATGCGATCAACGACCGGCTGCTGCGCGTCGTGGACGAGGCCGTGCATCCTTGGGGCATCAAGGTCACCCGTGTCGAGATCAAGGATATCCAGCCGCCCCGCGACCTCGTCGACGCGATGGCCCGCCAGATGAAGGCCGAGCGCGAGAAGCGTGCCCAGGTGCTGGAAGCCGAAGGTTCGCGCAATGCGCAGATCCTGAGGGCCGAGGGCGCCAAGCAGTCCGCCATCCTTCAGGCCGAAGGCCAGCGCGAAGCCGCCTTCCGCAATGCCGAAGCTCGCGAGCGCTTGGCCGAAGCCGAAGCGAAGGCGACGAAGATGGTCTCGGAAGCGATCGCCGCGGGCGACATCCAGGCAATCAACTATTTCGTGGCACAGAAATACACCGAGGCCCTCACCTCGATCGGTTCGGCGCCCAATTCCAAGATCGTGATGATGCCGATGGAGGCGTCTTCCATCCTCGGCTCGCTCGGCGGCATCGGGGCGATTGCCCGGCAGGTCTTTGGCGAAGGCAACAATCCGCCGTCTGCGCCGCGTCCAAGCACAGGTCCGGCACGCTCGACGCCGTCGGTCGGCCCGGCTCCGGCCAATCCCTTCAATCCCAATCCGGAGCGATAAGCCATGCTGGCGAAGATCGTCGGCGAACTTGGGCCGTGGAGCTGGTGGGTGGCAGGCCTCGTGCTGCTTGCCGCCGAGCTGATCGTGCCGGGCTTCTTCCTTGTCTGGATCGGCCTTGCAGCTCTTGCCGTCGGCGTTTTGTCGCTGATCTTCTGGGATGCCGCTTTCTGGATCTGGGAGCTTCAGGCGATCCTATTCGCCATTTTTGCGGTCGTCGCCACGCTCATCGGCCGGCGGCTCACGCTGCGCAACGACACGACGGATGAACCATTCCTCAACCAGCGTGGTGCGAGCCTCGTCGGCCGCACCGCAACGCTGCGCGAGCCTATCCGCGAAGGCCGCGGCCGCATTCGCCTCGATGACACGATGTGGCAGGTCATGGGGCCGGATCTTCCGGCCGGAACGCAGGTCAAAGTGGTTTCGAGTAACGGCCGCGACCTGACGGTCGAGCCGACCTGATCAGGCCACGCCGATCCGCAAGAGATCATGGAAGTGAACGAGCCCGATTGGACGCTGCTCGTCATCAACGACGATAAGTGCGCCAATCTTGTATTGCTCAAGCAGCGCCAGAGCTGCAGTCGCCAATATCGTCGGCCTGACGGTCTTCGGCGCGCGCGTCATGATGTCGTCAACCGTTAGCTGCGCAAGATTGCGGGTGAGGTTGCGCGACATGTCACCATCAGTGACGATGCCGCAAAGCCGGCCTTCGGCATCCAGCACGCCGACGCAGCCAAAATGCTTGTGCGACAGCACTCTGATTGCCTCCGGCACGGACGTGCCCTTCACCACCAGCGGCAAGCGCTCACCGGTATGCATGATGTCGGCAACGTGCATCAGGCTCGCACCGAGCTTGCCGCCGGGATGGAAGACATGAAAATCGGTCGCCGTGAAGCCGCGCGCATCAAGAAGTGCGATCGCCAGCGCATCGCCGAGCGCAAGCTGCATCATTGTCGATGTGGTCGGCGCCAGCCCGTTCGGACAGGCCTCTTCCTCGTTGGGGATCAGCAATGCGATATCTGCGGCCGTCGCCAGCGAGGACTGTGGGCTGCAGGTCATCGCGATCAGCGGAATGGAAAAACGCCGTGTATAGGAAATGATGCTCTTCAGTTCGGCACTCTCACCACCCTTGGAGATCGCAAGGACGACATCGTCGCCGGCGATCATGCCGAGGTCGCCGTGATTGGCTTCCGCCGCATGCACGAAAAAGGCCGGCGTACCTGTCGAAGCGAAAGTGGCAGCTATTTTGGTGCCTATATGGCCGCTCTTGCCGACGCCGGTCACAATCACGCGGCCAGAATTTTGGCCGATCATCTCGACCGCACGGGTAAAAGGTCCGGCCAGCCCATTATCAAAGGCAAGTTCGAGTGCCTCGAGGGCGCGTCTTTCGATGCTGATCGTGCGCTTGCCCGACTCCAGCACGCTGTTTTCGACGAGTTTCACGGCTCTCCTGATCATGGCAATGCGTTAGACCTTTTCACTTTACCTGTCCACCCGACAATGTTTCCGATGTATGAACACGCTGCCGGCAGTGCAACGAATGGTTAACCACAAGGCTTTACGCTTGGGTAAGACTTCGAAGCATTTCAGGCGCGGATTGAATGGGCCAGGGAAAACAGACGAGCAGTGTGACGCCGCTCCGCGCCATGAGCCGTGCCGTCTCCATCACGGCTGTCGGGCTGCTGGTCGCGCCCGCCGCTTTCGCGCAGCAGACGACATCGCAACAACAGCCGGCAAGTACAGCGAATTCCCGCGCCGCAGCCACGAACAATGCGACGCCGGACTTCGGCGATACGGACGATACCGCGACCACTCCTGCCAGTGCACGGGATCAGGATCCGGACACCGCGGCTGCACCCGCCCCGACGACGCAGCCCGACGACGAGACTACAGGCTCGATCCTCGATGAGGATATGCGCAAGCTGAACACCCGCGAACCGCGCCTGGACGAAACGCCGGCTCGCAGGGTGCCGGAGAGCATATCGACCGAACAGACGCCCGGTATCCCGATCGGCAGCTTCGTGCTGCGCCCAAGCGTCACCCAGACGATCAACAGCGAAACCACGAAAGACGGCGGCACGAAACAGAGCCGCGGTTTTCTCGAAACCGATATGGGCGCGACACTGACCTCCGATTGGAGTCGGCACCAGTTGACCGTCACCACCGAAGGCGCCTGGCAGAAGAACATCAGCGGTGAAGGAGAAGAACAGCCCTCCTTCAAGATCGATGGCGATCTGCGGCTGGACCTGCCGCGTGACACCGTCGCCCATATCACCAGCGGCTACAATTTCTATCGCGAGGATACGGACGATCCGGACGCGATCACCGACGCCGCCCAGCAGTCGGACGTACAGGAATTTACCGGCGGCGCTTCCATCGAGCACGACTTCGGGATCTTGCGCGGCACAGCCGCCGTTGCGCTCTCCCGCTCGATCTATTCGGATGCCGTGCTTTCCAACGGCACGACCGTTTCGCTGAGCGACCGCAACCAGACCACAGGCACGGTGCGCGGCCGCATCGGTTACGAACTCTCGCCGGCGCTCATTCCCTTCATCGAAGCGTCGGTCGGCAAGACCAACTATGATGATCGCATTGATTCTTCGGGCTACCAGCGTTCCGGAGATAGCTACGGCGCCAAGGGCGGCGTGCAGGTCGATATGGGTGAAAAGCTCAAGGGCGAGGTTGCAGTCGGTTATGCAACGGCGGATTTCGATGATAGCCGCCTGAAATCGATCGATACGGCCACGCTCGATGCCAGCCTGCTCTGGTCGCCGATCCGCGGAACGAATGTCAATATCGACCTCCAGACGAGCATCCAGCCTTCGACCGCAGCCGGCGAAAGCGGTTATGTTTCACATCAGCTGACGTCCACGGTCGATCATCAGTTGCGCGACAATCTGGTGGCGACGACCATCAGCGGCGTGACGCTGCGCGATTATCCGAGCGGTAGCACAATAAGTGACGAGACGGTTTACACCGCCTCGACAGGTCTTGTTTGGAATATCAACCGCTACCTCGACTTCACCAGCACGCTTGGCTACGAGCTGACGACGCGCAAGGAAGGCGACGACTCGCGGCAATGGCGAGCCGGCGTCGGTGTCAAGGTGAAGCGCTGACGAGACTTACTTCAGGCCCGCGAGCAGTTCCCTGAAGCCGCCTTCGACGCTCGGACGGATATCCGCACGCTCGAGAGCAAAGGCAACGTTGGCGAGGATGAAGCCATCCTTGGCGCCGCAGTCGTAAGTCGCACCCTTGAAGTGGTAGCCTGCGAAATCCTGTTCCTTCAGCAGCTTCAGCATGCCGTCGGTGAGCTGGATTTCGTTGCCCGCGCCGCGTTCCTGAGTTTCCAGGATCTTGAAGACTTCCGGCTGCAGGATGTAGCGGCCGTTGATGAAGAAGTTGGAAGGAGCCGTGCCCTTGGCCGGCTTTTCAACCATGCCAGTGATGCGGAAGCCCTCGCCGATCGCGTCGCCGACGCCGACAATGCCGTATTTGTGGGCCTGATCGGGAGCACATTCCTCGACAGCGATAATGTTGCCGCCGCTGTGCTCGTAAAGATCTATCATGCCCTTCATGCAGCCCTTTTCACCCTTCATGATCATGTCGGGCAGAAGCAGCGCGAAAGGTTCGTCGCCGACGATCTCGCGGGCGCACCACACGGCGTGGCCGAGGCCGAGCGGCTCCTGCTGACGGGTAAAGCTCACCGTGCCTGCCTTGGGAAGCTGCTGCTGCAACAGGGTGATTTCCGCCTTCTTGGCGCGCTCCTTGAGCGTCTGCTCAAGTTCGAAATGAATATCGAAGTAGTCTTCGATGACATGCTTGTTACGACCGGTAACAAAAACCAGATGTTCAATGCCCGCTTCAAGTGCTTCGTCGACAACGTACTGAATGATTGGCTTATCAACGACAGTCAGCATTTCCTTCGGAACCGCTTTGGTAGCCGGAAGGAACCGCGTTCCCAGTCCCGCGACTGGAAATACTGCCTTACGAACTTTCTTATGCTGAGCCACACCGATCTCCTGTTTTGACTATACCGCTTTTAACTAAACGCTATATCGATTTGAACTAGTATAGAATTGCTACGGTTTTGCAAATGATGACTGTTCCGGCCGCCTATGGTAAAGAATTTGTTGACTCCGTTCCTGTAATTTCGGCGTAGGGCGGACATGACGTACCGCCTTGGCTAAAACTGAAGATGACGGATACGATTGCCGATGACCCAGAAATACGCAAACTCCCTTCGTGGTCTAGCTCTCGCCATCGTTGTTGCAACTGCGGCTGGATTGGCCCCCAATAACGCAAAAGCCGATGCCCGGTTCCAGAAGTGGATCGCGGACTTCTCCCAAACTGCTGCTCAGAATGGCATCAGTAAGGCAACGTACCAGAAAGCGTTTTCTGGGGTAAGCGAACCAGATCCGACAGTCCTCGAAAAGGCGACCTATCAGCCTGAATTTACATCGAAGATTTGGGACTATGTCGATTCCCGCGTCAACCCCTACACTGTGGAAATCGGCCGCAAGATGGCAGCCAAACACGCCAGGACGCTCGACGCCATCCAGCGCCGCTTCGGCGTCGACAAGTCGATTCTGCTGGCGATCTGGTCGATGGAATCAAATTATGGCGCAGTTCTCGCTAAAGATGAGCGCCTTCACTATGTGCCGCGGGCGCTGGCAACACTTGCCTATGCCGATCCCAAGCGCGGCAAATATGCCAAGAAGCAGTTGATCGCAGCCCTGAAGATCCTCCAGAATGGCGATGTTCCCGCCAAAGAGATGACCGGTTCCTGGGCTGGCGCCATGGGCCATACCCAGTTCATCCCGACAAGCTATCTTCTCTACGCGGTCGATGCGGATGGAAACGGCCATCGCGACATCTGGAATTCCGTGCCCGACGCGCTGGCGACGTCAGCGAATCTTCTGATGAAGAATGGCTGGGATGCCGGCCGAACCTGGGGTTACGAGGTCGCAGTGCCGGCATCCGCTGCCCAGCAGGTCGGCAAGACCCGCACGCTCGCGCAGTGGGCGGCACTCGGCCTGAAGCGTCCGAACGGCAAGGCTTTCAAGGATGGTGATACCCGCGCCATGCTGAAGATGCCGGCTGGTGCGAATGGTCCGGGTTTCCTGATGACCGCCAACTTCTTCACCATCAAAAATTACAATGCCTCCGACAGCTATGCACTCGCCGTCGGCCTGCTTGCAGACCAGATTGCCGGCTTTGGCGGCATGCAACAGCGCTGGCCGCGCCCGGAAGGCACGCTCGATATTACCGAGAAGTTCGAATTGCAGACGCGCTTGAAGACACTTGGCTATTATAGCGGCGATGTCGACGGCAATTTCGGTTCAGGCTCCAAGGCGGCGATCGCTGCCGTGCAGGAGCGTATCGGCATGCAGGCGGATGGTGAGCCGTCGCTTTCGCTTCTGCACGCGTTGCGACGCTAGAAGCGGCGAAAGTCTGACCTAAATAGTATGGGTGGAGTGGACGGAAAGCCGGTGCCTATGCAAGATGCCCGGCAGATGCGGAACTGCCCCATGACAAGAAAAACTGACCCGACCCGACGGTTTCGCGGGCTTGCGCTTGCCGCGGCCGCGCTTTCTCTTTGCCTTGGCTCGATGGTGCCGGTGCACTATGCCGAGGCACAGGAGACGCGTTACCAGCGCCGCTCCATCCTCGATTTCTTTCTCGGTCGCCGTTACATCGATGATAATCCGCAACCGGAGATGCGCGACCAACCGCGGCGGCGACAGCAACAGCGCAAGCGCCCGCCTGTACAAAAGGCTATGACGCCGACCCGCACCATGCCGGTAGCGCCCGCCGAACCCGTGGTTCAGAAGCTGGACGATGCCCAAAAAATCCTGATCGTCGGCGACTTTCTCGCCGGCGGCCTGGGTGATGGCCTCACCGCTGCCTTTGAGGCATCGCCCGGCGTCGTGGTCGAAGCCCGCAGCAATGTCTCATCCGGCCTCGTGCGCGACGACTATTACAACTGGCCCGGCGAATTGCCGAAGATGATCGACGAGTTGAAGCCGGCAATGGTCGTCATCATGATCGGCGCGAATGACCGTCAACAGATGGTGACCGATGCCGGCAAGGAGAAATTCCGCACCGACGGCTGGTTCAGCGAATATCAGCGCCGTGTGCTCGCCTTCGGCAAGGAGATTACCGACCGCAAGATTCCGCTGCTGTGGGTCGGACTTCCCGCCTTCGAATCCGATTCGATGACGGCCGATGCCGTGCAGATGAACCAGCTCTACCGCAATCAGGTGGAAAGCATCGGCGGCGAATTCGTCGATATCTGGGATGGCTTCGTGGATGAGAACGGCAAGTTCATCGTCACCGGTTCTGATGTTAACGGCCAGCAGGTACGTCTGCGCACTACCGACGGAATTAACCTGACACAGGCCGGCCGCCGCAAGCTCGCCTTCTACGTGGAAAAACCGGCGCGCCGCATTCTTGGCACCCAGGCAAGCCCCGATCTCGTGCGCCTCGACCCCGGCAACCTGCCGGCGCTGACGCTGCCGACCAATCCCGTCGAACACACGCAGCCGATCAGTCTGTCCGACCCGAACCTCGATGGCGGAGCAGAGCTGCTCGGTGCCGGCAAGACGCCGCCGGTGACACTGACGAAATCGCCGCGTGATCTTTTGGTCGAACAGGGAGAAATGGCGCCTGCGCCCGCAGGCCGTATCGACGACTATCGCATGCCGACGCTGAAGACGACGGCGGAAGTTTCCGTGAAATGAGAAAGGGCCGCTAGAGCGTGTGATGCGGCCCTCGCTCGATGGTCCGGATTTATTTGGCTGTCGCCTGCGGCCAGGTCAGATAGTAGAAGTCGGAGCCGATCTGGCCGAAATAGGCATTGCTGTTGTCGACCTTATCTACATAGTGACCGGCCTGCTTGACGAACGAAGCGTCGTCGCCCCGCTTCAGATGCACATTGAGGAAGTCGTTCCAGCCACTGGCCTCGATATCGGTGCCGGGCTTGTTGTTCGTATTCGCTTCATCCGGATTTTCGACATCCCAGGCAGTGATGGAAACACCCTGCGTCGGATGGGAGACCGTCAGCGTACCGTTTTCGAGAGCGGCCAGCATATCATGCGCCGTACCGTCAGTGCCTTCCTGTTCAGCCGCCTCTTCCAACTGCTGCTTGAGCATCGCCATGAAGGAGGAACTCGTCACATCGGGATTTTCGCTGGCTGTGTCGGGTGTCTCGACCGGCTGGTCATTCTGCGCCGAAAGCGTGTCGAGCAGGCTTGCGAGCGCATTGTTGGAGAGGAGCGACGACGTATCCGGGTCCAAGCCGTAGCTGCTGAGGATAGTTGAGGCACTGGAGGGATCGGTGGCACTCTGACTGCTGTCGTCATCGGAACCACGAAGATTCTTCAGGGCATATTGGGCTGAGACCAGCCGCGTACTGTCGATTGCGGAAACCATGGTTTGTCCTTTGTAATGGTCCGCGGCAACCATGTCCCTTGCGCCACGGCCAACAGTGAAACGCCTCACGACTGAACGGGCGGGGGCAAGTCCGGCAGTCGCCGCAGACCGGTGCGGGCCTGCAAGCATCAGGAAGCTGCAGTTCGGGAATTGCATGAGGCTTGCCTGAAGCCCCGCCGCGTCAAGCGGTCGCACCACGAAAAACTCCGCCGGGATGCGGCGGAGTTTCTTAATCGACTAACTGTTCGAAGCGGATCAGCGCGGCAGAACCGTCGAGCCCATCAATGCTTCGTCGATGGCGCGGGCTGCCTGGCGGCCTTCACGGATTGCCCAGACCACCAGCGACTGACCGCGGCGCACGTCGCCTGCCGTCCAGAACTTGTCGACAGAGGTCTTGTAATCGCGATCATTGGCGACAACGTTTGTCGAACCGCGCTTGTCGGTATTGAGCGTCAGCTTGCCGTCGAGTTCCTTCAGCACGCTGTCGTTGAACGGGCCGCTGAAACCGATGGCGATGAAAGCCAGATCTGCCTTGATGATGAAGTCCGTTCCCGGAACCGGACGGCGACGTTCATCGACCTCGCAGCACTTCACGCCCGTCAGCACGCCGTCTTCGCCGACGAATTCGAGCGTTGCGACCTGGAATTCCCGGATTGCGCCTTCGGCCTGTGAAGAAGAGGTGCGCATCTTCGTTGCCCAGAACGGCCAGACGGCAAGCTTGTCTTCCTTCTCCGGCGGCTGCGGGCGAATGTCGAGCTGGGTCACCTTGACCGCACCCTGACGAAAGGCCGTGCCGACGCAGTCGGATGCCGTATCGCCGCCGCCGACGACGACAATATGCTTGGCGCCGGCGAGAATAGGATCAGATGGCCAGCCGGTGCTGTCGATGTTCTCACGGCCCACGCGCTTGTTCTGTTGCACGAGATAGGGCATCGCGTCATGGACGCCTGCAAGATCGGTGCCGGGAATGCCGGCTTCGCGCGGCGTCTCGGAGCCGCCGCAGTAAAGCACGGCATCATGATCCGCCAGCAACTGCTCGACCTTCACGTCGACGCCGACATTGACGCCGCAATGGAAGGTGACGCCTTCGCCCTTCATCTGCTCGACACGACGATCGATGAAGTTCTTCTCCATCTTGAAGTCCGGAATGCCGTAGCGCAGCAGGCCGCCCGGCTTCGTCTCGCGCTCATAGACATGCACATCGTGGCCGGCGCGGCCAAGCTGCTGCGCCGCTGCCATGCCGGCCGGACCGGAACCGATGATCGCGACCTTCTTGCCGGTATGAATCGTCGCCGGCTGAGGACGGATGAAGCCGAGTTCATAGGCCTTGTCGGCGATCGCCTGCTCGACGGTCTTGATCGCGACCGGCGTATCCTCGAGGTTCAGCGTACAGGCCTCCTCGCACGGAGCGGGGCAGACACGGCCGGTGAATTCCGGGAAGTTGTTGGTCGAATGCAGGTTCTGGATCGCGGCTTCCCAATTGTTGTTGTAGACGAGGTCGTTCCAGTCCGGAATCTGGTTATGCACCGGGCAGCCGGTCGGTCCGTGGCAATAGGGAATGCCACAGTCCATGCAACGGGCCGCCTGTTTCTGCACTTCCGGGTCCGACATCGGGATCGTGAATTCACGGAAATGCCGGATGCGATCCGATGCGGGCTGATACTTCGCTACCTGCCGGTCGATTTCCAGAAACCCTGTTACCTTACCCATATTTTCGTCCCTTACCCTCATGACCGCCTCGCCCGCGGCCAGTTGTGTGTTCAGCCTCGATCGCGGAGGCAGGTTGTTTGTTTTGACCGTCATTCGAACATATCCCCTGATAGCCATCCGCGCGGTTGCGCAAGCTTCAAGCTTGCAGCTGATCGTCGTTGAGTCATTGAGATATTTCAGTCACCCGCCACGCGCTTTTGAGGCGTGGCGGATTGTTCGGTGCAATTACTCGGCAGCGATGCCCATCCGGCTGCGCTCCATTTCCTCAAGCGCGCGGCGGTATTCGACCGGCATGACCTTGCGGAATTTCGGTCGGTAATCGACCCAGTGTTCAAGGATTTCCTTGGCGCGGGTGGAGCCCGTATAGTGCAGATGGTTGGAGATCAGCTGGTAAAGGCGCTCCTCGTCGTGGCGCGTCATGTCACCGGAAACGTCCACGCGTCCCTTGTGCATGAGGTCGCCGCCGTGATGATGCAGCTTCTCCAGCATGTCGTCCTCTTCCGGAACCGGCTCGAGTTCGACCATGGCCATATTGCAACGGCTGGCGAAATCGCCGGCTTCGTCGAGAACATAGGCCACGCCACCGGACATGCCCGCCGCGAAGTTACGGCCCGTCGCGCCGAGCACGACGACCACACCCCCCGTCATGTATTCGCAACCGTGATCGCCCACGCCTTCGACGACGGTGATCGCACCGGAGTTACGAACCGCGAAACGCTCACCTGCGACACCGCGGAAATAGCATTCGCCTTCGGTCGCACCATAGAGCACCGTATTGCCGACGATGATCGAGTGCTCAGCAACGATCCTCGAATTTTCCGGCGGCCGGATGATGATCTTGCCGCCCGAAAGCCCCTTGCCGACATAGTCGTTGCCGTCGCCGATCAGGTTGAAGGTGATGCCGCGCGCCAGGAAGGCGCCGAAGCTCTGACCTGCCGTGCCCCTGAGCGTGACGTTGATCGTGTCTTCCTTCAGGCCACGATGATTGTAGCGCTTGGCCACCTCGCCTGACAGCATGGCGCCGGCCGAACGGTCGACGTTCTTGATGCCGACCTCGAAAGCGACAGGCGTCTTCGAAGCAAGCGCAGGCTGGGCCTTCTCGATCATCTTGCGGTCGAGAATGTCGTCGATCGGGTGCTTCTGGCGCGTCGTCCAGTAGGTCTCTTCCTTCGGTGCGTCGACCTTGTGGAAGATCTTGGTGAAGTCGAGGCCCTTAGCCTTCCAATGCGCCAGCATCTCATCCTTCTCGAGCAACTCGGCAGCGCCGATAATGTCATCGAGCTTGGTGAAGCCGAGGGAGGCCAGAATTTCGCGCACTTCGTTGGCGACGAAGAAGAAGTAGTTGATGACGTGCTCAGGCGTACCCTTGAAGCGCTTGCGCAGGACGGGATCCTGCGTCGCCACACCGACAGGACAGGTGTTGAGGTGGCATTTGCGCATCATGATGCAGCCCGCGGCAATCAGCGGAGCCGTTGCAAAACCGAACTCGTCGGCACCGAGCAACGCGCCGATGATGACGTCGCGGCCGGTCTTCAGACCACCATCGACCTGCAGGGCGATGCGCGAACGCAGGCCGTTCAGCACCAGCGTCTGCTGGGTTTCCGCAAGACCTATTTCCCAAGGGCTGCCGGCATGTTTCAGCGAGGTAAGCGGCGAAGCGCCCGTACCGCCGTCGAAGCCGGATACCGTGATATGGTCTGCGCGCGCCTTGGCAACGCCAGCGGCAACCGTGCCGACGCCGACTTCCGAGACGAGCTTGACCGAGACATCCGAGGTCGGGTTGACGTTTTTCAGGTCGTAGATCAGCTGCGCCAGATCTTCGATCGAGTAGATGTCATGGTGCGGCGGCGGCGAAATCAGGCCGACGCCCGGCGTCGAGTGACGGGTCTTGGCAACGACCGCGTCTACCTTGTGGCCCGGCAACTGGCCGCCTTCACCGGGCTTGGCACCCTGCGCAACCTTGATCTGCAGCATGTCGGCATTGACGAGATATTCGGTCGTCACGCCGAAGCGGCCGGAGGCGATCTGCTTGATCGCCGAACGCTCTGGATTCGCCGAACCATCCGGCAAAGGCATGTAGCGGTCGCTTTCTTCACCGCCCTCGCCGGTGTTCGACTTGCCGCCGATCCGGTTCATGGCGATAGCCAGCGTCGTATGCGCCTCGCGGCTGATCGAGCCGAAGGACATGGCGCCGGTTGAGAAGCGCTTGACGATGTCGATCGCGGGCTCGACGCTATCGAGCGATATCGGCTTGCGACCCAGCGCCTCGGCGCTCTTGATCTTGAAGAGACCGCGGATCGTGTTCATACGCAGGGCCGAGTCATTCACCATATCGGCGAATTCGCGGTAACGGTCCTCGGCATTGCCGCGCACCGCATGCTGCAGGGCAGCGACGGCATCCGGCGTCCATGCGTGGCTTTCGCCCCGCATGCGGTAGGCATATTCGCCGCCAATATCGAGCGTGCTGGCCAGGAGCGGGTCACGTCCGAAGGCTGAATTATGGCGAGCCACGGTCTCGCGGGCGATCTCTTCGAGGTTCACGCCTTCGATGGTCGTTGCCGTGCCGAAGAAGTACTTGTCGACGAATTCCGACTGCAGGCCGATCGCATCGAAAATCTGCGCGCCGCAATAGGATTGGTAGGTCGAAATGCCCATCTTGGACATGACCTTGAGGATGCCCTTACCGACCGCCTTGATATAGCGGTAGACGACTTCACTGGCGTCCACTTCCTTCGGGAATTCACCCTTGGCATGCATGTCGAGCAGCGTGTCGAAAGCGAGGTAGGGGTTGATCGCTTCCGCGCCGTAACCTGCCAACAGGCAGAAATGATGCACTTCGCGCGGCTCGCCGGTTTCGACGACCAGGCCGACTGAGGTACGCAGCCCCTTGCGGATCAGGTGATGATGCACGGCAGCGGTCGCCAGCAGCGCCGGGATGGCGATACGGTCCGGGCCGACCTGGCGGTCGGACAGCACGATGATGTTGTAGCCACCCTTGACCGCCGCTTCCGCGCGTTCGCAGAGGCGATCAAGCATTTCCGGCATGCCTTCAGCGCCGCGCTCCACATCATAAGTGAAGTCCAGCGTCTTGGTGTCGAAGCGGTCTTCCGTGTGGCCGATCGAGCGGATCTTTTCGAGATCGCCATTGGTCAGGATCGGCTGGCGCACTTCGAGGCGCTTGGCGTTCGCCATACCCTCGTGGTCGAGAATGTTCGGACGCGGCCCGATGAAGGAGACGAGGCTCATGACGAGCTCTTCGCGGATCGGGTCGATCGGCGGGTTCGTCACCTGCGCAAAGTTCTGCTTGAAGTAGGTGTAGAGCAGCTTCGACTTCTCGGACATGGCCGAAATCGGCGTATCAGTGCCCATCGAGCCGATCGCTTCCTGACCCGTCGTCGCCATCGGCGACATCAGGATCCTGGTATCCTCGGTCGTGTAGCCGAAGGCCTGCTGGCGGTCGAGCAACGAGACGTCGCGGCGCAGCGCGCGCGGCTCGACCGGCTTCAGGTCTTCGAGGATGAGCTGTGTACGGTTGAGCCAGCTGCGATAGGGATGCGCGTTTGCAAGCTGCGCCTTCACCTCGTCGTCGGAGATGATGCGGCCTTCCTCCATGTCGATCAGCAGCATCTTGCCCGGCTGCAGGCGCCACTTCTGGATGATGCTCTCTTCCGGAACCGGCAGCGTGCCGGCTTCAGAGGCGAGAATAACCCGGTCGTCATCGGTGACGAGATAGCGGGCCGGACGCAGGCCGTTGCGGTCGAGCGTCGCGCCGATCTGCTTGCCATCGGTGAAGGCAACGGCAGCCGGTCCATCCCACGGCTCCATGAGGGCGGCATGGTATTCGTAGAATGCCTTGCGCTCGGGCGACATGGACTGGTTGCCGGCCCAGGCCTCCGGGATGAGCATCATCACGGCATGGGACAATGAGTAGCCGCCGCGCAAAAGGAATTCGAGCGCGTTGTCGAAGCAGGCCGTGTCCGACTGGCCTTCATAAGAAATCGGCCAAAGCTTGGAGATGTCCTCGCCGAAAAGCGGAGAGGAGACCGAGGCCTGGCGTGCTGCCATCCAGTTGACGTTACCGCGCAGCGTGTTGATCTCGCCGTTATGTGCGACCATGCGGTACGGATGCGCGAGCTTCCAGGACGGGAAGGTGTTGGTCGAAAAACGCTGATGCACGAGGGCGACGGCGCTTTCGAAGCGCGGGTCCGACAGGTCCTTATAATAGGCGCCGACCTGGTAGGCCAGGAACATGCCCTTGTAGACGACGGTCGTGCTCGACAGCGACACCGGATAGAAATTGCTCTCCTCGCCGTCGAACTCATCATAGATACGGTTGGAGATCACCTTGCGCAGAGTGAAGAGCCTGCGCTCGAACTCGTCGTTCGTCGCAGCATCCTTGCCCGCGCCGATGAAGACTTGAACGTGATGCGGTTCAGTCGCGGCAATCGCCGGCGCCTTGGAGAGCGATGAATTATCAACAGGTACGTCGCGGAAACCGATGAAGACCTGGCCTTCCTCGGTAATGACGTCCTTGATTACCTTCTTGAAATGCTCGATCTGCTTTTCATCGCGCGGCAGGAAGATATGGCCGACGCCATACTCGCCGGCCTTCGGCAGAGTGATGTCCTGCTTGGCCATCTCCTCGCGGAAAAAGCGGTCCGGAATCTGCACGAGAATGCCCGCGCCGTCGCCCATCAGCGGATCGGCGCCGACGGCACCGCGGTGCGTCAGGTTTTCGAGGATGAAGAGACCGTCCTTGATAATCTGGTGCGACTTCTGACCCTTCATATGCGCGACGAAGCCGACGCCGCAGGCGTCATGCTCATTGCGCGGATCGTAAAGCCCCTGTTTTTTCGGCAGGCCGGAGGCGGATTTACGCGTATTGGCCGTTGCGCGCACGTCTGCTGCTGCGAACTGGTCAATACCCGTGGATGGCGTCATCTTCGTCATCGTTTTTCCTCCTGTCGAAGCCCGCGGGGCTGCGGGCGGCTTTTCGTCGCGCTCCGCACCCTGAAGATAGGTCCGGCGCGTGACAGCGCTGTTGCATTGTGAAGATCCGATCGCAGACAACTGCTTCTCAAGGAAAGCAAACCGTCGCGTTCCGCGCCTGCCATTCGCCTCCGCGCGCCGCCATTTGAAGGCTTTGGCGCTCGAAAGAACTATAGCGTGAAAGCCGCTCTGTGCCAGGGCTTTCGGCGTCTCTTCGGCCGGGAAGGCCAAAATAGGACAGCAACCCTGTCCTAGTTCATCAGCTCAATGCCAGAAACAGCTCCTCTTCGCAAGAGTGTCCTCTTAAAAAAACGTCAATTTACGACGGAAGATTGCCAAATCAGCGAAAAGCGCGACATAAAATTACACAACACTGCATTATTTTGTTTATTGATTGCGCAGTTCAATTTCTGTGATGCATCCCGACTTCCGCCCTTGATCCTGTTAAGCTTTGGCGTAATGTCCCCGTCCGAACCTCCTGCCCCATCTTTTCCAATGGTTTCTCCCATGTTTTTTGCTTCCGATAACTGGGCTGGCGCCCATAAATCCATTGCCGAGCGCCTGTTGGCTGAATCCCCCGGATACGCTGCCGCCTATGGCAATAGCGACCTCGACAAAAAGGTGGAAGCTCGCTTCTCTGAAATCTTCGAGCGTGAGGTCTCGGTCTTCTTCGTGGCGACAGGCACAGCCGCCAACTCGCTCTCGCTCGCGAGCGTACAGCGCCCCGGCGGCATCACTTTCTGCCATCAGGAAGCCCATGCGATCCAGGACGAATGCGGCGCCCCCGAGTTCTTCTCCGGTTCTTCTCGGCTGATGCCGGTCGCCGGCGATTTCGGCAAGATCGACCCGGCCGCACTCTCCGCAAAGATTGCCGCCTTCCCCGAGGATGCCGTCCATCACGGCCGCGCCAGCGCTGTTACCATTACCCAGGCGACCGAAATCGGCACTGTCTACTCGCTGCCGGAAATCGGCGAAATTTCCGCCATCGCCAGGAAGCGCAATCTGCCTCTGCACATGGATGGCGCCCGCTTCGCCAATGCGCTCGTCGCACTGAACGCAACGCCTGCCGAAATGACATGGAAACGTGGCGTCGACATCCTCTCCTTTGGCGGCACCAAGAACGGCTGCTGGTGCGCGGAAGCGATCGTCTTCTTCAATCCGGATCAGGCGAAGGAAATGCCCTTCATCCGCAAGCGCGCCGCCCAGCTCTTCTCCAAGTCGCGCTTCATCTCCGCCCAGTTCGATGCCTATTTCGAAAACGGCCTTTGGCTCGATCTCGCCCGCCACTCCAACGGCATGGCCGACCGTCTGCGCGCCGGTATCGGGGCCAGCAACTCGGCTCGGCTCGTTTGGCCGACCGCTTCAAACGAAGTTTTCGCGGTCATTCAGAAATCAGCGGCAAAGACGGCTGAGGACAAAGGCGCAAAATTCTACGAGTGGCCGATCCCGGCCGGCATGCCGGACCTCGCTTCGGAGAGCGAAACGCTGGTCCGTCTCGTCACCAGCTTTGCAACGACCGAGGCCGATGTCGACGGCTTCCTGAAGTGCCTCTCGGCCTGATTTGCCAACTGCCGGAACGCTTGTCCGAAAGAGCCGGTGTTCCGGCCGCTACTGCGGTCCGCGCCGCCAGTGCGTTTTGGCCGTAGAGTTCTAATTTCGAAAAAGAAAATCCCGCCCGCTCCGGCGGGATTTTGATTGAAGGTGCTCAGGCCGACCGCAAACCCCTGACTTTCTTCAAAATATCATCGGAAAGTGCCGCCACGAGGGCCTGATCGGCCCCCTTTCGCGGTACGAGTACAAATTCCACATCCTCCAGCACCGGCAATCTGCCAGAGGCGATTTCCTTCAATCCCGCGGGCGCCATGCTGCGCGGCTGGACGAGCACTCCCATGCCGGCACGCGCAGCAGCCGTCAGCCCGCTCAAACTCCCGCAGGTGCAAACGATGCGCCAGGCTACGCCGTGACGGCCGAGTGCTTCCAGTGCAATGGCGCGCGTGACGCTCGGCGGCGGGAAAGCGATCAAGGGAAGCGGACCGGATGCAAGTACATGCTCCGGATCACGCGCCAACCACACCAGCGGCTCGCGATAGACCAGCCGCCCGTGCACGTCACCAAGCCGCCGCTTGGCAAGTACGAGGTCGATCGCTTCCGCATCCTGCATTTCATAGAGCACGCCCGACAGCGCGACCGTCAATTCCAGATCGACCGAGGGATGTGAACGCACGAAGTCTTCCAGAACCGCCGGCAATTGGCTTGTCACGAAATCCTCGGAGACGCCCAACCGCAGGCGTCCGCGCAGGCTGCCGCTCCTGAACAGCGACTGTACCTGCCCTTCGATCGACAGCATGGCGCGGGCATGCGAAAGCAAGGCCTCGCCATCACCGGTCAGCACGACCTTGTGCGTATCGCGCTCCAGCAGCCGGCGCCCGAGCGAGGTTTCCAGCCTCTGTATGTGCTGACTGACTGTCGATTGTCCGAGCCCCAGCCTTTCGGCGGCAAGCGTGAAGCTGCCCATTTGCTCGACGGTGACGAAACTGCGAAGCTGCGAAAGGTCCAGCATAATGATGATCCAGATTTGTAATAACTGTTATTCCTTGCATCCTGGATCATAATGAGCGACAAAACAATGACTCATTTATTCAGCGAGACTGTCATGCGCCGCTTTTTGCCCGATACCTTCACGATCCTGCTCGTCTGCACCGTCATACTCGCCTCGATCTTCCCGGCGAGCGGCACGTTCGCCGGCTGGTTTGGCGTGGCGACCGATTTCGCGATCGCGCTGCTGTTCTTCCTGCATGGCGCACGCCTCTCGCGTGATGTCGTCATCGCCGGCCTGCTGCATTGGCGTCTACATTTGATCATCCTGCTGACGACCTTCGGCATCTTCCCGATTCTCGGCCTGGGGATGGGCTTCATTCCGAATTCGATCCTGCCGCAGCCGCTTTATTTCGGCATTCTCTTCCTCTGCGTGCTGCCGTCGACGGTGCAGTCCTCGATCGCCTTCACCTCGATGGCCGGCGGCAACGTGCCGGCGGCGATCTGCTCGGCTTCGGCCTCCAACATCTTCGGCATGTTCCTGACGCCGCTGCTCGTCGGCCTGCTCTTCTCGGTCGGCGGCCATGGCGGCTTTTCCTTCGATGCACTCGAACAGATCCTGCTCCAGCTTCTGGCCCCCTTCGTCGTAGGCCAGATCCTCCAGCCCTGGATTGGCGAATGGATCCGCTCGAAGAAGAAGATTCTCATGCCCGTCGATCGCGGCTCCATCCTGATGGTCGTCTATCTGGCCTTCTCGACGGCGGTTGTCGAAGGACTGTGGCATACCTTCACGATAGCCGACATCGCCGCCGTCATCATCGCCGACATGGTGCTGCTGGCTCTCGTTTTGATCATCACCATGTATGGCAGCCGCTGGCTGGGCTTCAACAAGGCAGATGAAATCACCATCACCTTCTGCGGCTCGAAGAAGAGCCTCGCAAGCGGCGTTCCGATGGCAAACGTTATCTTCGCCGGGCAGTCGATTGGGGCAATCGTGCTGCCGCTGATGCTCTTCCATCAGATCCAGCTGATGGTCTGCGCCGTCATCGCCCAGAAATATGCAGCCGCTGCGGCGCGCCGCGCCACCGAAAAGCAGTTGGAAGAAGCCGCCAGCCCGGCCTGACACCAGCCAAAGGCCTCCTCCAACAAACACAAAGACAAACAAAAACGGCGCCCTCACGGGCGCCGTTCGCGTCTGATCCGTTAAATCGGATTAGCTGTTGACGACCTGCGCTTCGATGGCCTTCGGAGCGTCGACCGGCTCAGCAGCAATAGCAATCTTGCGGGGCTTCAGAGCCTCCGGGATGCTCCGCAGAAGGTCGATGTGCAGGAGGCCGTTCTTCAGCGAAGCGGCGGTCACTTCGACATGATCGGCAAGCTGGAAGCGGCGCTCGAAGGCGCGCTTTGCGATGCCGCGATACAGGAACTCGCTACCATCGGCATTTTCTTCACGCTTTTCACCCTTCACGATGAGCGCGTGGGCATGCGATTCGATGGAGAGTTCGGTTTCATCAAAGCCGGCAACGGCCATCGTGATGCGATAGGTGTTCTCACCGGTCCGCTCGATATTGTACGGCGGATAACTCGGAACCTGCTCCGGCTGGGAGAGGCTGTCGAGCATGGTAAAGAGACGGTCGAAACCGACAGTGGAACGATAAAGGGGAGAGAAGTCTACGTGACGCATGATGTCCTCCTAGGGAAGCGACGTGTTGCGATATCATGCCCTGAAACCCCACTCTTGGCGGCTTCGGGACGGTTGCGCGGACCCTTCTGGCGTCCGCAAAGTTCAGATGGGGATGGCTTTCTGAGACTTCAAGGCCTTCTTCAAAGCACCCGCATTGCTGCGTGAACCCTGTATGAATGACGGGTTCGGCAAAGGTTCAGGCGCTGAGGTCCAGAGATAAAACATCGGGTGACACTAGCCCGAAGGTTGAAGTGTATCGTCCCTTCTTCTTCAGCCTAAATTCGGCCGGCCAAGGGCTCCCTCAGCTCCGCCGGCCTCTTTTCTTCAGGCATAAAGCTCTGCAAACTGATCCTGCGTCGCATCCAGCCTGTCAGCCGCGGCATCCTGATGACTGAGCATGAGAGCGCTGATGATGCGCGACAACGCGGCTGAATCGCTGCTCGAAAATATCGAAAAAGGACTGCCGCTCTCCTTGCCGCCGCTGTTTGAGGGCGGCACTTCGGCAACGATGGAACCGCCGCCCGGCAGCTTCGTGCTGATCGTGAACCCCGCTGCCGGAAAGGCGTCGCGGTTATCAATGATCATCTGCTCGAGCGCGAGAAACTGGCCATTTTCCGGTGAGATGCCGGAATTCTGCGGCATTGCCATGAGTGCAGCATATTCCCGCGCGAAAGCTGCCTGTGACTTCGGATTGTCGCTGAAAAGCTTCAGGATCGCCAGATGCGCTTCCGGCGGATCGATATCGAGATAATCCGACTGTAGATAGTCGAGAACGGACTCCGGCCGCTCCGGACCGGTTGATTGGCGGACGCCGGAATTGACAGACCCGACGGAAGAAACCGAATTCATGGCCAGCCTCCCGGCGCCCCAATCTTCAGTCATGAACGTGCGGATAACCGGCCTCATGCCGGAACAAATCTTTCGTTCGCACTAACCATAGCGTGTCTCTGCTTTCGCGAAGCTTGCCATATAGAAAGATCTTAATGTATTATAGTTAGCTTATATTAAGCGGCAATTTGGCCGTTGATTTTCCTGGCCCCTGCGGTATCCCCTAGTATATCTCTCACGCGAAGAAACATTCTGCCTATGGAACAGGTTCTTTACTCGACCCCAGACAATCCGACGCCGGAGAACCGCACCGAAGGTTTTTTCGAGACCCACGACGGCCATAGGTTGCGTTACGCCGTCTTCCGGTCGCAGACACCGATCGCCCATGGAACGGTGGTCCTCCTGCACGGGCGCAGCGAATGCATCGAAAAGTATTTCGAGACGATCCGCGATCTCACCGCCAAGGGCCTCTGGGTCGCGACCTTCGACCTGCGCGGCCAGGGCGGCTCGCCCAGGCTGATCAAGAAGCGCAACCATGGCCACATCCGCCGCTTTGCGGATTACGAGCGTGACCTCGATACCTTCCTCGAGAAGGTCGTGCTGCCGGATACGCGCCTGCCCTTCTATCTGCTCGCCCATTCCACCGGCGCGCTGATCGCCCTTTCCGCCGCCCCCTACCTTTCGACACGCATCGAGCGCATGGTGCTTTCGGCACCCTTCCTCGGCCTCAGCGGGCAATCTGCGTCTGAGGGTGTCATCCGGACGATTTCGGCCGCGCTCTGCGCCATCGGCCTCGGCGGCCTGCCGCTCGGAAAAATGAAGGAGCTGCAATTCCCCGATAATCTGCTTACGTCGGACGAAACGCGCTTCGAGCGCAACATTGCCGTGGTGAAGTCACATCCGGAACTTGCGCTGGGAGCGCCGACTGCGCGGTGGATGCATGAGTGCATGAAGGCGATCGATCGGGTGACGGAGCCCTACCATCTCTTTTCGATCACCATCCCCTCTGTCGTCATCGCACCGACACGCGATGGCCTGGTGCCTTATACGGCGCAGGAGCGGCTTTCGCGCTATTTCCGCGCCGGTCAGCTCGTGCCGATCAATGGCGCCCGCCACGAGATATTCCAGGAAAGGGATATGTATCGCACCGCCGCCCTTGCCGCCTTTAACGCCTTCATTCCCGGTAGCGATGCCGAAGCGACCGAAGAAGTGACGGCGATCGGCGTCTGAAGCTGCGATTTTACGCATGTCGTTATCGCAAAACCGCTGCACACTTTTGCGCGACATGCTTTAGCGCTGGAGAATGGCGATCGCCTCCTCGTAGACCGTCCTGCTGCCGGCAGCGATGATCGAGCCGCCGTTTTCCGGCCGCCCGCCATCCCAGGTGGTCATGATGCCGCCGGCGCCCTCGATAACGGGGATGATCCCGCCGACATCATAGGGCTTGAGGTTGTTTTCGATGACGAGATCGACATGGCCTGCCGCCAGCAGTGCGTAGGCGTAACAATCGCAGCCGTACCGGAAGAGCCGAACCTGGCTTTCGATCTCCCGATACTTCTCCATTTCCTCGCCAACGAATAGATGCGGCGAGGTGGTGAAAAGGATGGCTTTGGACACCGTTCCGCAATCGCGTACCTGCAGCCGGCGCTCGCCTTCCGGCCCGCTATAGGTCGAACCATTCTCGTCGCCGAAATAACGCTCGCCGGTGAAGGGTTGTTCGATCATGCCGGCAACCGCCCGGCCGTTCTTCTGCAGGCCGATCAGCGTTCCCCAGACCGGGACGCCGGAGATGAAGGCGCGCGTGCCATCGATCGGGTCGATCACCCACACATGTTCTCGGTCAAGGCCGACACTGCCGTGCTCTTCGCCCAAAATACCGTGTTCGGGGAAATGCGCCTCGATCAGCGCGCGAATGGCCGTCTCCGCCGCCCTGTCGCCTTCCGTGACGGGATCAAAACCCGATGACAGCTTGTTGGTCACATCGATGCTGGAGCGAAATCGCGGCAGGGTTTCCGCCTTGGCAGCTTCGGCGAGACGGTTGAAGAACGCACGGTCAGGAAGCATGGAGAAATCCATATAGCTGGCGGGAGATGGCGTTTTTCATAGCGAAAAACCGGTGGAATGCAAATGCAACAGGCAATTTCCGGTTAGCTGCCTAAAGATTTTGCAGCGCAATATATTGCTTGACATTTGTGCAATGCAGCAGTAGTTTCCGACCTACAGTCTTCTGACTGTAAATACCCTCCTTGGGTGTTTCCTCCCTAGACTTAGCCGCGCTGACAAAGCGCGGTTTTTTTTGATCTGAAAGCAGGAGTTACTCGGCTGCAAGCGCCCGGTGGTCGCCAGCGAACTTCTCGACATAGTCAGCCATCTGCTGCATGAAGGATGTAATCGCCGTTACGACGGTGGAAAAATCGGAACGCCTCTCCAGTGTCACTTCGTCGACATAGATCGAGCGATTCACTTCGATCTGCAACGCATGAAGCCCGCGTGACGGGCGGCCGTAGTGCTCGGTGATGAAACCGCCGGCATAGGGTTTGTTGCGGATCGCCGCAAAACCCATTTCCTCAAGGATACCAATCGCCGTGCGCGACAGCTCAGCCGAAGCGCTGGTGCCGTAACGGTCGCCGATGATGAAATCGGGCCGCGCATTGCTGCCGGCAACGCGCACATTACCCGGCATGGAATGGCAGTCGATCAGAACACCGAAACCAAACTGCACATGCGTGCGCGCAATCAGCCGCCTGAGCGTCGAGTGATAGGGCTTGTAGACGCTTTCGACACGTTCCAGCCCTTCCTGAACGGGCAGCCGGCGTGCATAAATTTCCATATTCTCGGCCACGATGCGCGGGATGGTGCCGAGTCCACCCGCAACCCTTAGCGAGTTGATATTCGCATAGGGCGGCAGCAATCCGTCGAACATGCGCGGATCAAGTTCATAGGGCTCGCGATTGACGTCGAGATAGGCGCGCGGGAAATTCGCAAGTAACAGCGGCGCGCCGAGATCCACAGCCGCGCCGAACAACTCATCGACATAGTGGTCTTCGGAACGGCGTATCGAGATACCTTCCAGCCGGGACTGCGCGATGAATTCCGGTGGATAAATACGGCCGCTGTGAGGGGAGTTGTAGACGAAGGGAATGGTCTGCGACACGGGCTCATGCACTTCAAAAAGCTCGTATTCGCGTATTTCCGGCACTTTCTGCCCTCTTTACCATGTCATCAAGTGGCTGTGACGACCATGTTGCCAGTTGCCTGCCCTTAAGTCCATACTACATACAGGGGATAGCAGTCGCGGCTAGGGCGATTTCACCGGTTGTTTACCGGGCGAAGTCTAGTGTAGATGGCTGGTATCCCATAAAACATCAGTGATCAGCGGTCCGGATTAATGACTCAGAAGATACTTCTCGCCGAAGACGACAACGACATGCGCCGCTTCCTCGTGAAGGCGCTCGAAAAGGCCGGATACAAGGTCCTTTCCTACGACAACGGCGCTAGCGCTTATGACCGCCTGCGTGAGGAGCCCTTCTCGCTGCTGCTGACCGACATCGTCATGCCGGAAATGGACGGCATCGAGCTGGCACGCCGCGCGACCGAACTCGATCCGGACCTGAAGGTGATGTTCATCACCGGCTTTGCGGCCGTTGCATTGAACCCTGATTCGAAGGCGCCGAAGGATGCAAAGGTCCTTTCCAAGCCTTTCCACCTGCGCGATCTCGTGGACGAGGTCAACAAGATGCTTGCCGCATAAGGCTTCTTGGCGGCTCGTCACAAAACTTCAAAAAAGCCTATTGACGGCTCCGGAGGTTTTGTGATCTATGCGCCGCCATCGGATGGGCGTGTAGCTCAGCGGGAGAGCACTACGTTGACATCGTAGGGGTCACAGGTTCAATCCCTGTCACGCCCACCATCCTAATTTGCTGAAAAGCAAGGCCTTTCGAGAAATCGAGAGGCCTTTTTCATTTTGGCGATTTGCGGTTCGCAAATCATCTCACGCCTGCGCAGCATTGCAACTCAATCACAAAGCAGTCCTGCAGACTTCCCCCGAGGGAAGGCTTGACCAACCGGTTGCAATGTTGTTTCGCTCTCCCTCATTGGGGGTGCGCATGAAAATCACTGTTGGATTGATATTGCTGTTGGTGCTGAGCTCGAGCCCGGCTTCCGCAAAGGAAGATATGAAGTTCCGCACGCTGATGGAAAGCAAGCAGACGAGTGTCGTCGAAATGCTGATAGGCGCAGCTGGACTGACACTCTTATTTGTAAACGACGAACTCAAGGATGCAGGCCAACCGCGGCTATACTGCCCACCGCGGGACCGCGCGATTTCAAACGCCGAATATGTTGCCATTGTGAAGAAATATCTGGAAATGCACCCAGATACCGGCGAGGAAACATTCCAGGTTTATCCCTACGTCCTGCTCACGTCGCTCAAGCGAATGTATCCCTGCTGACAGGATAAGAGGTCGCACCGAAACCAAATTCAGACACAGAGCCGTGCCATGCGCGATAATGGACCTGAGGCACTGATTCGCCTCGTCAGGACATGGGGTTCGAATCGAAATGAAATTATCAGCGCTTGGCATCGCCGCCTTCTCCACTCTCGCTTTTGCGGCGGCAGCGCAGGGGGAGGACAATTTTCCGGGCGCGCCGGGCGTCATCGCACTCTCCGGTAAATGTCAGAAGCTCGTCGTCGCCAAATTCGATGCCACGAAGGGCTGCAAGGGAGAGCTTGCAAGCGTTACACTGGTCAACGGCACAGTGACCTTCATCTTCACCTCTGAAGGCAAGCTGCTGGGCTTCCAGGGCGATGGAAAGGGCATCAACCCTGCATCCAATGGCAACGCCCGCCTGCCCCTCAGCCTCGTCACCACTGGCGTCGGCAACAAGATGACGGGTGAAGTGAAGGTTGCCGGCTTCTGCACCTTCGGCAACCCCTATGCCGGCAAGCCGATAGCCATCGAATGCACGGCGGAAAGCAAGGATTCGGCCTTTACGGGCAGCTTCCGCACCAGTGGCAAGGCGCCGGCACGGAAAAATGGTGGAAAATAAGAGATCGTTGGACTGACGGCCTCAGGCGCACCAGGAGCCTGAGGCAGATCCCGGCTTCCTCGCCAAGCCCTCGTTGATAAGGCGCATACCGAAGGAGCGTCCGTCGCGCGAAATGACGCGCGGTGCACCCCGGTCATCCGACTTGCCGGCGGCATCCATGTTGAACGGACCTGCATTCAGCAGCGCGAGCAGCCGTGATTTGGCGGCAAAGGCGATCTTCCGTTCGTCTTCGCAGCGCGCGCGGTCGACATCCGGGCTCACCATATCGGCGACGACGATCTTCTCACCCTTGTACCAGAAGGTGCCGGCATCGCCGACGCAGTTGATATGCTCGCCCTGCCCGCAATATCCGAAAGCAGCCTTGGCGGTTTCCGAAGCGGCCGGGGAAATGGAGGCTGGCACGATCTTCGCCGTCGGCACTGGAGCGGAGGAGGTGAAGGGGATTGCAGCGGGTGGCACAGGATCGTTTGTCTGCCGCGGCTTGGCGGCAGGTGCCGCAACGGCAACCTGCTTCGGCGCCTCCTTGGCTGCCTGCGGTTTGGCATCGGCCGTATCGCGGACGATTGCAGCCGGCGCCTTGCCGAGCATCGGGCGGATGCTATTCCAGTTGTCGTAGGCGGCAATAGTACCCACCGCAGCGAGGCCGATCACCATCCAAGGCAGAGCGCCGCCGGAGGATGCGGTGTTCTTTCTTCTTGCCGGCGCCTTGCGGCGGCCGCGTGTCGCTGTCTTGGCCATCGATCCGATTCCCTTGAATGGGCCGGATTATCGCTGCTCAATCCTTTCGGAAAGGTTGGCAAGGCATAGCCCAGGATCGGTTTCCCAAGCAGGAATCCACCGGAAACGAAAACGCCCGGCACCGGGCCGGGCGTATCATTCAAACTCTGCTATGTGCTCAGCAGCCTTGCGCTGCCGAAGGTACAACAGCGGGTTTTGCAGTTTGTCCACTCGGCGGCACGGATGGCGTTTGGCGCTTGCCGACATCGATCCGGCGTTCGGCCGCTTCGCGCACGGCCTGCCACTCATTTTCGTGCTGGATGAAGATATCGCGCGGCACAAGGTTGATCGTCATTCGTATCTCACTGGCTTGTCGGTTGCGGAACTGGTTTTCAGCGAACGGGCTTAGCGACGTTGGGATCGTCGCTCTTGATATCAGGCCCACCCCTGGAGAGGTCGCTGCCGGTCACGTGCGCCGGCACGTGAATGTCGTGGAGAACCCCCGGCGTCAACGTCAGATCCACCTGATGCGGAGGCAGAACCTGTGCCTTCTGCATACGGTTGGGTTTCGCCCGCTTCATGCGGTCGGAGGCTTCCGTGCGCTTATCGGGAACATGGGTCGAATTATGCATCATCGCCCTCCTTTAAGAGTATCTGAGATGTTTTCATCGGCTCAGCTAGATCGTAACGAGCGAGGGACCGCATGGTTCCAAAGAAATCGCCAACTCTGCTCGAACGGGCATCTTGACTGGCGCCGTAACATCACTACCTAGTGATGCACCCGCCGCCTCATCCAGACATCGGCTGCGGGGGAACCCTGGTGCCGGGCCCCTCTGGCGAGAGTTTTTACGGCGCTCTCGTGATGTCGGTACCGCCTGCAAATCAGCCGGCGGATTTTTCATCGATGAAAAAACTCACCATGCCAAACGCGCATGCCCTTGATGGTATGCGGTTTTCTGCTTTCACCATCTCTTCAGAAACGGTTTGCGGCTGCGAGGTGCAGCCATGAACCAGCTTCAATCCCAAAAATCCTCGCTCGGCTATTTCCGCTGGGCCTTCATCGTCACCGCGCTCGGCCTCGCGCTCGGCGCATTCCTCGGCTGGCAGTCGACAGGCACGCTGGGTGGCATGGCCACCATCTTCTTCATCTGCGCCGTGCTGGCCGTTCTGGAGATTTCGCTCTCCTTCGACAATGCCATCGTCAATGCCAACAAACTCAAGGAAATGACCCCTGTCTGGCAGCAGCGCTTCCTGACATGGGGTATCGTCATTGCCGTTTTCGGCATGCGCATCGTCTTTCCGCTGGCAATTGTCGCCATCGCGGCAAAGATAGGCCCATGGGAAGCACTCGTACTGGCGGCGCGTGAACCGGCCGAATATGCCCGCATCATGAACGACGCGCATCTGCCGATCGCAGCCTTCGGCGGCACCTTCCTGATGATGGTCGGCCTCTCCTACTTCTTCAACCAGGAGAAGGAAGTCCACTGGATCGGCTCGCTGGAGCGGATGATGGCGCGTTCGGCCGCCGTCAAGGGCATCGAGATCGCCTTCGTGCTCCTGCTCATCCTGCTGTTCTCCTATCTCCTGGAAGGCGAAGACGCGACCACCTTCGTCTACTGCGCCATCTACGGTCTCGTGACCTTCCTGGTGGTTGAAGTCATCGGCGGTCTTCTCGATGCTTCGCAGCGTGCGATGAGTGAGGCGGCAAAGGGCGGCCTCGGCGCTTTCATCTATTTGGAAGTTCTGGATGCCAGTTTCTCCTTCGACGGCGTCATCGGCGCTTTCGCGCTGACGCAGAACCTGTTCATCATCGCCATCGGCCTTGGCATCGGCGCCATGTACGTACGCTCCATGACGATCATGCTGGTGGAAAAGGGAACGCTTGCCGAATACCGCTATCTGGAACACGGCGCCTTCTACGCCATCCTGATCCTCTCGGTGATCATGTATGTGCAGACCTTGACGCACATTCCTGAAGTCATCACCGGTCTTGGCGGCGCGGCGCTCATCGGCATCTCGCTCTGGTCCTCGATCCGCTACAACAGGCAGGAACGTCAGAAAGAAGCTGATGTCCCCGAGCGGGAGCGCCTGCACGCCTGATAGTCAAAAGCCGCGGCGGTCTGGCGCTGCGGCTCGCATAGTCTCAAAAAACAAAGCCCGCGACCAACGGTTGCGGGCTCATTCATTCAATAGATACTTTGATATTCAATCTATGCATTCGCCGCGTCTTACCGGATGACACGGCCGAAGCTTACCGGATCGATACCAAGCTCCTGCAGGTCACGGGCGCGCGGCTTGCGGCCACCTTCGACAGCGGCGCTGACTGCGTTCGCGGCACCGAGCGCTGCAAAGGCACGGGCCAGGAAACCATTGTGGATCGACTTTCTGAAAGCGGACATCTTCTTTTCCTCTCGCTCTTTGGTTGACCCCCTATAGATGGGGGAAGCTGCATGCACCCACAACGCGCAGGAAATCACCGCAGCTATGCAAAAAGCGCATATTTCTTTCGCCGGCGAAAGAACAGAACTCAGCAATATGGAAAGTTTCTTTTATAATTCCTACACTTACGAGGCATGGACTTCCAGATGCCGACAAAAATGACAAATCACAAAGAAAAGGCCGGCCATGTCGCCACGGCCGGCCTGAATTAGGGGTCAGGTTGTCTTTTTGGTTTAGTCTTCATTCGCCGCGAGCTGCGAGAGAACCTGGCCGCGGCCCCGCAATCTCAGGATCAGCGGAATCAGGAAGGCCGCAGCCGCGACAATCAGCAGTCCGCAGGCGATGGGTGACATGACGAGCGTGGTCACATCACCCTGGCTGATCGAGAGCGCTCTGCGAAGCTGCTGCTCTGCCAGAGGCCCAAGAATGAGGCCGACGACGGCAGGCGCGATCGGATAGCCGAAGATGCGCATGACATAGCCGAGCACACCGAAAGCGAGCAGCATGCCGAGTTCGAAAACCGACGGGTTTGCCCCGATGGTCCCGAGTGTCGCAAACAGTAGGATGCCGGCATAAAGCCACGGCTTCGGAACCGTCAGCAGGCGAACCCAGAGGCCGATCATCGGTAGGTTCAGCACCAAGAGCATCGCATTGGCGATGAGCAGACTGGCGATGAGACCCCAGACGAGCTGCGGGTTGGTTGCAAAAAGCAGCGGACCCGGCTGCAGACCATATTGCTGAAAGCCGGCGAGCATGATCGCCGCCGTCGCAGACGTCGGCAGGCCGAGCGTCAGCAACGGCACCAGCGTGCCGGCGGCCGAGGCATTGTTGGCAGCTTCCGGACCGGCAACGCCTTCGATGGCGCCATGGCCGAACTCCTCGGGGTTCTTCGACAGCCGCTTTTCCGTGGCATAAGAGAGGAACGTGCCGATTTCCGCACCGCCCGCCGGCATGGCGCCGATGGGGAAGCCGATGAGCGTGCCGCGCAGCCACGGCTTCCAGGAACGCGCCCAGTCCTGCTTGTTCATCCAGAGCGAGCCACGAACCGCTTCCACCTTGTCCTCGCCGCGCTTTCCTTGAGCGGCGATGTAGAGCGTCTCGCCAATGGCGAACATGGCAACAGCCAGCGTCGTCACTTCGATACCGTCGAGCAGGTCGGGAATGCCGAAGGAAAGGCGCGCCTGGCCCGTCTGCTGGTCGATGCCGACCATGGCGAGCGCAAAGCCGATGAAGAGCGAAGTAAGGCCACGCAACGCCGAATCCCCGAAGGCCGAAGAGACGGTCACGAAAGCCAGCACCATCAGTGCGAAATATTCGCGGGGACCGAAGATCAACGCCAGTTTCACGATATAGGGGGCAATGAAGGCAAGGCCGAGCGTGGCGATAAGGCCGGCGACGAACGAGCCGATGGCCGCCGTCGCCAGCGCCGGTCCGCCACGGCCTGCACGCGCCATCTTGTTGCCCTCGAGTGCAGTGACGATCGAGGCGCTTTCACCCGGCGTGTTCAGAAGGATCGAAGTGGTCGAGCCGCCATACATGCCGCCGTAATAGATACCGGCAAACATGATGAGCGAGCCGCCCGGATCGAGCTTGTAGGTGACAGGCAAGAGCAGCGCCACGGTCAGCGCCGGGCCGATACCCGGCAGTACGCCGACAGCTGTGCCAAGGGTCACGCCGATGAGGGCGTAGAGCAGGTTGATCGGCTGCCCAGCAACCAGAATGCCCTGCCAGAGGAATTCGAATGTGCTCATGGTTTTATCCCAAGCGGCGGCTCCTGAGGGGGCACAGGACCGTCCGCGCAAAAAGCAAAAGAACTGAAAGCGCCTAGCCGCGAGGCGAGCGCTATCAGAAGAACAGGTGTTCGAGCGGGCCGGCCGGCAAGGTGAGCTGCAGCAGCTGCGAGAACATCGCCCAGACAATGAAGCTCATGATGATGCCGATCGGCAGCGAGAACCAGATCTGCCGCTTGCCGAAACCGCGCGCCGTCAGCGCAAAGAGCACGCCTGTCGCGATCGAGAAGCCGGCGGTGCGCAGGAGCAGCATCTGCCCGGCAAGGCCCGCGATGACCCAGATGACAGGTGCCACTTCCTGATGCTCACGCTCTGGAAAGTCCCCGCGCCAGGCTTCGATCGCCGTCCAGATACCAAGACAGAAGAGGCCGAGAGCGACGACTTTCGGCACAGTCGACGGGCCGATGCGGTCATACTGCGCGATCGTCTTCAAATGCGACGCATCCCAGAACACCACGACAGCGACGGCGATAAGGAAAACGGCAATGATCAGCGCCGCCCAATCAGGGCGGCGCTTTATTGCCGATGAGGTATCGGCCTCACTCATTGAACGAGACCAATATCTTTGAGAATGCCTTCGGTAGCGGAGACATCCTTTTCGAGCTGCGCCTTGAACTCGTCACCTGCGAGGTAGGTGTCGGCCCAGCCCTTGGTCTTCAGAGTTTCCTGCCAGGCGGCAGACTTGTGCAGCTTGTCGAAGTCGGAAGCGATCGAGGCGACTTCTTCATCGGTCAGGCCCGGAGCGGCAGCGACCATGCGCCAGTTCTGGATGGTCACGTCGGTACCGGCTTCCTTGAAGGTCGGGGCATCGACACCGGCGATACGGGCATCGCTGGAAACTCCGAGCAGGCGCAACGTGCCGGCCTTGACCTGCGATTCGAACTCGCTGTAGCTCGAAATGCCGGCGGTGACCTGGCCGCCGAGGATAGCAGCGAGTGCTTCGCCACCGCCCGAGAAGGCGACATAGTTGATCTTCGTCGGATCGACGCCGGAAGCCTTGGCGATCAGGCCGACGGCGATATGGTCCGTGCCGCCGGCAGAACCGCCGCCCCAGGAAACGGCGCCCGGATCAGCCTTCAGCTTGGTGACGAGATCGGCAAGTGTCTTGATATCCGACGCGGCCGGAACGACGACGGCTTCATATTCGCCGGTCAGACGGGCGATCGGGGTGACGTCCTTCAGCGTGACGACCGACTTGTTGGTCAGCAACGCGCCGACCATGACATAGCCGCCGACGATGAGAGCGTTCGGATTGCCCGCACTCTGGCTGCTGAACTGGGCAAGGCCGATAGAGCCGCCTGCGCCCGGTACGTTCTGAACCTGGACGCTTTTGGAAATGCCCTCCTGCTGCAGCACCGTCTGCAGCGAGCGGGCCGTCTGGTCCCAGCCGCCGCCGGGCGCTGCCGGAGCGATGATTGTGTAATCGGCCGCATAGGCCGGCAGCGCGATAGCCGCTGCCAAAAGAGTTGCGATGAAAGTGTGCTTCACGATGTGTCCTCCGTGCTGCGGCTGAGCGGACCGCCAGTGCTATTTTTGAAAATGAGGAGAGATCACCGATCGGTGGACGCAATTGTCCTGATAGCGAGCGGAAGTCCTCCCGGAATTCTTCAACTCTCCGCCTCCACGGAAAGGAAGTAGCCCAAGCCATCATATGAAGCTGTCATTTAGCTGACATCATCAGGATATCCAGTGCGGCAAGACACTTTTTTGCCGTAATTCGGCTATCTGCCCGCGAAAGGCGACTGGATTAATACATTGTCCGTACTGGACGCCCTCAGGAACTTGGCCGATACTCGGCCACGGAGGGCGATCCGATGGCAAATGGCGGTTACAACCAGTTTTGTCCGGTTTCCAAGGCGTGCGAGTTGCTTGAGCCGCGGTGGACCTTGCTGCTACTCTGCGAAATGTGGTCCGGCTCCACGCGGTTCAACGAGATCCGGCGCGGCGTGCCGGGAATGTCGCCGACCCTGATGGCAAAGCGGCTGCGTGACATGGAGGCAAACGGTCTCGTCACCCGCTCGGAAAACCGTACGACCGGCGAGATCGCCTACAAGACCACCGAGATTGCCAACGAGCTTGAGCCGATCGTGCACGCGCTCGGCACTTGGGCGCATCGCAATATCGACGCCAACGTAACGCTCGAAAAGCTTGATGCCCGCATTCTGATGTGGAACATGCGCCGCAAGGTCAATGCCGCCGCCCTGCCCTTGCGCAAGCGCAGCGTTATCCAGTTCACCTATCCCGAATTGCCGCGCGACGAACGGCATTACTGGCTGGTGGCGCGGCTGGGCACGCCTGTGGACCTCTGCCTCACGGATCCAGGTTACGATGTCGATCTCTTCGTCACCGCCGATTTGAAGGCGATGACCTCGGCCTGGATGGGGCATTCCAGTCTCGATATGGAGATCGCCGGGGAGCGCATCTCCTTCATCGGCGATACGTCACTTGCCGCAAGCATCGGAAACTGGATGGTGCGCAGCTCCTACGCAGCCGCCTGATCCATTTTTTGTACCGGTCCCGGTCCATTTTCTACACTAGGCCTATCGCACATCCCGAGGCACGATCTCGTGTAAGCCGACCTGAGACGCTTCCAGAAGCCGGTCGAACGCTGCGCATACACCTGAATATCATTGCAAAACCGGCGAGCGATCGCACCAACAGCCTGTGCTCGCCGACATGAGAGGAGACATGCCATGCAAACCACGCTTAATACCGCAACACGGCCCGCACCCGATTTCGCCGCGTTGAAGTCGCGCCAGCAGGTCGCCTGGGCATCCGGCGACTATTCCGTCATCGGGGCCCGACTGCAGATCGTCGGTGAAAGCCTCTGCGAAGCCCTCGACCTGCGGTCCGGCGAAAAGGTGCTCGATATCGCCGCCGGCAACGGCAATGCCACGCTTGCCGCCGCCAGGCGCTGGGCCGAGGTGACTTCGACCGACTACGTTCCTGAACTTCTGGAGCGCGGCCGAGAACGGGCGATGGCGAACGGCCTGGCGGTGGAGTTCCAGCAGGCCGACGCCGAAGCCCTGCCGTTCAAGGACGCAAGCTTCGATGTCGTGGTCTCCACCTTCGGCGTCATGTTCACACCGGATCAGGACAAGGCAGCAAGGGAGATGCTGCGCGTCTGCCGGCCGGGCGGGCGCATGGGCATGGCCAACTGGACTCCGGAGAGCTTCATCGGCCAGGTCTTCAAGACGATAGGCCAGCATATTCCGCCAATGCAGGGCGTCAGGTCGCCGGCGCTGTGGGGGACCAAGGCAAGGCTGGAAGAAATGTTCGGAGGCCATGCCAGCATCGAGGCGACGTCGCTCATGTACAATTTCCGCTACCGCTCGCCCGAGCATTGGCTGGAAGTGTTCCGCACCTGGTATGGCCCTGTCCACAAAGCTTTTGAAGCTCTGCCAGAGCCCGGCAAGGTGGCGCTTGAGAAGGATTTTCTTGCGCTCATCGCCCGCTTCAACCGCGCCAAGGATGGCACCATGGTCGTGCCGGCTGAATATCTGGAAGTGGTGATACGCAAAGGCTGATTGCAGCTATTGCGGCCACATCGCTGCGAAAGGGCGAGGTTCGCCGGAAGCACCCTCGCCCTGATGCATTTCCGACCTAGAACTCGGACCATTCCCGCCTAACGGCGAGATTGGCGAGCGAGATTTTTACTGCGTCCGCAGCACCTCATTCCAGTGCGCAATCAGCCGTGCCCGCTTCACCTGGTCGAGATAGACCATGAGACCGGGGCTGACCGGCACCGGACGCAACTGTGCGCCGAGCAGTTCCTGCAACGTATTGGCGGTATTCTCACCGGCCACTTCCGGGCTGACGGCCGGGATCTGCAACTCGCGGGCCATGATCGTCTGGCCTTCCTTCGACATGAAGAAGGCGAGATAGCGCCGCCCCAGTTCCGGCTCGGCGGCTGCCTGCGGCACCAGGCCGATGCGCGACATTACAACCGTATAGTCTTTCGGCAGAACGATACCGACGTCAGGGTGACGCGAGGCCCAGTCGGCCGCATAGGAGCCGAGAATATTATAGCCGAGCACGAAGCGCCCGTCGGCCACCCGCTCCAGGATCGCCGAACTCGTGGAATAGAGCTTCACGCCCGCAGCCCCCATCGCCCCGATCACCGACCAGATATCGCCGAACTGTTCCTGATCGCGCGCCATGAACAAAAAGCCCACGCCGGAACGTTCGATGTCATAGGTGCCGATCCGCCCATAGACCTCGTTACCCTTGCGCTTCAGGTAATCGACGAATTCCGCCCGCGAACTCGGCACCGGCTCATGGATGAAACTCGGCTTGTGATAAACAAAAACCGCGGGTTCGAAGGTCAGCGCATAGGCGGTGTTGCGCCAGTTCGCCCATTTCGGCCATTGGGCGCTCATCGGCAGGTTGCTCACCTGCGCATAGCCGTCGTTCGAAAGCTTCACCTGCAGGTCCATCGCAGAGGAGAAGGCGAAGTCCGCAGTCTTATCGCCGGCATCCGTCTCTTTGACGATGCGGTCGTAGATGTCCCCGGTCAGCATGTCCTCATATTTGACCGCCACATCCGGATTGGCCTCCTGAAAGCCACGGATCATCGGCTGCGCCAATGGCTCGTCGAGCGAGGAATAGACGGTCAGCACCGGCGCATCGGAATTACCTGATTTCGCCGCATAGAAGACCTGATCCGCGGCGACAAGGCCGGGCACCAGGCACAGGAACAGAATGAAAAGGCTCCTCATAGCGCAAGAATGCCCGAGCTGCTCAGGTCAGACAAGGGTCGGCTTCCTGTGGGCGCTGCAGCCGGACTTCAAAGCTCGCGCTCGAAGAACATCAGGATCGGCTTCAGATCGTCAGGAATCTCGTAATAGGCGTCTCGCTCTTGAAAACCCAGGCGCCGATATAGCTTCTGCGCTGCGATCTGCCGATGGCCGGTATCGAGCCGCATCATCCTGTAGCCATCCTCCCTGGCCTGCGCGAGAGAAGCTTCGCAGAGCGCCAGCGCCGCGCCGCTGCCGCGTGCTGAATCGGAAACGAAGAGCCGCTTCATCTCCGAAATGCCCGGTGCGATCTCGTGTTGCATCACGCAGCCGACAATCTCTCCGTCGAGCCGCGCCAGGAAGATTGCGCCTTGTGGCCTTGCGTGGATTTTCGGCAGGTCGGCGAGCATCGCCTCGAACTTTTCCGGACTGTAATAAAGTTCGATCTGCGCCCGCTCATCCGAATAGTTGTCGTAAAGCCATTGTCGGAAGGCGCGACTGAGATGTCGAACGGCATCGATCTCTTCCGGGCTTTCCGCGAGCGCGACCGATATGTTCCCCATCTGCAAAGCCTCCACGACCTTCCCGCAGTCTATCATGACAGCTTCCACCTACCATCGGTATTCGGCGCGGAGTGAAACTGGTTTATGGCGTCGTGGCGACAGGGCTCATGATGAACGGGAGCAAATACCATCCTCCGTTCACCAATTCCCGGAATCGCTGTGACATCAGATTGCCATCCCTGATAAACTCGCTGAAAAATCTGGGGAACATCCGTTGCGCATCCTGCTCACCGAAGACAATATTGCACTGGCCGATGGCCTGTCGGCGATCTTGCGCGGCACAGGCCATGCGGTGGATGTCGTCCATGACGGGGCCTCGGCCAATGCCGTTATCGCCGCGGAAAATTTCGATCTCGTCATTCTCGATCTGAACCTGCCGGAGATGGACGGGCTCGATGTGCTGCGCGCCATGCGCGCTCGCGGCAGCCGGGCTGCCGTGCTGATCCTGACAGCCCGCGGATCACCGGAAGAACGTGTGAAGGGATTGGATCTCGGTGCGGACGATTATCTCATCAAACCCTTCGACATTGCCGAATTCGAGGCACGCGTCCGCGTGCTTCTTCGCCGTCAGGCCGGGCTGCACTCCTCGACGGTCAGTTTCGGATCGATCTCGCTCGACCTTAATTCCCGCGCCTTTTCCGCCGGCGCCATACCGCTCGATATTCCCGCTCGCGAGCTCGGTCTGCTCGAAATCCTCTTCATGCGCGCCGGCAAGGTCGTCGCCAAGGAAGCAATCATGCAATCGCTGACCGCTTTCGACGACGACATCTCCACCAATGCCATCGAGCAATATGTCAGCCGCCTGCGAAAAAGGCTTTCGCCGCATGGCCTGACGGTCAAGACCGCCCGCGGCATCGGCTACTATCTCGACAAGCTGCCAGAGGCCTCATGACGGCTGCCTATTCACTCCGGCGCCGACTGCTTTTCTGGCTGCTTGTCTCGACCGCCGTCATCGGCACGCTCGCGCTTGCCGATACCTGGCGCGAGGCCGTGCAGACCTCGAACATCGTTTCCGACCGCGTGCTGGCGGGCTCCGCGCTGGCGATTGCCGAACGGGTCGTCGTTGCTGAAGACGGCACGCTCGAGGTCGACATTCCCTATGTCGCGCTGGAAATGCTGACTTCGGCAGCGCAGGACCGCGTCTTTTACCGCGTCGACGGCCCGCCCGGAAATTTCATCACCGGTTATCAGGCGCTGCCGGTGCTGAAGGAAACGCAGGGCGATACGGCTGCCTTTGCCGACGATATCTTCCGTGGCGAGCCGATCCGCGTAGCAACCTTGGAGCGTTCCGCCTCGACCGGCATCCGCTCCGTGCCTTTCGTCGTCACCGTCGCCGAAACCACCATTGCCCGCCGTCAGCTTGCGCGGGCGATTCTCGTCCGCTCGGCGCTGCGTCTTGCCTTGATGATCGCTGGCGCTGCAATTATCGTCTGGATTTCCGTCACCGTGGCGCTGCGACCGCTCTATAAGCTCGGCGATGCCATCGGCGAGCGCAACCCCGACGACCTGCACCCGATCGAGCAATCCGTTCCGAGCGAGGTGCAGCCGCTCGTCGACACCGTCAACTCCTTCATGGTGCGCCTGCAATCGGCGCTCGATGCGCTCCGCAATTTCACCGGCAATGCCAGCCACCAGCTCCGCACGCCGCTTGCCATCATCCGCACCCAACTTGCCCTCTCCGTCCGGGCCGGCTCTCTGGATGACGCGCAGCATGCTGCCCTCAAGGGCGATCAGGCGGTTGCCCACGCCGAGCGGATCCTTGCCCAGCTTCTGCTGATGGCCAAGATCGATGCCGCAACCGCCAAGGAAGCGCTGACGGTCTCGGCCATCGACCTCACTGCCATCGCCCAGGAAATCACCGGCGAGCAGATCCCCCGTGCCGCCGAAGCTGGCATCGATCTCGGCTTCGAGGGTGAAGGGCCGGCGATGATCCGCGCCGAACCACTGCTGATCGGCGAAATGCTGCGCAATCTCGCCGGCAATGCCATCGCCTATGCCGGCAAGGGCGCGGAAGTGACTGTCCGTATTATGGAGGATGCGGAAACGGTCAGGCTGGAAGTCGAGGATAACGGCCCGGGCATTCTGCCGGAAAAGCTGGAAGCAGTCAGAAAGCGCTTCTCCCGCGGCAATGAATCCAGTGCGCCCGGTGCCGGTCTCGGCCTGCCGATCGTCGAGGAAATCGCCAATCTTTTCAATGCGAGGCTCGTACTGATATCAGGCCGTGGCGGCAGGGGCCTCAAAGCTTCAGTGACATTCAACCGCGCGGCCTGAAAGCGATCAGCGCGTTAACCTTTCCGCCTTGCATTCTTTCGCTGCATTGCACACACTGGCCATGGGAACAGCTAAGCCGATCAACGGCAAGCGGATAAAAGAGCAATATGTCGATCAAAGCCAGCATCTATCATCTGACCCATTATCAGTATGACAAACCGATCCGCCTCGGCCCTCAGATCATCCGCCTCAAGCCAGCCTCGCACTCGAAAACGCGGGTTTTGAGCCATTCTTTGAAGGTCACGCCGTCCAACCACTTCGTGAACCTGCAGCAGGACCCTTACGGCAATTATCTCGCCCGCTTCGTCTTCCCCGACCCGGTGACCGAATTCAAGATCGAGGTCGATCTCGTTGCCGACATGACCGTCTACAATCCCTTCGACTTCTTCGTCGAGGAGGAAGCGACGAAGTGGCCCTTCGACTATCCGGAAACGCTCCGTGAGGATCTCTCGATCTACATGATACCGGAGCCGGCCGGCCCGCGCCTGAAGGCGCTGCTGCCGACGCTCGACTGGTCGCCCGATCAGCCGACGGTTGACATGATCGTCGGCCTCAATGCCCGTCTGCAGCGGCAGATAGGTTACGTCATCCGCATGGAAGCCGGCGTCCAGACGCCGGAAGAGACGCTGGAAACCGCCAAGGGCTCCTGCCGCGACACCAGCTGGCTGCTCGTGCAGATCCTGCGCCATCTCGGGCTCGCTGCCCGCTTCGTCTCCGGCTACCTCATCCAGTTGGCGCCGGACCTGAAGGCGCTCGACGGCCCTTCCGGTACCGAGGTCGATTTCACTGATCTGCATGCCTGGGCGGAGGTCTATCTGCCCGGCGCCGGTTGGGTCGGTCTCGATCCCACCTCCGGGCTGCTGACCGGCGAAAGCCATATACCGCTCGCAGCCACACCGCATTACAGCAATGCGGCCCCGATCTCCGGCGGTTATTTCGGCGAGGCCGAAACCGAATTCGACTTCGATATGAAGGTCTCTCGGGTCGCCGAGCATCCGCGCATCACCAAACCCTTCTCGGATGAGAGCTGGGAGGAGCTCAACCAGCTCGGCGAGAAGGTCGACCGCGTCCTCGAAGCCGAGGATGTGCGCCTGACGATGGGCGGCGAGCCGACTTTCGTCTCCATCGACGATTTCCAATCCGAGGAGTGGAACACCGCGGCCGTCGGGCCGACCAAGCGCGAAAAGGCGGACAACCTGATCCGCCGGCTGCAGGAGCGCTTCGCGCCCGGTGGCTTCCTGCACTACGGCCAGGGCAAGTGGTATCCCGGCGAAAGCCTGCCGCGCTGGACCTTCTCCCTCTACTGGCGCCGTGACGGCAAGCCGATCTGGCAGAACCTCGATCTGATCGCCGCTGAAGGCAAGGATACCGGTGTCAAGGCGGAGGATGCCGAAAAGCTCCTGACGGCGATCGCCAGGGAACTGGCAATCAAGCCCGATATGGTGCAGCCGGCCTATGAGGATCCGGCAGACTGGATCATCAAGGAAGGCAGCCTTCCCGAAAACGTCGATCCGTCGAATTCGAAGCTGAAGGACCCCGAGGAGCGCAACCGCATTGCCCGCGTCTTCGCCCGCGGCCTCACCGTGCCGACGGGGTATGTCCTCCCCGTTCAAGTGTGGAATGCCAAGGCCGCCGCAAGCCGCACCTGGGTCAGCGAAAAATGGCGCACGCGCCGCGGAAAGATTTTCCTTGTACCGGGTGACAGCCCGATCGGTTATCGCCTGCCACTCGGCACGCTGCCCTATGTCCCGCCAGCGCGCTACCCCTATATCCACCCCGCCGATCCGTCGATACCGCGCGCGCCGCTACCTGACGTCTTCGTGCCCGCCGGCCGCGCCATGCCCGAAGCCTCGTTCCAGGCGGAGGAGAGCCACGCTGTCCGCATAGAACAGACCCTTGGCGACATAGGCGGTGCCGTGCGCACTGCCCTGTCGGTCGAACCGCGCGAAGGCAGGCTCTGCGTCTTCATGCCGCCAGTCGAGCGCATCGAGGATTATCTGGAGCTGATCGCCGCTGCCGAAAACGCTGCTGCCGAACTCAAGCTCCCCGTACATATCGAAGGCTATCCGCCGCCGCAGGACGAGCGGATTAACGTCATCCGCGTCGCCCCCGATCCCGGCGTCATCGAAGTCAATATTCACCCGGCCTCCAACTGGCAGGATTGCGTCGACATCACCACGGCGATCTACGAGGAAGCGCGCGCCACCCGGCTCGGTGCCGACAAGTTCATGGTCGATGGTCGCCACACCGGCACCGGCGGCGGCAATCACGTCGTCGTCGGCGCCGCCAATCCGAACAACAGCCCCTTCCTGCGCCGCCCGGACCTGCTGAAAAGCATCATCCTCCATTGGCAGCGCCATCCCTCCCTCTCCTACCTCTTTTCCGGCATGTTCATCGGCCCGACCAGCCAGGCGCCGCGCATCGACGAGGCCCGCCACGACACTCTCTATGAACTGGAGATCGCCATGGCGCAGGTCGGAGCGCCGGGTCGTGGTCAACTGCCGCTGCCCTGGCTCACCGACCGACTGTTCCGAAATCTTTTGACCGATGTCACCGGCAACACTCACCGTGCCGAAATCTGCATCGACAAGCTGTTTTCGCCGGATGGCCCGACTGGACGGCTCGGCCTCATCGAGTTCCGCGGCTTTGAGATGCCGCCGAATGCTCGCATGTCGCTAGCCCAACAATTACTGGTACGCGCGCTGATCGCCCGCTTCTGGACGAACCCCGCCGATGGCAAGTTCGTCCGCTGGGGTACGACCCTGCATGACCGTTTCATGCTGCCGCATTTCGTCTGGACCGATTTCCTCGACGTCCTCGCAGACCTTCGCGAAAACGGCTTCGATGTCAGCCCCGAATGGTTCAAGGCGCAGCTTGAATTCCGCTTCCCCTTCTGCGGAGAGGTTGAATACGAGGGTTCGAAGCTGGAATTGCGCCAAGCGCTGGAGCCCTGGCACGTCATGGGCGAGGAAGGTGCGCCGGGCGGCACCGTCCGCTACGTCGATAGTTCCGTCGAGCGTCTGCAGGTTCGGCTCGAAACGAACAACGCCGCGCGCTACACCGTCACCTGCAACGGCCGCACCGTGCCGCTGGCGCCAACGGGGACATCAGGCGTGTCTGTCGCCGGTGTGCGCTTCAAGGCCTGGAAGCCGGCTTCCGGCCTGCACCCTGTGCTGCCGGTGAATACGCCTTTGACTTTTGATATTTATGATACATGGTCGAAACGTTCGATCGGCGGCTGCATCTATCACGTTGCCCATCCGGGCGGTCGGAACTATGAAACCTTCCCGGTCAACGGCAACGAGGCGGAAGCACGGCGGCTCGCCCGTTTCGAACCGTGGGGACATACGGCAGGCGGTTATATTCCGCGCGCCGAAACGCCTTCGCCTGAATTCCCGCTCACGCTGGATCTGAGGCGGCCGGTCGGAACTTGAAGAAGCTGGGTCTGATGGGCAAGAAGCCTGCACTGGAATTGAGGGACGAGATCGAGGAACGCGCCGGCGCGGATGCAGTCTTCGACTATGCGCCTCTGCCCGGCATTGCAGACGAGATGGTGGACAATAACGGGGCCATCCGTCCGGTCTGGCAGCGCTTCATGGCCCATATGAATGCCATGCCCGAAAAGGAACTGGCCGAGCGTTTCGCCCGCGCCGACCGTTATCTGCGCGACGCCGGTGTTTTCTATCGGGCCTACGGCGCCAAGGGCAGCGGCGAGCGCCCCTGGCCGATCTCCCATATTCCGGTGCTGATCGACGAGCGCGAATGGCAGGTTCTTTCGGCAGGCCTCGTCCAGCGTGCTGATCTCTTGGAAGCGACAATCGCCGATATCTACGGCGAAAAAAGGCTTGTGGAGGAAGGCATTCTTCCACCCGCACTGATCGCCGCCAACCCGGAATTCCAGCGGCCGCTGGTCGGTGTAAAGCCTGCGACCGGTCACTACCTGCATTTCTGTGCCTTCGAGATCGGTCGAGGCCCTGACGGAAACTGGTGGGTACTGGCCGACCGCACGCAGGCTCCATCCGGCGCAGGCTTCGCGCTGGAGAGCCGCGTGGCAACCACCCGCGCCTTCTCCGATATCTACGCCGAAACGCCCGTTCATCGCCTTGCCTCCTTCTTCGGCGCCTTCCGCGATGCGTTGCAGGCGATGAAGCATTCCGGTGACGACCGTATCGCAGTCCTGACCCCCGGCCCGGCGAACGAAACCTACTACGAACATGCCTATATCGCCCGTTATCTCGGCTTCATGCTGCTGGAAGGCGAAGATCTTGTGGTGGTCAACAGGCGCATCATGGTGCGCACAGTCGCCGGCCTGAAGCCGATCGGCGTGCTCTGGCGGCGTCTCGATTCCGCTTATGCCGATCCCCTGGAGCTGAACCAGAACTCGCATATCGGCACGCCCGGTCTTGTGGAGGCCCTGCGTGCCGAAACCGTCACCATCGTGAACGCACTCGGCACCGGCGTTCTGGAAACGCGCGCCCTGCTCGCCTTCATGCCCGCCGTCTGTCGCTCGCTGCTGGGCGAAGATCTTCGCCTGCCATCCATCGCGACATGGTGGTGCGGTCAGAAGGAAGAGCGCGACCATGTGGCTGCAAATATCGAAAAGATGGTGATCGGCCCGGCCTATTCCCGCGCACCCTTCTTCGATGACGGCGGCGAATCCGTTCTCGGCTCTTCGCTGCGCGCCACCGCCAAGAACTCGATTGCGGACTGGCTGACGAGCGACGGCGCAAAACTCGTAGGTCAGGAAGTCGTCACCCTCTCGACCACGCCGGCCTGGATCGACGGCAAACTGACGCCGCGGCCGATGTCGCTGCGCGTCTTTGCCGCCCGCACCGCCAATGGTTGGCAGATCATGCCCGGCGGTTTTGCCCGCATCGGTTCGGGAGACGATGTCGCCGCCATAGCCATGCAGTCCGGCGGTGCGGCGGCTGATGTGTGGATCGTCAGCGACAAACCGGTCGAGCGCCACACGCTGCTGCCAGCCGAAGGTAGCTTCACCCGCAACATGCCGGGCAGCCTGCCGAGCCGCGCGGCCGACAACCTTTTCTGGCTGGGCCGCTATATCGAACGCGCCGAAGGGGCGCTGCGCATCCTGCGCGCCTGGCACGCCCGCTACGCCGAAGCCGCCGACCCGAACCAGCCGTTGCTCGCTGACGTCACCGAATATCTTGCCGCCGTCGATATCGACACCGGCGAACCCGTGCCGGAATCGCTGCTGCGCAATATCGACAGCGCCGTCTATTCAGCAAGCAACATCCGTGACCGCTTCTCGCCGGATGGCTGGCTGGCCTTGAATGACCTCGCCAAGACCGCCCGCCGCTTTCACTCGACCATTACATCAGGCGACGACGCCAGCCACGCGATGACCATTCTCTTGCGAAAGCTCGCGGGCTTTGCCGGTCTCGTGCATGAAAACATGTACCGCTTCACCGGCTGGCGCTTCCTCTCGCTAGGCCGATACATCGAACGCGGCCTGCACATGACGCGCCTTCTCGGCCACATGTCCGGCCCGGAAGCGCCCGATGGCGCACTCGACATGCTGCTGGAAATCGGCGACAGCGTCATGACCCACCGTCGCCGCTACAACGTCAACACGGCACGGCTGACGGTGACCGATCTGCTGGCGCTCGATCCGCTGAACCCGCGCTCGGTCCTCTTCCAGATGAACGAGATCCACCGAGAGGTCGAGCAGCTTCCGAATGCGTTTATGAACGGCCAGATGTCGCCCTTCTACCGCGAGGCGATGCGCCTGCATTCCGGCCTCGCCGTCATGACGCCGGAAACCATGGACGGTGATGTCTACCATCGGCTGGAGCGTGAGCTGGAACACCTCTCCGACCTTCTGGCGCAGACCTATCTCGGATGACGACCGTCCTCTACGATCTCACCCTGCATATGGGCTACAGCTATGACACGCCGGCATCCGGCGCGCGCCACATCATGCGCCTGATGCCGCTCTCGCTGCCAAACCGTCAGCGGCTTGTCGCAGGCTCGATCAGCGTCGCGCCCCAGCCGGACGAACAGTCGCATTTCATCGACTTCTTCCAGCATCCGGCGACATCTTTCCTGTTGCGCTCGCCGCATGAAAAGCTGGATATCCGCATGCAGGCCCGCGTACAGGTCGAAAGCCAGGCGATATCCGCAGACTTCTCACCGCTATTGGCCGAGCTGCCGGAGGAGGTTGCTGGAATCTGGTCGCTCGATCCGGAATCGCCTCACCATTTCCTTGGCGACAGCCCGCGCCTGACGGAGACCAAGGCGATCGCTGAATACGCCAAGACCTGCGTCCGACCCTCGCTGACGGTCATGCAGATCGCCTATGCGCTTTGCACCCGCATCAACAAGGATTTCACCTACGATCCGGAAGCGACGACCGTCGAGACGACGCCGCTCGAAGCGTTCGAGCTGAAGCGCGGCGTCTGCCAGGACTTTACCCATGTGATGATCCTTGCGCTGCGCAGCCTCGGCATCCCCGCCGGCTATGTCTCCGGCTTCCTGCGCACCATCCCGCCGCCCGGCAAGGAGCGCCTGGAGGGCGCCGATGCCATGCATGCCTGGGTACGCGTCTGGTGCGGCGAAACGGCCGGCTGGCTCGAGCTCGATCCCACCAACAACATTCCTGCCGGAACCGACCATATCGTCGTCGCATATGGTCGCGACTACGCTGATGTCGCTCCCGTTATCGGTGTACTCAAGAGTTATGGCAGCCAGCGTTCCGTGCAGGCCGTGGACGTGATTGCCCTGAAATAATCCCGAAATTGGAAAAAACAGCCAGTTGTCTAGAATTTTAGGTACTGGCTTTAGCGGCCATTAAAGTCATCCGGTCCATCAATTGTGCCTACTTAAGGCTCTTTTGAAATCGGTGGACATGATGAACACCCTGCATTCGCTTCTCGATCGGCTGCGGCACGACCGCGGCGGCAATTTCGGCATTATGACGGCTATCTTGCTGCCTGTGCTTGTAGGCAGTGCCGGCTTCGCGATTGATACCATGAATATCATAGCCTCGCAGCGTCAGCTTCAGGAGGCAGCCGACTCGGGAGCACTTGCAACAGCGACCGCGCTTTCCTCCGGCAAGGTCACCACCGATGATCAGGCAAAGGCTTTGGCGAAGGATTTCGTCACCGGGCAGATGGCGAATTATGTCGACGAAGCCACGATCAGCGCGATCAAATCGTCAACCAGTGTAACCATCACGACGACCACTTCCGCAAACGGCAAAAGCTACGGGATTTCCGTCAATGCTTCCTATCCGCTAAGTCTTACGCCCTTCATGAATGTCCTGGGTTTCAAGACCAGCACCATCGCAGCGGCAAGCAAGACGACCAGCGGCATCAGCCAACAGCGCAGCGCCGTCTCAATGACCCTGGTCCTCGACGAATCCGGCTCAATGCTGGCAAATACAGGTACTCAGATTGTTCCAACCAAGAGTTGCCAGCAGTACAATTCCAGCGGCCAGTCGATCGGCACAAAGAGCCCCTGCTACGTCAAGAAGATTGACGCCTTGAAGACAGCAGCCAACCTGCTGCTCGACCAGTTGGACAAAGCTGATCCACAAGCGAAATACGTTCGCACAAATGCAATTGCATGGAGCGGCGCCGTTCAGGATTCGAACACGTTCGGCTGGGGTACCAACCGCACAAGAACAGAGGTCATCAATACGATGTCAGCGGGCGGCAATACCGAATCCGCGGCACCGATGCTGCAAGCCTATAACGACCTTAACAAGACGGACAGCGGCTCCGAATCCAAGATTCAAGCGAACGCAGGCAACACCAGTCTGACCAAATACATCGTATTCATGACGGATGGTGAAAACAACAAGGACCTGTCCGACACGAATACTTTAACGACATGCACCAATGCAAAAAATGCCGGGATAAAGATTTATTCGATAGCATTCATGGCCCCGACGCGGGGGCAGAGCTTACTGAGCAAATGCGCTAGCGGTCCGACATACTACTTTCAGGCGGAAAGCATGAACGACCTGACCTCCGCCTTCCAAGCGATCGGCCAAAGTGCCGCCGCCGACAAGACTCTGCTGACCCAGTAATCAGCGCAACTGCAGCGCAAACAAAAGCCGCTCCGGAACAAACGGGGCGGCTTTTCGTTTAAACTCAGTCCTGCCTATCAGATCGGGAAAACCGATTGAAATCAAGTCCCTTAGGCCTCGTGAATATGAAGGTTTCGCAAATTTTTCGTTTGGCCAATTCCCTTGTTGCAAGTGCTTCGTAACGGTGCATAAACTGCCCTGTCCGCATATATGACAAATCGATTGAATCAGGCGTATCTTACTGTAACCAAATCAAAATTGGCGAGACCTGAGAATGAATACTGTTTCGAAGCCGATCATCCCCGCACCCGCTCCGCGCAGTTCCCGGCCTGAAATCCTCGCTGAGGAAATCATCGAGCGCCTGACCTACCGCATCGGCAAGGACGCCAAGGTCGCCAAGCCTCACGACTGGCTGACGGCGACCATTCTCGTGGTGCGCGACCGCATCATCGACAAGTGGATGGAATCCACCCGCAAGGCTTATGAGACCGGCGCCAAGCGCGTCTACTACATGTCTCTCGAATTCCTTATCGGCCGCCTGATGCGCGATGCTGTATCCAACCTCAACCTCATGGAAGAGGTAAGTGATGCGCTCGCTTCGCTCGGTGTCGACATCAACGTCATCGCCGGGCTGGAGCCCGATGCCGCACTCGGCAACGGCGGTCTCGGCCGCCTCGCTGCCTGCTTCATGGAATCGATGGCGACCGTCGACGTGCCCGCCTATGGCTATGGCATCCGCTATGTCCACGGCCTCTTCCGTCAGCAGATGGCAGACGGCTGGCAGGTTGAACTGCCGGAAAACTGGCTCGCCCACGGCAATCCCTGGGAATTCGAACGCCGCGAGAGCGCCTACGAAATCGGCTTTGGCGGCTCGATCGAGGTCATCAGCGGCCATGACGAGCAACCGCGTTACGTCTGGAAGCCGGCCGAGCGTGTCATCGCCGCCGCCTTCGATACGCCGGTCGTCGGCTGGCGCGGCAAGCGCGTCAATACGCTCCGCCTGTGGTCGGCTCAGCCGATCGATCCGATCCTGCTCGATGCCTTCAACGCCGGTGACCATATCGGCGCATTGCGCGAGAGCAACAGGGCTGAGAGCCTGACGCGCGTTCTCTACCCGGCCGACGCAACACCTGCCGGCCAGGAACTGCGCCTGCGCCAGGAGTATTTCTTCTCGTCCGCTTCCCTGCAGGACATCCTGCGCCGCCACCTGCAGCAGTATGACGACTTCACCTCCCTGCCGGACAAGGTCGCGATCCAGCTCAACGACACCCACCCGGCCGTTTCCGTCGCTGAACTTACACGCCTGCTTTGCGATGTGCATGGCCTGGATTTCGAACAGGCCTGGGATATCACCCGCCGCACCTTCTCCTACACCAACCACACGCTTCTTCCCGAAGCGCTGGAAAGCTGGCCGGTTCCGCTCTTCGAGCGCCTGTTGCCGCGCCATATGCAGATCATCTATGCGATCAACGCCAAGATACTGATCGAAGCCCGCAAGAGCCGTAATTTCTCCGACACGGAAATCCGTTCGATCTCGCTGATCGATGAAAGCGGCGACCGCCGCGTGCGCATGGGCAATCTCGCCTTCGTCGGCTCGTACTCGATCAACGGCGTGTCGGCACTGCACACGGACCTGATGAAGGTCACGGTCTTTGCAGACCTGCACAAGCTCTATCCCGACCGTATCAACAACAAGACCAACGGCATCACGCCGCGCCGCTGGTTGCAGCAGTGCAATCCCGGCCTGACCGGCCTGGTGCGCGAAGCGATCGGCGATGAATTCCTCGACGATGCCGAGAAGCTGCGCCCGCTTGACAAATTCGCCACCGACCCGAGCTTCCAGCAGAAATTCGCTGCCGTGAAGCGCGCAAACAAGGTGACGCTCTCCAATCTCGTCGCCAGCCGCATGGGTGTGAAGCTCGATCCGTCGGCGATGTTCGACATTCAGATCAAGCGCATCCACGAATACAAGCGCCAACTTCTGAACATCGTCGAAGCCGTGGCACTTTACGATCAGATCCGTTCGCACCCCGAGCTGGATTGGGTGCCGCGCGTCAAGCTCTTCGCCGGCAAGGCTGCCCCGAGCTACTACAACGCCAAGCTCATCATCAAGCTTATCAACGACGTTGCCCGCACCATCAACAACGACCCATCGGTCCGCGGCTTGCTGAAGGTCGTCTTCGTGCCGAACTACAATGTCTCGCTTGCCGAAATCATGGTTCCGGCTGCCGACCTCTCCGAGCAGATCTCGACGGCCGGCATGGAAGCATCGGGCACCGGCAACATGAAGTTCGGCCTGAACGGCGCACTGACGATCGGCACGCTCGACGGTGCCAATGTCGAAATGCGCGACAATGTCGGCGAAGACAATATCGTCATCTTCGGCTTGCAGGCTGATGAAGTCGCCAAGATCCGCAGCGAGGGCCATAATCCTCGTGCGATCATCGAAGGCTCACGTGAGCTGGCACAGGCGCTGGCCGCCATCAGCTCGGGTGTCTTCTCTCCTGACGACCGCAACCGCTATACCGGCCTCATTGACGGTATCTACTCCCACGACTGGTTCATGGTCGCCGGCGATTTCGATGCCTATGCCGCCGCTCAGCGCGAGGTCGACCAGATCTGGACCAACCAGTCCTCCTGGTATGAGAAGACGATCAACAATACGGCGCGGATGGGCTGGTTCTCCTCCGACCGCACGATCAGACAATATGCCGACGAGATCTGGAGAGCTTGATGAAGCCGCCGAAAGCCACCCCTGAAGTGAAGCTTCCCTGGGAAATTTCGGCGGGCGAAATTGCGGCAATTCTCAACGGCTCGCATGCCGATCCCTTTGCCGTCCTGGGCGTACACCAGGCCGGCGAGGCCTTCATTACCAGGTGTTTCGTCCCCGGCGCAGAAGCCGTCACTGCAATGACGCTGGATGGGACGCCGATCGGCGAACTCAACCAGCTTCATCAAGACGGTATTTTCGGCGGCCAGGTATCGATCACCAAATTCCAGCCTGTGCGCTATCGCGCCCGGCGCGCCGACGCCGAATGGGCGGTGACCGACCCTTACAGCTTCGGCCCGGTGCTCGGCCCGATGGACGATTATTACGCCCGGCAGGGTTCGCACCTGCGGCTCTTCGACAAGATGGGCGCCCATCGCATCAAGCATGAAGGCGCGACCGGCATCCACTTTGCCGTATGGGCGCCGAATGCGCAGCGCGTTTCGGTTGTCGGCGATTTCAACAATTGGGACGGACGACGCCACGTCATGCGCTTGCGTGCCGACAGCGGCATCTGGGAAATCTTCGCCCCCGATGTGCCGCTCGGTGTCCCCTACAAATTCGAGATCCGTGGCCAGGACGGCGTGCTGCTGCCATTGAAGGCTGACCCCTTTGCCCGCCGCAGCGAACTTCGCCCCAAAACGGCATCCGTGACGACCGCCGAACTTGTGCAGGAATGGCAAGACGAGCCGCATCTGAAACACTGGCGCGAAAGCGATATGCGCCGCCAGCCGATCAGCATCTATGAGGTTCACGCCGGCTCCTGGCAGCGTCGCCAGGATGGCTCCATGCTGTCTTGGGATGAGCTTGCCTCGAGCCTCATCCCCTACTGCGTCGATATGGGCTTCACTCATATCGAGTTCCTGCCGATCACCGAGCACCCCTACGACCCCTCCTGGGGTTACCAGACGACCGGCCTCTATGCCCCGACTGCCCGCTTCGGCGAGCCGGAAGGCTTCGCCCGTTTCGTCAACGGCTGTCACAAGGTCGGCATCGGCGTCATCCTCGACTGGGTGCCGGCGCATTTCCCGACGGATGAACACGGCCTTGGCTGGTTCGACGGCACCGCGCTTTACGAACACGAAGACCCACGCAAGGGTTTTCACCCGGACTGGAACACGGCAATCTACAATTTTGGCCGCACAGAGGTCGTCTCCTACCTCGTCAACAACGCGCTGTACTGGGCCGAGAAATTCCATCTCGACGGCCTGCGCGTCGATGCGGTCGCGTCGATGCTCTATCTCGACTATTCGCGCAAGCACGGCGAATGGATCCCGAACGAGTATGGCGGCAACGAAAACCTCGAAGCCGTCCGCTTCCTGCAGAACCTCAACACCCGCATCTATGGCGAGCATCCCGGCGTCATGACCATCGCCGAGGAGTCGACTTCCTGGCCGAAGGTTTCCCAACCGGTCCACGAAGGCGGCCTCGGCTTCGGCTTCAAGTGGAACATGGGCTTCATGCACGACACGTTGAGCTACATGAGCCGCGAACCGGTGCACCGCAAGCACCACCACAATGAACTGACCTTCGGGCTGCTCTACGCTTATTCGGAAAATTTCGTCCTGCCGCTCTCCCATGACGAAGTCGTGCACGGCAAGGGTTCGCTGATCGCCAAGATGCCGGGTGACGATTGGCAGAAATTTGCCAATCTGCGCGCCTACTACGCCTTCATGTGGGGCTATCCCGGCAAGAAGCTGCTCTTCATGGGACAGGAATTCGCTCAGTGGGCCGAATGGAGCGAGAACAAGTCGCTCGACTGGAACCTCCTCCAGTACCGCATGCACGAAGGCATGCGTCGCCTGGTGCGTGACCTCAACTTCACCTATCGCAGCAAGGCCGCACTCCATGCGCGTGACTGCGAAGGCGACGGCTTCGAATGGCTGATCGCCGACGATTACGAGAACTCGGTCTTCGCCTGGCTGCGCAAGGCGCCTGGCCAGAAGCCCGTCGCCGTCATCACGAACTTCACGCCTGTCTATCGTGAGAACTATTCGGTCCGGCTGCCTTCTGCCGGGCGCTGGCGGGAAATCCTCAATACCGATGCCGACATTTATGGAGGCAGCGGCAAGGGCAATGGCGGGCGCGTCCAAGCCGTCGATGCCGGCGGCGAGATAAGCTGCTCGATAACCCTGCCGCCGCTGGCGACAATCATGCTTGAACCCGAGAATTAGTGACTGGTGGGAGGAGAAAATGGTAGAAAAGCGCATTCAGCCACTTGCCCGCGATGCAATGGCCTATGTTCTCGCCGGCGGCAGGGGAAGCCGCCTCAAGGAACTGACTGACCGACGCGCAAAACCCGCCGTCTATTTCGGCGGCAAGGCACGCATCATCGATTTCGCACTGTCGAACGCTCTGAATTCCGGCATCCGCCGTATCGGCGTCGCTACCCAGTACAAGGCACATTCGCTGATCCGCCACATGCAGCGCGGCTGGAACTTCTTCCGGCCCGAGCGTAACGAGAGCTTCGACATTCTGCCCGCATCCCAGCGCGTTTCCGAAACGCAGTGGTATGAAGGTACCGCCGATGCTGTCTATCAGAACATCGACATCATCGAGGATTACGGCGTCGAATACATGGTCATCCTCGCTGGCGACCATATCTACAAGATGGACTATGAATACATGCTCCAGCAGCATGTCGATACCGGCGCGGACGTGACCATCGGCTGCCTTGAAGTACCGCGCATGGATGCGGTTGGTTTCGGTGTCATGCATGTTAATGAGAAGGACGAGATCTTCGCCTTCATCGAAAAGCCGGCCGATCCGCCTGGTATTCCGGACAAGCCGGATTTCGCTCTCGCGTCCATGGGCATTTATGTCTTCCGCACCAAGTTCCTGATCGAGGCACTCCGTCGCGATGCCGCTGATCCGACTTCGAGCCGCGACTTCGGCAAAGATATCATCCCCTATATCGTCGAGCACGGTAAGGCAGTCGCCCACCGCTTCGCCAAGTCCTGCGTCCGCTCCGATTTCGAGCATGAGCCCTACTGGCGCGACGTCGGTACGATCGATGCCTATTGGCAGGCCAATATCGACCTGACGGCGATCGTTCCGGCCCTTGATATCTACGACAAATCCTGGCCGATCTGGACCTATGCCGAGATTACTCCGCCGGCGAAATTCGTTCATGACGATGAAGACCGCCGCGGTTCGGCAACGTCGTCTGTCGTTGCCGGCGACTGCATCATCTCGGGTGCAAGCCTCAACCGAAGCCTTCTCTTCACCGGCGTGCGAGCCAATTCCTTTTCCAAACTGGAAGGGGCGGTCATCCTGCCCAATGTGAAGATCGGTCGGCGCGCCCAGCTCAAAGACGTTGTGATCGATCATGGTGTCGTCATCCCGGAAGGTCTTGTCGTCGGCGAGGATCCGGAACTAGACGCCCGGCGTTTCAGACGGACCGAAAGCGGCATTTGCCTGATCACGCAACCGATGATCGACAAGCTGGATATCTGACTTATGAAAGTTCTTTCGGTTTCGTCCGAAGTCTTCCCTTTGATCAAGACAGGGGGCCTTGCCGATGTGGCAGGCGCCCTGCCAATAGCCCTCAAATCCTATGGCATTGAAACAAAAACCCTCATGCCCGGCTATCCCGCGGTCATGAAGGTTTTGCAGAATCCGGTCGTACGGCTGGAGTTTCCGGATCTGCTCGGCCAACCGGCAAGATTGCTTGAGGTGGAGCATCAGGGTCTCGATATCCTCGTGCTCGACGCGCCGGCTTACTACGACCGTCCGGGCGGCCCCTATCTCGATACGACCGGCAAGGATCACCCTGACAACTGGCGCCGCTTCGCCGCCCTTTCGCTGGCAGGCTCCGAGATCGCCGCGGGACTGTTGCCCGGCTGGCGGCCGGATCTGGTGCATGCCCATGACTGGCAGGCCGCCATGGTCCCTGTCTACATGCGCTATTACCCGACGCCCGAACTGCCGAGCATTCTGACGATCCACAACATCGCTTTCCAGGGCCAGTTCGGCGCCGATATTCTCCCCGGCCTGCGTCTGCCGCCCCATGCCTTTGCCACTGAGAGCATCGAATATTACGGCACTGTCGGTTTCCTCAAGGGTGGCCTGCAGACTGCTCATGCCATCACCACCGTCAGCCCCTCCTATGCGGAGGAAATCCTGACCCCGGAATTCGGCATGGGCCTGGAAGGCGTCATCGCCAGCCGCCGCGACGTGCTGCATGGTATCGTCAACGGCATCGACGCCGATATCTGGAACCCGGCGACCGATCCGGTGGTCCACACGCACTACGGCCCGACGACGCTGAAAAACCGCATCGAGAACCGTAGATCGATCGAGGAATTCTTCCATCTCGACCACGACAACGCGCCGATCTTCTGCGTCATCAGCCGCCTGACCTGGCAAAAGGGCATGGATCTCGTCGCAAGCGCTGCCGACGAGATCGTCGCGCTCGGCGGCAAGCTCGTAGTGCTCGGTTCCGGCGAGGTGGCACTGGAGGGCGCGCTGCTCGCCGCCGCCAACCGCAACCCCGGCCGCATCGGCGTTTCCATCGGGTACAACGAGCCGATGTCGCACCTGATGCAGGCCGGCTGCGACGCGATCATCATCCCCTCCCGCTTTGAGCCATGCGGTCTCACGCAGCTTTACGGCCTGCGCTACGGCTGTGTGCCGATCGTCGCGCGCACCGGCGGTCTCAACGATACCGTGATTGATGCCAATCATGCCGCACTTGCGGCAAAGGTGGCCACAGGCATACAATTCGCACCCGTAAACGAAGGAAGCATGCTACAGGCATTGCGCCGCGCCATGCACCTTTACGCGGATCAAAAAGTCTGGACCCAATTGCAAAAGCAGGGCATGAAGTCGGATGTCTCTTGGGAGAAGAGCGCCGAACGTTATGTTGCCCTGTATTCAAGCCTCGTCTCGAAAGGCATGAGCTAAAATGATTAAGTCTGTTCCCACCACGGCCTATCAGGACCAGAAACCCGGCACTTCAGGTCTGCGCAAGAAGGTTCCCGTCTTCCAGCAGCCGAACTACGCGGAGAATTTCATCCAGTCGATCTTCGATTCGCTGGAAGGCTATCAGGGCAAGTGCCTGGTCATCGGCGGCGACGGACGCTACTACAATCGCGAAGTCATCCAGAAGGCGATCAAGATGGCCGCCGCCAATGGCTTCGGTAAGGTCATGGTGGGCAAGGGCGGCATTCTTTCGACACCCGCAGCCTCCCACATCATCCGCAAGTACAAGGCCTTTGGTGGCATCATTCTCTCGGCCAGCCACAATCCCGGCGGCCCGACCGAAGACTTCGGCATCAAGTACAATGTCAACAATGGCGGTCCGGCGCCTGAGAAGATCACCGACGCGATCTATGCGCGCTCCAAGGTGATCGGAAGCTACAAGATCGCCGATTTCGCCGACGTGAATATCGACCGCATCGGCAAGGAAGAGCTGCCGGGCGGCACCATCCTCTCGGTCATCGACCCGGTCGAGGATTATGCCGCGCTGATGGAAGAGCTCTTCGATTTCGGTGCGATCCGCAATCTGATCAGCCTTGGCTTCCGCATTGCCTTCGACGCCATGAGTGCCGTGACCGGTCCCTACGCCAAGGAAATCTTCGAGAACCGCCTCGGCGCTCCCTCCGGCTCCGTGCGTAATTTCATGCCGCTGCCGGATTTCGGCGGCCATCATCCGGACCCGAACCTCGTTCATGCGAAAGAACTCTATGACGAGATGATGGGTGAGGACGCGCCCGATTTCGGCGCTGCATCCGACGGCGACGGCGACCGCAACCTCATCATCGGCCGCGGCGTTTTCGTCACCCCTTCCGACAGCCTTGCAATCCTTGCCGCCAACGCCAACCTGGCGCCCGGCTATTCCGGCGGTCTTGCTGGTATTGCCCGCTCTATGCCGACATCAGGCGCGGCCGACCGCGTGGCTGAGAAGCGGGGCATCGGCCTCTACGAGACTCCGACCGGCTGGAAATTCTTCGGCAACCTGCTCGACGCCGGCATGGCGACGATCTGCGGCGAAGAAAGCGCCGGCACCGGCTCCAGCCACGTCCGCGAGAAGGACGGCCTCTGGGCTGTGCTGCTGTGGCTGAACGTGCTGGCCGTGCGCGGCGAAAGCGTGCAGGACATCGTTACCCAGCACTGGCAGACCTATGGCCGCAACTACTATTCCCGTCATGACTACGAAGGCGTCGATAGCGATGCCGCAAATGGCCTGGTCGACAATCTGCGCAACCAGCTTTCCACCCTGCCTGGCAAGACGTTTGGCGATCTGAAGGTCGAGAAGGCTGACGATTTCGCCTATCACGATCCGGTCGACAAGTCGGTCAGCGAGCATCAGGGCGTCCGCGTCCTGTTCGAAGGCGGCTCGCGCGTCGTCTTCCGCCTGTCGGGCACCGGCACGTCTGGCGCAACCCTGCGCGTCTATATCGAACGATACGAGCCGGATTCGACTCGCCACAATATCGAAACGCAGGAAGCGCTCGCCGATCTGATCGCGGCCGCCGAAAGCATCGCCAACATTCGTGAGCGCACGGGACGCAACGAGCCGACCGTGATCACCTGATCCCGGGGGGCACATGGGGGGTAACAGTTCCGCGCAGGGCGGCGCCATCGTCTTCGAAACGGGCGTTGAATTTGCCGTTTGGTCGCATCATGCAGCGCAGATCGATCTCTGCCTCTTCGATGACGACGGCAAGGAATATGCAAGGCTCCCCATGGCCCGCGACAGCGGCCATGTCTTCCGGCTTTTCGTCGACGGATTGAAGGAAGGTGCCCTCTATGGCTATCGCGCCGACGGCATTTACGCTCCGGACAACGGCCTTTGGTTCGACCCTTCCAAACTGCTGATCGATCCCTATGCCAAGGCGGTCGATGGGCCGTTTCACTACGACCCCCGCCTCGGAATCTTCGGCGAAGATACGCAGCACCTGATCCCGAAGTCGGTCGTCACCAAAGACGCGCCCGTCAAAATCCGAAAGCCGCTCTTCAAACCGGGCGGCTTTATTTACGAGGTGGCGGTCAAGCCCTTCACCATCCTCCATCCGGATGTGCCGGAAGCTGAGCGCGGCACGGTCGCCGCGCTTGCCCACCCCTCGGTCATTACTCACCTGAAACGCATCGGCGTCGATGCCGTCGAACTGATGCCGATCACCGCCTGGATCGACGAGCGCCATCTGCCGCCGCTCGGACTGACGAATGGCTGGGGCTACAATCCGGTCGCCTTCATGGCGCTCGATCCGCGTATCGTGCCCGGCGGCATCGCAGAGCTCAGCAACACGGTGGCGAAGCTACATGACGAAGGCATCGCCGTCATCCTCGACCTCGTCTTCAACCATACCGGCGAAAGCGACCGCTACGGTACAACGCTGTCGCTGCGCGGCATCGATAATCTCAGCTACTACCGCCATGTTGTCGATCGGCCCTCCGTGCTCGTCAACGATACCGGCACCGGTAATACGATTGCCTGCGACCATCCTTACGTCCAGCGGCTCATCATCGACAGTCTGCGCCATTTCGTCCGCAATGCCGGCATCGATGGCTTCCGTTTCGATCTGGCTCCCGTTCTCGGCCGCACGGCAAACGGCTTCGACCGGAACGGTACGCTGGCTGCGTTCCTCGCCGACGATCTGCTCGCCGACCGCATCATGATCGCCGAACCCTGGGATATCGGCCCCGGCGGCTATCAGCTCGGCAACTTCCCTGCACCCTTCCAGGAATGGAACGACCGCGCCCGCGATGACATCAGGTGCTACTGGCGCGGCGATGGCTGGAAAACAGGTTCGCTCGCAACTGTGCTGGCCGGCTCGTCGAATATCTTTTCGGCCAATGGCGCGACAGCGACTCGCAGCGTCAACTTCCTCGCCGCCCATGACGGCTTCACCCTCATGGACCTCGTTTCATACAGCGGCAAGCACAACGATGCGAACGGCGAGAACAATCGCGACGGCCACGACGAGAACCATTCCTGGAACAATGGCGTCGAAGGCGAGACCGCCTATCCTGTCATCCGGGAGCGTCGCAAGGCTGATGTCATGGCGCTCATCTCTACGCTCTTTGCCAGCCGCGGCAGCATCATGCTGACGGCCGGCGACGAAGGCGGACGAACGCAACATGGCAACAACAACGCCTATTGCCAGGACAACGAGATCACGTGGCTTGACTGGAAACTGCTGGACGAAGACCTGATCGCCCATACCGCCTTTGTCGCCGCGCTTCGCCGGCGCTTCTCGGTCTTCTCCGACCTGAACTTCTTTTCCGGCAACGGCGATGTGGAATGGATTTCGCTTTCCGGCGAACCGATGACAACAGGCGAATGGGAAACGCCCTCGCTCTCCACTCTCGGCATGATGCTTGCGACCGACGATCGCTCCTCCCGTAAGCAGACCCGCCTCGCCGTCCTGTTCAATCGCTCGGAACAACGTCAGCTGTTTATCCTCCCCTCAGCCGGCGAAGCAGCCTGGCGCCAGCTTCTGCCCGGCGAGACGCGGAAAGTCGGTACCCGCGCGACGGTAGAGCCACGTTCAGTCGCCTTTTTTGCGGAAAATTGATCTACACCACCAACCCGCGTGAATCGTTGTCGCAATCGTCATAAATGCACGATAAGGCTTGCGGCTGCGGCTTTTTACGAGGAATGCATGGTGATGGAAATTTCGCTCTCGGATATCCGGGGGCTGGTCGGCACGGAAACAGGATTGTCTGACTGGATTCTCGTCGATCAGAAGATGATTGACGCTTTTGCCGACGCAACCAGCGACCATCAGTTCATTCACGTCGATCCCGTTCGCGCAGCAGCCGAAAGCCCCTTCGGTGGGACGATCGCTCATGGCTTCCTGACACTCTCGCTGCTGTCGACGATGAACTACAACTGCTTGCCCAAAGTGCGCGAGCAGACCATGGGCATCAACTACGGCTTCGACAAAATCCGCTTCATGTCGCCGGTCAAGAGCGGCACTCGCATCCGCGGCCACTTCGTGCTCGCGGACGCCCGCTTCCGCGGCGCAGGCATGCTGATGACCAGCTATGATAGCTCGATCGAAATCGAGAATGAGAAGAAGCCGGCGCTGACCGCCCGCTGGATCACCATCATCCAGTTCGACCCGAAGGATCGTCCGGAAGACGCCTAAGGTTCTCTGCGGGCTTCAATGGCCCGCATCCTCGGCGCCTTCGGTCAGCAGCCCGAAAACATAGTCCGAAAACGACCGCCAGCACTCCACCCGGAACGTATCGTCCTCGGTGCGGAAGAGCACGATCTCGGCCTTGCCGAAGATCGTCCGCGAGCAGGCGCCCACCGGGAAAACCGCAAGTGAGAGGTCTTGCGGGCAACCGGCAGAAAGGGTCGCTTCCGCACCCGGTCCGGAAACGATGACACCGACGTTGCGGTGGGATACATCGACGGCCGAATGAAGAACGCCGACGCCGCTTAGAAGTGCCGGCAGATCAGCCCCGGCTTCCTCGATAACGAGCCATTCGTCCGGTCCGAGCCAGAGGGCCGAACGCCCTTCCGAGCGACCGGAGGTCTTTGGCGTCGTGGGCAAGGCCAATCCCAGTGCGGAAGAGAGCGTCTGTACCGATTCAGCCGGCGCACGCAGCGCAAGGCGGCTTGCCACCGGCGCCACCGTCAGGCGCACCGTGGCCGAACCGGCAAGGAGGCCGGAGAGAGCCGGTTTGCGAATTGCGACCTCAGCCATGGATACGGCCTCCTTCCTTGTCAAAGAACACCATATCCGTCACCTCGACCGGGATGGTCCGATCCGGCATGGGCACATAGAGTGTTTCGCCCACCATGTTGCGTCCGCCTTCAACCAGCGCAAAGGCGATCGAGCGGCCGCAATTTTCAGACCAGTAGGCCGAGGTCACATGACCGAGCATCGTCATCGGCTTGGGCTGGTTCGGATTGGCGACGATCTGCGCACCCTCTTCGAGCACCAGCTTCGCATCCTTTGTCGCGAGACCGACGAGCTGCTTGCGGCCTTCCTTGACAAGATCCGGCCGCTTCAGGCCGCGAATGCCGACGAAATCCGCCTTCTTTTTTGAGACAGCCCAGGAAAGCCCGGCATCGTCGGGGGTCACCGTGCCGTCTGTATCCTGGCCGACGATGATGTAGCCCTTTTCGGCGCGCAGCACATGCATGGTTTCGGTGCCGTAGACACAGGCGCCGAGCGGCTCGGCATTGGCCCAGACCGCTTCCAGCACCGACTGGCCGTAATCGGCAGGCACATTGATTTCGAAGCCAGTCTCACCGGTGAAGGAGACGCGGAAGAGACGCGCCGGAACACCCGCCACCTTGCACTCGGCAACACTCATGTGCGGGAAAGCCTCGTTGGAAATATCGAGCCCTTCGACCAGTGGCGCCACGATCTCACGGGCCTTCGGCCCCTGCACGGCGATGACGGCCCATTGCTCGGTCACCGATGTCAGCCATACCTTCAGATGCGGGAATTCCGTCTGCAGGTAATCTTCCATATGGTGGAGCACACGCGGCGCCCCGCCGGTCGTGGTCGTCACATGGAAACGGTCTTCCGTCAGACGGCCAACGACGCCGTCGTCATAGACGAAGCCATCCTCGCGCAGCATGATCCCGTAGCGGCATTTTCCAGGCTTTAGCGTATCCCAGGCATTCGTGTACATGAGGTTCATGAATTCGGCCGCATCCGGTCCGACGACCTCGATCTTGCCGAGTGTCGAAGCATCGAAGATACCCGCAACCTCGCGCGCAGTGCGGCATTCGCGGGAAACCGCCTGATGCATCGTCTCGCCGGCGCGCGGATAAAACCACGCGCGCTTCCAGTTGCCGACATCCTCGAAAACCGCGCCCCTGGCCTCTTCCCAAGCATGTAGCGGCGTCTTGCGCGTGGGGTCGAACAAGGCACCACGCGAATGCGCGACCAGCGCACCGTAGGTCACCGGCGTATAGGGCGCGCGGAAGGTGGTGAGACCGACCTGCGGAATATCCTTGCCGAGCGTTTCGGCGGCAATCGCCAGGCCATGCATGTTGGAGAGCTTGCCTTGATCGGAAGCCATGCCATTCGTCGTGAAGCGCTTGATATGCTCGATCGAATGCATGCCCTCGCGCACCGCGAGGCGGATATCCTTGGCGCAGACATCGTGCTGGAAGTCGATGAAGGCCTTGGCGTTCGTATCCGGTCCGGCGCCTTCTGCAGCACCGATCATGCCGCCCGTCCAGTCGAAAGCCTGCTCGACGGAAATCCCGATCTTGCTGCCTGCCTGTCTGCCTACGGCCTGCGCCATCAGCTCGCCGGCGGCCAGCGATTCCTCGACGGTTTGCTGCAGTCCATCCGTGCCATTGCAGGCACCGACGGAAAGGCAGTCCTGCGCATAGGTACCGGGCAGGAAACGCTGCGTTTCGACATCGAAGGCAACCTTGCCCCGTGACTGCGAGAAAAGGTGCACGGACGGCGTCCAGCCAGCGCATACCAGCAGCGCGTCGACGGCGATCTTCCGCGGCGAACCGCCGCCATTGCGCGCGACCGTCATCGAAGAGATACGCAGCGCACCCGACGTGTTGACGACCGACTGACCGGTCAGCACATCGATGCCGAGTGTGCGGGCTTCGGCCAACACTGCTGCTCCCGGCGCCTGCCTGCTATCGACGATCGCGGCGATCGAAATACCCGCCCGCTTCAGGTCGAAGGCCACTTCGTAGGCTGAATCATGGGCGGTATAGATGCCGACCTTCTGGCCGACCGCGACGCCATAATGATTGAGGTACATCCGCCCGGCCGACGCGAGCATGACGCCCGGCCGGTCGTTATTCGGAAACACCATATGCCGCTCGATCGCACCGGTCGCCAGGATGACGCGCCTGGCGCGGACCTGCCACAGCCGTTCGCGCGGCAGATCGCGGGCGGGGCGGGCAACATGATCGGTGACGCGTTCGACGAGGCCAATGAAATTGTGGTTGTAGTAGCCGAAGGCCGTTGTGCGGGTCAGGACCTGCACATTCTCCATGCCCGTCAGCCGCGCGAGGGTCTGCTGGACCCAGGCATAGCCGTCGAGCCCGTCCACCTTGACGCCGGTGTCGAAGCGCAACGCGCCACCTGCCTCCGCCTGCTCATCACAGAGGATGACTTTCGCGCCGGCCTCTGCGGCGGCCAGTGCTGCAGAAAGACCGGCAATGCCGGCGCCGGCGACCAGCACGTCGCAATGGGCGTAACGGCTGGCATAATGGTCAGGATCGTCTTCGGTCGGAGCGACGCCAAGGCCGGCAGCACGGCGGATCATCGGCTCGTATACGCGTTTCCACGCAACCCGTGGCCACATGAAGGTCTTGTAGTAGAAGCCCGCTGCAAAGAAAGGCGAGAACAGGTTATTGACCGCGCCGACATCCAAGGAAAGCGACGGCCAGCGGTTCTGCGACTTCACGATCATGCCGTCGAAGACTTCCTGCACGGTTGCCCTGACGTTCGGTTGCTTGCGGGCGCTGTCGCGCGCGACATCGATCAGCGCGTTCGGCTCCTCGGCGCCGGCTGAAAGAATGCCGCGCGGGCGATGATATTTGAACGAACGGCCGACGAGATGCACACCATGGGCAATCAAGGCAGAGGCGACAGTATCGCCTTCTAGCGCCGTATAGCTCTTGCCGTCGAAGGTGAAACGCGCGGTCCTGGCGGGCGTCAGCCGGCCCCTGCCGACAATACGGTTCGCGCCGCTCATTGGGCCTCTCCTTCAACTGCTTCGTAGGTCTCGACCGGCGCATGAGGCTCGGCCGCAGTTCCGATGTCGGGCCTGGGTTCGCCGGCCCTGTAGGTCATGATGAACTTGTCGCTGATAGTATCGCGCGCCGCGTTGAAGAAGCGCCCGCAGCCGTGCATGTGCCGCCAGCGCTCGAAAATCAGGCCTTTCGGATTGTCGCGCAGGAAGAAATATTCCTCGAACTGCTCATCAGAGATTGAGGCTAAATTGGCCGGCCGAACGATATGGGCGTCACCGGCACCACGAAACTCGAGCTCGGAGCGCTCTTCCTGACAGTAGGGGCAGTAAATCAGCAGCATGTCGTCCTCCTGTCAGTGCGCGACGGCGGCAGCGGCCGCCTCGTCGATCAGCCGGCCGGAACGGAAACGCTCCAGCGTCAGCCCAGCATTGAACTTGTGCGGCTCGTCGCGGGCGATCAGGTGCGCGAAGAGATTGGCCGAACCTGGTGTCGCCTTGAAGCCGCCAGTGCCCCAGCCGCAATTGACGTAAAGTCCGGGAACCGGCGTCTTCGACTGGATGGCCGAACGATCCGGCGTATTGTCGACGATCCCGCCCCATTGGCGCATCATCTTCACGCGGCGGAACATCGGGAAGAGCTCGCAGATGGCATCGAGTGTATGCGTGATGATCTGCAGGCCGCCGGTTTGCGAGTAGGAATTATACTGGTCCGTACCCGCGCCGATGACGAGCTCGCCCTTGTCGGATTGCGAGATATAGGCATGCACCGTGTTCGACATGACGACGCAGGGGAAGATCGGCTTCAGCGGCTCTGACACCAGCGCCTGCAGCGGGCTCGATTGCAGCGGCACGCGCACATCCGCCATCCGCATGATTGTTGTCGTGTGGCCGGCAGCAGACACGCCGACCTTCTTTGCGCCGATGAAGCCCCTGTTGGTCTCGACACCGGTCACACGTCCATCAGCGCCGCGGCGGATGCCGGTGACTTCGCAATTCTGAATGATGTGGACGCCACGGTCGGACGCAGCACGCGCATAACCCCATGCAACAGCATCGTGACGTGCCGTACCGCCGCGGCGCTGCAGGGCTGCACCGTTGATCGGATAGCGCGCGGTCGCCGAAATATCGAGCGGCGGGCAATAGGCCTTGGCCTGCTCCGGCGTCAGCCACTCATTGTCGATGCCGTAAAGCCGGTTGGCATGAATATGCCGCTTGAAGCTTTGCGTGTCGTGCACATTGTGTGACAGCATCATCACGCCACGCGGCGAATACATGACATTGTAGTTGAGCTCCTGAGACAGCCCTTCCCAGAGCTTCATCGAGTGCTCGTAAATGTGCATGCTCTCTTCATAGAGATAGTTGGAGCGGATGATGGTGGTGTTGCGGCCGGTGTTGCCGCCGCCGAGCCAGCCCTTTTCCAGCACCGCCACGTTGGTGATGCCATGCTCTTTGGCGAGATAATAGGCCGCGCCCAGCCCGTGGCCGCCGCCGCCGATGATGATGACGTCATATTCGGATCGCGGCTCCGGCGAGGTCCACTGCTTTTCCCAGCCCCTGTGCCCGCGCAGAGCCTCCCGCGCTACGGCAAAAACCGAATATTTCCGCATCCGCCATCATCTCCTTCAGGCAACGGTATTTTCGTCGTGGCCATACAAATCGCAAATCGAATTGCGGCACAACGGTTCTTTTGCGACGTGAAAGAGCTTTTGTTTTGACACGACGACAGGTGCACCGCCTCCGTTTACGGCTGCCTCCCTTCGCAAATGCGGCATAACCCTTTTCTCACCCAACAGGGCAGGCAGAAGCGGCCGCCTGCAAATGCTAATATTCTGATATGTGGGGTGTCACATGTTGGGTTTACGTAGCATAGGGATCGCGGGCTTGTGCTTCGCGCTGTTAAGCGCATGGCCTACGCTTGCCGCTGAACCTGTCGGCCAGGCAACCCTCATCAGAACCGAAGTGAGCGGACAGGGTGGCCCGATCATCGTCAACGACGTGGTCCACCGCGACGAGCGCATCCGCACCTCGCAATCAGGGCTAGGTCAGTTCATATTCCGCGACGGTACCAAGCTTGCCGTCGGCTGGGGCTCGTCTGTCGTCATCGACAAATATGTTTTCGACGATACCGATTCCGTCAAACGCCTCTCCATCAAGGCGGCCAAGGGCACATTCCGCTGGGTCAGCGGCAATTCGAAATCCTCCGCCTATCAGATCCAGACCCCGGCCGGCACGATCGGTGTACGCGGCACCGCCTTCGATTTCTATGTCGGCCCCGACGGCACGACAGCCGTCGTGCTGCTGAACGGCGCGGCCACCTTTTGCGGCCCCGGTGGCTGCCGGCAACTGCAGCAACGTTGCGATTGCGTCGTTGCCCGGCCGAACGGCAACATGACGGATACCCAGCCCGTCAACCGCACCGTGCTGCAGAGATTGGGCAACCAGCGCGCCCTCCCCTTCCTCTCCGGCAATCAGAGCCTGACGGGCGGCCTTGGCCTGCTCGGCGGCTGCCGGATGGCCTCGGTCGACCCTGAGCGCAAGGACCGGGTTCGCCCAGCACCGCTGTCACGGGATCCGGATCCGCCGCCCCCACGGCAACTACAAAAGCAGGATGATCCACCGAAGCAGCGGCCGGAAAAACCGAATAACGACAAACCCCACCATGATGGGCCGAAACATGGCTGGCATGGCGAACACGACAAGCATGGCTGGAAGGATAAGCACGACAGAAACGATCGCCATGGCGATCATGGAAGGCCGGACCGGCAAGATAGATCCGATCATGCAGATAGACATGACGCGCCCGACAGGCCCAGCCGTACAGAAAGGGCAGACAACCATCAGGACCGCAGCCATCAGGACGGGCCGGGCAGGCAGGAAAGAAGCGGCGGTGAAAACCCGACCGCCGGCAACGACAAGAGCGCTGGAAGAAACCGGGATCATGACCATGAGCGGAATCGCGGCTGGGGCGGAAATGGTGGCTGGAGCGGAAATGGCGGCAGGGACCGAAATGGCGGCGGGAACCGCAATCGCTGACTGACTATTCCCCTGCCTGCTTTTCCGGCAGGCCGATATCCTCCCGGAAATGATCGTTCCTGCCCGATATCCGTTCGTAGAACTCTGTGAGGCCGGGCAAGACTTGTACCCCGGCGAGCTTTGCAGCACCGATCAGCTTGCGGCTGTTCCTCGAACGCCCGCGCAAGGCGCTCATCACGTCCTCATGGACGAGATGCAGGGCACCGAATTCCGAGGAGGCAGCGACCTTCTTATCGCCGACCACTGCAAAGATCTGTGTTCGGCTGCTCTTTCCCTTGAGCGGAACAGCTCCTGCCTCCAGCAGCGCCGCTCCGCTCTGCGTCCGCGCCGTGCTGTCGGAGATCAGGATATCGAAGCCGACGTCCTTGCAGCAGGATTCGAGGCGCGCCGCGACATTCACGGCGTCACCGACCGCCGAATAGTTGAAACGTGTCTTCGCGCCCATGTTGCCGACACAGGCAAGGCCTGTATGGATGCCGATGCCGATCCTCACCTGCTCAGCGCTGCCGAAACCGAAGGCATCGCGGGCATTGAGCTCGGCGAGCGTCTCCCGCATCGCGAGCGCCGCCCGTAGCGCTTTTGCTGCATGATCCGAAACATCGACCGGCGCATTCCAGAACGCCATGATGGAATCGCCGATGAATTTATCGAGCGTTCCCTCGTTCCCCACGACGTGACGGCTCAGGGCATCGAGCAGCGTATTCAGGAACTGGACGACGGCGGTCGGCGTCAGCCTTTCACTGATTTCCGTGAAATTGCGCACGTCGACGAACATCATGGTGAGCTCGCGCTCGTCCCCACCAAGCTTCAGCGCGTCGGGCGTATGCTCGATCCGGTGGAGCAGCGAGGGCGAGAGGTAATGGCCGAAGGCACGCCGCACTTCCCGCCGCTCCCTGTCTATGACGAGGATACGGAACGATGTTGCGGCAAAATGCGTGATGGAACCGCTGATAATAGGCGCCAGCGGATCAAACAGCAGACCGGCATAGAGAAAAGAAAACCACGAAGCGGCAAGCGCCATCGCGGTAATCGCCAGGCCGCAGACCAGCGCCACGGCAGGACTGACGAAGGTAGTGATGATGACGAGCAGGAAGCCGAGCACGGCAATGGAGAGGATCTCCAGCCCGTCGGCCCAGTCCGGCCGTGACAGGTAGCGGCCCGAAAGGATCTGCTCGACAGTCTGGGCCTGTAGCGAAACACCCGGCACGTTTTCTCCGAGCGCGGTGGTGCGAATATCCTGCAGCCCGACCGCAGAAGTGCCGACGAATATGATGCTTCCTTCGATCTGAGCAGCGACATCGGAGGCCACGCCGCCGGTTGCAAGGACTTTTCGAGCCGAGACGTAGCGCTCTGCCCGGTTCGGCGTCACATAAAGCCAGATCTCTCCGGCAGCCGTCAGCGGAACGACGAAATCGCCAATCTTCGCCGAGGTGATGATCCCTGCCCGGTCGGGTGCGCCGGCCAGCACATAGGTCGAGGCACCCTGCGCCACCCTCAAGGCTTCGATCGCAAGATTGGGATAGAACTGTTCGCCATCGCTGAGGAACAGCGGCACCGCGCGGACCACCGATGACGGGCTGCCCGGATTGAGACTGACATGGCCAAGCCCCAAGGCATTCGCTTCCAGCCTCGGCCGGAGCGGCGTGGAAGCGCTCAGATGCGGAGGCGCCGACAGCGGACTTTCACCGGTAAAGGCAAAGCCGGCTTTTACCGGCGGCTTGTAGTTGCCCTCATTGGAAAGCCCGAAGCCGAGAACGACAGGCTTTCCTTCGATCGACTGGGCGAAGATCTCGTCATTGTCAGGCAGTTGCGCGGCGAGCGATGGATCGACGCCCTCCACCTCCTGGATGACATTGCGCGGGGACATCCGGTCGGGCTCGGCAAAGATGACGTCGAAGGCGATGGCCGCCGCTCCCATGTCGGAGAGGCGCTCAACCAGTGTGGCCAGCCTGTCGCGCGGCCATGGCCACTGACCGAACTCCCGCAGGGAAGCCTCGTCGATATCAACCACTCGAACCGGCACAGCTTCGAAGCTGCGCGGCACAAGGCGCTGATACTCATCGAAGGTAACGTCGCGGATCTGCTTCAGCACCGGCGGATCGCTTGCCCGGAACATCGTGAGCGCAGCCACGATGATCAGGCCGATCAGCACACCGATCTGCTGCAATCGCGTCATGCGTTCCCGACCTCCCCTCGGGCGGATCCAGGAGCCGTCCCGCCGCAGGCAGGCTACGCCTGTTTGACACCAAAGGCCATTCGCTCACTCACAAGCTGAACAACAAAGCGGAATCCGGCTATTTGCATCGGTCAGGTCATCGCTGAGATGCAACGGCAACACAGCGTGGAATTACTTCCAGATTTGGCCGTCGCTTTTAGCCTGACCTATACGCACCGGCCTTGCCGCGCCTGCGGCGAAATGTTCTTGTGTCTCAGGGGATTTAACAAATCGATCATTGTCGAGGGGATGAGCCATGGCAGATCCGCAAGGAGAGACCACGGCAATAATTGCCGAAGATCCGGCTTTCAACGCGCGCAGAAGCGGCTACTGGCTGGTCGTCGTCGTGTTGGCGATGCTGGCCGGGCTGCCGCTTGCCGTCTGGCTCGATATCAGTGATCTCTCCGAAAGCGCTCTGCGCCGGCAGGCGCGGGACATGAGCTCGCTCGTCACGAGCATCCGCTCCTATTATTCGGCGAATGTCGTCGGCCGGGTGCTTGCCGCCCATCAGGCGGGCGACGTCAACGGCACCGTCGTCTCCCACAACTACGCCAATATTCCGGGCGCGATTCCGCTGCCGGCGACGCTTTCACTGGAACTCGGCGACGTCATCAAGGAGCAGCAGGCCAATATTACCTATCGCTTCCTCTCCGATCTGCCTTTCAGGAATCGTGCGCCTCACGATCTCGACAATTTCGAAAACGCGTCGCTGACCTCCCTGCGCGCCAATTCCAGCCAGACGCTGACCGATCTGACACGCATCGGATTTACCGATACGCTGCGGCTCATCACACCCGTCATTATGGGCCAGGCCTGCGTCGCCTGTCACAATACCCACCCCGAAAGCCCGAAGAAGGACTGGAAGGTGGGCGATGTGCGCGGCATCCAGGAAGTCATTATCCGTCAGCCCTATGCGAGCAATATTCTCGCCTTCAAATATCTGCTTTGCTATTTCCTGTTCGTCGCCATTATCGGCATCAGCTTCATTGTCCTGCAGCGCCAGCAGACGCGCGTCATCCACAACGCCAACCGCGACCTGGAGGCGGCAAATGAGTTCCTCGCCAGCGTTTCGCTGAAGATTTCCCGTTACCTGTCGCCGCAGATCTACAAGGGCATCTTCAGCGGTCAGAAGGATGTGGTGGTCCACACCGAGCGCAAGCGATTGACGATCTTCTTCTCCGACATCAAGGATTTCACGGCGACGACCGAGCGCCTCCAGCCGGAAGCGCTGACGGAGATGCTGAACGAATATCTGACAGAAATGTCCACGATCGCTCTGAAGCACGGCGGCACGGTGGACAAGTTCATCGGCGACGCGATGCTGGTCTTCTTCGGCGATCCCGAAACCAAGGGGCCGGAAGAAGATGCCAAGGCTTGCCTGCGCATGGCAGTCGATATGCAGCGCAGGCTCGGCGAACTGAAGGACAGGTGGCGCAGAAACGGCACGGAAGAACCCTTCGTGGTGCGCATGGGGATCAACAGCGGCTACTGCAATGTCGGCAATTTCGGCAGCAACGACCGCATGGACTATACGATCATCGGCGCCGAAGCGAATCTGGCTGCGCGCCTGCAATCGATCGCCCAGGGCGGGGAGATCGTCATCAGCTATGAAACCTATGCGCTGGTGAAGGATATCGTCGATGCCCATCCCCTGCCGCCGATCACCATGAAGGGGATCCAGCGGGAGATCGTACCCTACGCCGTGGACGGGCTGATGCTCGGCGCCGATCACAAGAGCCGAGTTCTAAGCGAGCATTTGGCCGGTCTCGACCTGCATCTGGATATGGCGCGGCTCGAGCCTGCCGACCGTTCCCGCGTGATGGCAGCGCTGAAGGAGGCGATCGCCGCATTGGACGAAACCAAGCCCGAGACGGCGCGCTCCTAGCGCCGTATAATCATGGGCGGTATTTTTCCGCCTACTCGCACGTGTGCCATCTGGACTTCAATCCCTTGATCTGCTATTTCGCGTCATCAATTGCAAGGCTGCGGCCGCGCGAACGTTATAATTTTGCCCTAGGCGCTGCGCCGCCTTTCGGTATCAACCAAACCAAAGGAACGTGATTCTCGTGCAGGTACTTGTCCGCGATAACAATGTTGACCAGGCTCTCCGCGCTCTCAAGAAGAAGATGCAGCGCGAAGGCATTTTTCGCGAAATGAAGATGCGCGACTATTACGAAAAGCCGTCAGAGAAGCGTGCTCGCGAAAAGGCCGAGGCTGTTAGTCGTGTTCGCAAGCTGGCCCGCAAGCGCGCGCAGCGCGAAGGTCTGGTTGCACACTAAGGCGGTGCCGTCGTTTTTTCGACGTTTTCAGATGCATGTGTGGCGGGGGCGATAAGTTTCGCCGCCGCCTTTTTAATTTCTGCTGAAGATTACATATCCGCCTTGCTGGATATGCTGCATGGGGAAAGCGAGCCCGAATGGCTGTCATAACTTTGAATCCGTCCCGCTCGCGTTCGCAGAAATCGATCGTGTTAGCCTCGCTGGCGTTTGCCGCAGCGCTTGGCCTTGCCGGTTGTGAAACGACCAACACGTCGGACGCTGTGATCCGCATCGACAAGGCGCAGGGCTCGCAGGAGAACATCGCGTCGCTGACGGCCGTCATCAACGCCAATCCGCGCGATCCGGAAGGCTACAATGTCCGCGGTTCCGCTTATGGCCGCGGCGGCGAATTCCGCAAGGCGCTCGACGACTTCAACACCGCGCTGCAGATCAACCCGCGCTTTTTCCAGGCCTATGCCAACCGCGCGCTGGTCTACCGCAATATGGGCCAGCAGCAGCAGGCGATCGCCGATTACAACGCAGCCCTGCAGATCAATCAGAGCTATGACGTCGCCTATATCGGTCGCGGCAATGTCTACCGCATGGCTGGCCAGGACGATCAGGCCTTCAATGATTTCTCAAAAGCGATCCAGCTCGGCACGACGGATGGCCGCGCCTATCACAATCGCGGCCTGATCTATCAGAAGCGCAATCAGCAGGATAAGGCGATCGACGATTTCTCGAAGGCGATCTCGCTCTCGCCGAATTCGCCCGAGCCCTACAATGGCCGCGGCATTTCCTATATTGCTCTGAACGATAACGACAACGCCTTCGCCGACTTCAACCACGCGATCGAGCTCAACGGCAACCTCGCTGAATCCTGGGCAAACCAAGCTCTCGTCTACGAGCGCCGCGGCGAGAAGGACAAGGCCATCCGCTCCTACCGCCATGCAGTCGGCCTCGATCCGAAATACCAGCCGGCCCGGGATGGGCTTGCCCGCGTCGGCGGCACCGCCGGCTAACGGATATCAGGTAGCGACGATGACAGCGAAACCGCATGTGATCGTCGTCGGCGCCGGCATCGTCGGCGCCTCCATTGCCTGGCATCTCACACGCAAGGGTGCAGCAGTCACCGTCGTCGGCGAAGAGCTCGGCGGTGTGGCGACACCCTGCTCCTTTGCCTGGATCAATGCGAGCTGGGGCAATCCCGAATTCTATTTCCATTTTCGCCGCAGGGCGATGGCCGAATGGAAGCGACTGGCACGGGAACTGCCCGGCTTGCCGCTTTCCTGGTGCGGTGGTCTCTGCTGGGATGCGCCGGCGGCCGATCTCGAGGCCTATGCCGAAGAGTATGGCCGTTGGGGCTATGGTATCACCCGGCTAGGCCGTGAAGAAAGCGCGCTGCTCGAACCCGGCCTTAGCGAATATCCGGATTTCGCCCTCCATGTGGCAGAAGAAGGTGCGGTCGAGCCTGTTGCCGCTGCGCGCTTACTGCTTGCGGACGCCGAAGCGCGCGGCGCGACGTTCGTTCATGCCACGGTCAACGGTCTGCTGCAGAGCGGCGGACAAATCGTCGGGGTTGTTTCGTCAGCAGGCATGCACGAAGCCGATCATGTCGTGCTAGCTGCAGGCGCAGGCGCAGTTCCGATCGCTGCCTCGGCGGGAATCACATTGCCGCTTTCCACGCCCGCCGGCCTGATCGTGCACTCCCGTCCTGTCTCGAAACGCTTGAACGGCCTCGTCATGACACCGCGTCTGCATATGCGCCAGACGGCGGAAGGCCGTATCATCGCCGGCACGGATTTCGGTGGCGGCGATCCCGGCAAAGACCATCAGGCAAGCGCTGCCGAACTCTTCGCCCGCGTCAAGGCGATGATCGCAGACAACGGCGATTTGACGTTCGATTTCTTTACTGTCGGCTATCGCCCGACACCGGCTGACGGCTTCCCCATCATCGGCAATGCAGGCCGGCCGGGTCTTTATTTCGCGGTGATGCACTCCGGTGTCACACTTGCTCCGCTTGCCGGCCTGCTTGTTGCAGACGAGCTTCTGTCAGGCAAGACTGACGAAAGCCTCATACCCTTTCGGCTGCAGCGCTTCACCGACAGAAAATAGTCGAAAAAAATCGACGATTTTACACCTGACTATTTTAGTAGGTTGCAACCATATGCCTCGCCCCCTAACATGATCCTGCTTTGATAGCGGGCTATTGGGCGGTATGAATGTGAGGGGCGTTTACGAGCGATGCGGACTCTTGCTTTCGTAAGACCCTGCGAAACCGAGCTTCCTCTGCATCCAGCCGCGGCAGACCGGGGGCGGCATCGATGAAGTTTGCCGCCCGTCTTTTCCCGAAAGCTTCGATCGGAACATATCTCGTCGCTATGGCCGTGGCGATTGCGCTACCGATCTTCGCCTTCGTTGCCCTTCTTCTCATGCAATTGGAAGACAATCAGCGATCCACGCTCAAGCGCGAAACCGCGCAGGATGCGCTGGCCCTGTCACGCACCATCGATCGCCAGCTTCAGGATATGGCGACGACATTGCGGCTGCTGTCCTCCTCTCCCGAACTGGAGAGCGGCGACTATGAGTCTTTCTACAATCGTACGGAAACAGCGCTGCGCGGCGATACGCTCTATGTGATCGCCGTCGACAGGACCGGGCAGCAATTTCTGAATACCCGTCGCGCCTTCGGCACGTCGCTCGGCAAGACGACGAACATCGCGGCTCTCGAGGCCGCCATGAAATCCGGCCGTATCGAAGCCTCCGACGTCTTCATGGGCGCAACGAGCGGCATGTGGGTCTACAACGTCACCCTGCCGCGTGACGAGGGTCCCGTCGCCGCATTGATCATCACGCAGAATGCCAACGACCTCGCAAAACTCGTCACGACCGAGGGCCTTGCCTCCGGCTGGTCGGCAGCGGTGATCGATCAGGGTGGTCATGTGGTAGCCAGCCGTGGCCCGGCCAACCTGCAGCCGGGCGAACCCTTCGACCCGCGCATTCTGCCCTCGCTCGTCGCTTCCAGCGGCGTTTTCGAAGACAGCGATATTCTCCCGCATGCCCTGTTGGGCTATGCGCAGATTCCCGGCTGGTCCTGGAAGACTGTGGTGTGGGGGCCGATCGCTACCGCCCAGGCACCGATCCTCAGCACCTGGCGCTTCCTGCTGATCGGCGGGCTCATGCTGTTTCTCGTTGCCGTACTCGCAACCTATGCCGTTGCCAGGCAGGTCCGCTCGACGATCCGTGAGATCGCCGACATGGCAAACCGGCTCGGTGACGGCCATATCGTCTCGCCGGTCGAAACCAGCGTCATCGAGGCCAACCAGGTGGCGATTGCGCTTTCGAACGCCTCTTTCGACCGGAGCCAGAGCGAAGACCGGCTGCGCTTCGTCATGCACGAACTTGTCCACCGGACCAAGAACCTGCTGACGCTTGTTCTCGCCATGATGCGCCAACTCTCCAAGCAGGCCGACAGCGTCGAGACATTCCGGCTGGCCGTCGCTCATCGCCTTGAAGGGCTCGTGCGCTCGATCGAGCTTTTGACTGGCGAACAGTGGTCCGGTGTCTCGCTGCATCGCGTCATCGACATCCACCTGCAGGCTTTCCCGCAAGCCCGCGAGCAGGTCGAAATCGAGGGCATGGATTTCATCCTCAAACCCGATGCCGTTCAGAATCTCGGCTTGGCGCTCCACGAGCTCGCCACCAATTCGGTGAAGTATGGCGCACTATCGATGCCGCAGGGCCGCGTGCGTTTCGATTGGCAGCCAGTGGAAGACAACATGCTGCGTTTCAGCTGGACTGAGAGCAACGGTCCGCCGGTCAAACCGCCGGCGCGCACCGGCTTCGGCACCACCGTCATCAAGGCTCATGCCGCCTCCGCTTTCCGGGGCAAGGTCGATATTGACTTCCGCCCCGAAGGTCTCGTCTGGATCCTCACAGCCCAGCGTCGGATGATGGAGCGCGAGTAGCGCGACCGGAACAATCACTGCAACCATCCGTTTCGAACAGGTCATTCAAAAGGAAAAAGACCATGTTCAAGCAAACCATGATTGCCGCGGCAGTCGTTTCGGCTGCAGCCTGCGCCGGTTCGGCTGCAGCAGCGGACTATATGTCGCTTGGCCGGCTCGTCTGCGGATCGGATGGCGGCCAGGGGCTAATAGTCACTTCCGAAAAGAACCTGATCTGCACCTATACGCCGGCTTCCGGCGGCCCCAAGGCGGTGTATGCCGGCAAGATCGAGAAATTCGGTATCGACATCGGCCAGACCGGCAAGAGTGTGATGATTTGGCAGGTGCTTGCCAAGACCGGCACCAATATGCCTGACTTTGCACTCGCCGGGGAATATTACGGCATCGGCGCAGATGCCAGCCTCGGTGCCGGCGGAGGTGCCAAGGTCATTGCCGGCGGCACGGACAAGGCCTTCATGCTGCAGCCGCTGAATCTGCAGGCCCAGGAGGGCCTTAATCTGGCAATCGGCGTCGAGAAGATGACGCTGGTTCCCGGCGAAATTTAACCGCTGTCCAGGATAAATGAAAAGCCCGCTGAAGCAGGCTTTTCGATCAATGGGCGATCGCCTTGTTGATTTCCTCGGTGACCTTCTTGGCGTCCCCAAGCAGCATCATCGTGCCGTCCTTGTAGAACAGCGTATTATCGATGCCGGCGTAACCGGAGCCGAGCGAGCGCTTGACGAACAGGCAGGTCTTCGCCTTGTCGACGTCGAGGATCGGCATGCCGTAGATCGGCGAAGTCTTGTCGTCGCGCGCCGCCGGGTTGGTGACATCGTTTGCGCCGATGACATAGGCCACATCGGCCTGGGCGAATTCGGAGTTAATGTCCTCAAGCTCGAAGACCTCGTCATAGGGCACGTTGGCCTCGGCAAGCAACACGTTCATATGGCCGGGCATGCGGCCGGCGACCGGATGGATCGCGTATTTCACCTCGACGCCGTTCTTCTTGAGATTATCGGCGAGCTCGCGCAGCGCATGCTGGGCCTGGGCGACCGCCATGCCGTATCCCGGCACGATGATGACCTTCGAGGCATTCGCCATCAGATAGGCCGCGTCTTCAGCTGAACCGAGCTTCACCGTCTTGTCGGAATTGTCGGCGGCGCCAGCCGATGCCTCGCCGCCAAAACCGCCAAGGATGACAGAGATGAAGGAGCGATTCATGCCCTTGCACATGATGTAGGAGAGGATCGCGCCTGAGGAACCGACCAGCGCGCCGGTGATGATCAGCGCCAGATTGCCAAGGGTGAAGCCGATGCCCGCCGCAGCCCAGCCCGAATAGGAGTTCAGCATCGAGACGACGACAGGCATATCGGCGCCGCCGATCGGCACGATCAGCAGGATGCCGAGTAACAACGAGAGCGCAACGACCGCCCAGAAATCCAGGTGGCTCTCAGTCACCGCCAGCCCAATGATGAAGAGCACGATCAGCACCAGCAGGGTTGCATTGATCACATGCCGGTAAGGCAGCAGGATCGGCTTGCCGGACATGCGCCCGTCGAGCTTCAGGAAGGCGATAATCGAACCGGTGAAGGTCAGCGCTCCGATCGCCACGCCGAACGCCATCTCGATGCGTGCTTCGGTGTGGATCTGGCCGATCTCGCCGATGCCGAAGGAGGCGGGCGTATAGAGCGCGGAAGCCGCCACCAGCACGGCGGCAAGGCCGACGAGCGAATGGAAGCCGGCGACGAGTTGCGGCATCGAGGTCATTGGGATGGTTCGGGCGACATAGGCGCCGACGCTGCCGCCGATGGCAAGGCCGAGGATGATCAACACGAAGCCCCCAAAATTGGGCGTCGCCAGCACCAGCGTCGTGAGGATCGCAATCCCCATGCCGACCATGCCGTAAAGATTGCCTTTGCGGCTGGTGGCCGGATGCGAGAGCCCGCGCAGCGCCAGAACGAAAAGGACGCCGGAGACGAGATAGAGGAAGGCTGCAATATTGGTCATCGGCCCCTCACTTGTCCTTCTTGCGGTACATCGCCAGCATGCGCTGCGTGACCAGGAAGCCGCCGAAGATATTGACCGAGACGAGCACCAGCGCCACGAAACCGAAGCCGGTCGCAAGCCCGCTGGTCGAAATGCCGACGGCGAGCAGTGCACCGACGACGATGACCGATGAGATCGCGTTGGTCACCGCCATCAGCGGCGTGTGCAGCGCCGGCGTCACCGACCAGACGACGTAATAGCCGACGAAGATCGACAAGACGAAGATCGCCAGCTGGAAGACGAAGGGATCGATCGCCCCGCCCGTTGCCGCACTTGCCGCTTCCGGAGCGTGGGCAGCTGCGGTCGCGACGGCGGTCACGGCGTCGTTCAGCTGTTGCAGCGCCTTGTCCATTGCTTCACTGGCCATCAGTTATCCCCCTTCTTGGCGCCGCCGAATGCCGGATGCACGACATCCCCCGCATAGGTCAGCATCGTCGCCTTGATGAGCTCGTCCTCGAGGTTGAGCACGACCGATTTCGTTTCCTTGTTCACCATCGTCTCGAGGAAGGTGACAAGGTTCTTGGCGTAAAGCGCTGAGGCGCTGGCCGCCACGCGGCCCGCCATGTTCGAGAAGCCGATCACCTTCACGCCTTCGACATCGGCGACCTGTCCTGCAGCCACACCCTCAATATTGCCGCCACGCTCGACTGCGAGATCGACAGCGACCGCACCAGGCTTCATCGAGGCCAGCATGGCGCGCGAGACAAGCCGCGGCGCCGGACGGCCGGGAATGAGAGCAGTCGTAATGACGATATCCTGCTTGGCGATGTGTTCGGCCACGAGTTCGGCCTGCTTCGCCTGATAGTCGGCCGACATTTCCTTGGCATAACCGCCTGCCGTTTCCGCCGCCTTGAACTCCTCGTCCTCGACGGCGATGAACTTGGCGCCGAGCGAGGCGACCTGCTCCTTGGCGGCCGGGCGAACGTCGGTTGCCGAGACCGCAGCACCGAGGCGCCGCGCCGTCGCGATCGCCTGCAGACCGGCGACGCCCGCCCCCATGACGAAGACCTTGGCGGCCGGCACGGTGCCGGCTGCCGTCATCATCATCGGCATGGCCCGGTCATAGACCGCCGCCGCCTCGATGACGGCCTGGTAGCCTGCGAGATTGGCCTGCGATGAAAGCACATCCATCGACTGCGCACGGGTGATGCGCGGCATCAGCTCCATGGCGAAAGCCGAAAGCCCGGCACTTGCCATCGCGGCGATCGCCTCGTCATTGCCGTAGGGATCCATGATGGCGATGACGACGGAACCGGTCTTGTAGCCGGGAATCTCGCGTTCGCTCGGGCGGCGGACCTTCAGGATCACGTCGGCGGACGCCGCATCTGCGAAAGTGCCGATTGAGGCACCCACGGCCTCGAATTCACTGTCCGGAATACGAGAAAGCATTCCGGCACCCGCTTCGACGATGACATCGAAGCCGAACGACTTCATCTTTTTCACGGTTTCGACAGACGCGGCAACGCGCGTCTCCCCATCCGTAATTTCCTTTGCTACGAAAACGATATTGGCCAACCGCCCCCTCCTCCGGGTCAGCTGGGCCGTGGCAAGCCGCTTGCCTGCACGGGCCAAGCATCTACATCACAAAGTTCGGAAGACCTTGTCTTCCTGCAGGCCGCGCTTAGCGGAGCAGAAAGATGCCGGCGACGAGAATGATGAGGAAGACGAGGATGCCGCCGAGGAAACCGGCGCCGCCGAAGAAACCAGCAGTCATGGCAAGCATCAGGGCGATCAGAATCATCGTGCCGTATTTCGTGCCGGCAATGAACATGTTGTAGGTCTTCTCATGTTCCTTGTAGTCCATCGGCGCGCCGGTCTCGACCGGTCCGGTATGATGTTCGGCCATGAATATCGTCTCCCTGAAATGCCTTAACGCTGCCTGATTCCCTCGCCTCAGCGAGGCAAATCCCCACCCGCAGGGATTACACAATGACGGGCGAAAGCGCAATGCATGAGAATGCCGCAGGAGTGCCTCGCAGTGACCTCATCCGGACGAAAAGACGACGTCAGCCGCCGGATGAAAGGAGGTCCGGCGACAGATGCGGTTTTCGACTGTCACCACCCCCATCTGCCCCAGCGGGCGTCGTCTCTCTATCGCGGAGAAAGGGAAATCACAGCGGCAAATCGGTGCCAAGTTCGCCTGGTGGCACGAAACGCGCCGTCGGAATGATGGTGAGCGGCGGCAGCGTGTCGTTCGGATTGCGCGAAAACATCATGCGCTGCTCGCTGGCGCCGGAGATGAAGAAGGGGTAACGCGTCAACAGCTTGCGCCCGACCTCGACCACATTCGTCGCCATCAGCGTCACGTCAACCCCGTAACTCTGCGCCAGTCGGCCGGGCACAATGGTATCGGCATAGAAGACCCGCTTGTAGAAGGCGGCATGCGGGGGCCGGACGGACTGAATAACGCGGTCAGCCCGGAAATACGCTGCCGCAACGATGGCGGGTCTCAGCGTCAGATAGGGAACCCATGGCATGTTGGCGGTGATCTCCGGATCGGCCGCGAAACGCGCCGGGTCGATCAAGGTCAGCCCGGCGTCCAAAAGCTCATCCATCGCCTCGGGAAAGGCCTCTCCGGACCGGCTGATACGATGCTCCGGCGTCACATAGTGAATTCGGATCGTACTGACCAGTTCACCATAATAGTACAGACCGAAAATATAGGCATGGCTGTCGAAATCGACATCGTCCAATAGGCCTTCCGGTGCAAGCGACAGCGCGCCGTGGGCCTTGTAGGCCTTGTAGCGCAGCCGCTCCACCTCTTCCATGTCTTCGCTGCTTTCGACACGGCGATACTCGACATGATCCAGAATTTCCAGGATTTTACTGCTGAAATCGCTACGCGTAAAAAGTGTGTCTGACATTTTTTCGATCCGCTCGTTAACGGATCATTAATCATACGCCGCCGATTTATAGGCAAGAAAATCTGAGAATTTGCGTTAAATTTAAATTATTAAGGTTAACGGCGCGCAGGATTTTCGGCTGGATAGCCAGTCGCTTGCAGACGGCTCAGGCGACCTTGGTGCGACGGCGCTGGACGGTGCGGCGGCCGATGCCCTCTTGCAGCAGCGTGATGTTCTGAGAAGGCACCGGCTGCGAGAAAACATAGCCCTGCACGAGATCGGCGCTGCGGTGCTTGTTGAGCAGCGCCAGTTGCTCCTCGGTCTCCACACCTTCGATCACGATCTTCAAACCCAGTTCGCGGGCGAGATTGACCGTGCCGCGCAAGAGCTTGAGGCGGCGCGCATCCTCGGCGATGTTGCGCACGAAGGAGCGGTCGATCTTGACGATATCGAGCGGCAGCGTGTCGAGATAACTGAGGCTGGAGAAGCCGGTGCCGAAATCGTCGATGGCGATGGTGATGCCGCGGGACCTGAGTTCCGCCAGGATGGCGCGCACCGCCGCCGGTTCGTCGATCAGGCAGCTCTCGGTAACCTCGAGATGCAGCCGCGCCGCGGCGAGGCCGGAACGGGCAAGCGCATCGGCGACGACTGAAAGGATGTCAGCATCGCGCAGATCCCGTGCCGAAAGGTTGACAGAAACGGCGATATGTTCCGGCCAGGTCATGCATTCGCTGCAGGCCTTGAACAGCACGAAACGAGTGATGTCGGAGATGATGCCCATATCCTCGGCGAGCCGGATGAAGACGTCGGGTGGGATCGAGCCCCTCTCCGGATGCACCCAGCGCGCCAAGGCTTCGGCACATTCGATCCGCGAGCCGTCGGCCCGGAACATCGGCTGGAAGACGAGATGCAGCGCCTGAGCCGAGACCGCGTCGCGGAGATCCGCCTTCAGCTTCTGCTGCTCGATATAGCGACCGTCCATTTCCCGCTCAAAGCCTGAGATGCCACCCTTGAAACGCGACTTGCTTTCGAACAGGGCAAGGTCCGCCTTGACGCTCCATTCGTCCATGGCGAACGAATCGCTTTCGAGGATCGCGTAGCCGGCGCTGAGCGAAACGAGAAAGGTTATTTCGTCGACCTCGTAGTGGCCCTGGATCGCGGCGTGAACGCGGCGGATTTCGCGGTCGAGCGAGGCCTGCTCCTTCGCACGCGGGAAGAACAAGATGAACTGATCTCCCATGAGCCGACCGAGAATGGCATTCCCGGAGGCCTGCTTGATGCGGGCGGTGATGGCGCAGAGCAGATGGTCGCCGGTGACATGACCGCGCATGTCGTTGACATGTTTGAACTCGTCGATATCGAGCACCATGAAGCCGAGCGGCCCGTTCTTCTTCGGATATTTGGCAAAATACTCCTGCACCAGCTGGCCGAAATATTCCCGGTTGGGCAGGCCGGTCAGCGCGTCGAAGCGCACCATGTGCAGGATCTTCTGCTCCGCCTTCACCCGGCTCGACACGTCCTCGAAGATCAGCACGGCGCCGCCATCGGCCCTGCGGCTGGCAGAGAATTCCAGCGACAGGCTCTCGGGAAAATGAATGAGCGTGCGCGACAGGCTGCCCTCGGCCACTTGGGTGAGCTGGCGCAGGATGAGCTCGGGCTGCGAGGCATCCATGAAACTGTAGCGCGCGCCGTAGCGCAGCACGGTGCCGAGATCGCGGTCCTTCAGCCGGTCCGGCGCACCGATCTTCAGAAGCTCGCAGGCCTTGCGATTGACCACCTGGATGCGGTTTTCGGCATCGACCATGACGAGGCCGTGCGGCATGTTGTTGAGCGCCGTATCGAAACGGTCGGCGATGATGGTGATTTCACGGCGCGCAATGACGTTCTCATAGAGAAACTCGCGCACGCCGTTCGCCATGGCCCGGGTCGTCAGCCAGAAAGGAATGAGGAAGATCGAAAGCAAGCCACGATAGAAATCCAGCGCTAGTAGGCTGCAGACGATCATCGGCAGGCAGCAGAAGAGCGTCTGGAGGTCGACTGCGAAGCGCGAGCCGTAGTTGCGGCCGACGACGGAAACCATGGTCGCCATGGTGACGGAGATGCAGGCAAGCTCCGCAAAGGAATCATGCACGACGAAGATGGCGTAGCCACTGGCGATGCCGAGGAGCGCGGTGGTACAGGCTCCACTGCCAACGAGAATCCGCTCCCAACGTTCGATTCCGGCGTGCGACAGGCTCTGCTTGTCGACACGATCGAACTGCCGGAAGATGACCATGCGAGCGCTGAAGACCAGAAGGAAGGCGACCGACAGCAGGATGTAGATGGAGTGCTGCGTCTTGGCAGCCACGGCAAGGCATGTCGCAACATGCACAATCACGCCAACGATAAGCGTCATGCGGTTCCCGGACAGGGAACTCACAAACGACAGATACACATCCTTAGGGACCCTGTTCGGGTTATGTGGCTTCATCCATACTTTCCCTGTGCGCGGGAAATGTAAACGGAACCCTTTAAAAATTGATTTCAAACGGTTCAAACATTTGGTCAATTTTTCTAAAACTATAGGATGAAGGGTACACTCAATACGGGATAATACAGCTTTCTCGCGAGGTTTTTGAAAAAAATATCCGCCTCTGAGTTGCCTTTATTTTCCACGGGATCGCAGTCTTTAGCCGTATAAGACTATATTCCAAGGCGGCCCGTTTATCCTTCCAATTTCAAAAACCCTGGTCTACACCGGTTGCAGGGGAGAACTGCCGAAAACGGCGAGACAATAAGGGGAGGCGAATGTCGGTATTCCTGGCCGCCAGTCGGCTGATCGACTCGATCAGCGAGTTCATGGGAAAACTTTCCGAATATATGGTGCTGTTCTGCTGTCTGATCAGCGCCGGAAACGCCATCGTGCGCTACGCCTTCAACTACAGTTCGAACGGCTGGCTCGAGATCCAGTGGTATCTCTTCGCCTTCGTCGTGCTGCTCGGCGCCTCGCATGCGCTGCGCAACAACGAGCATGTCCGCGTCGACCTAATCTATGGCTCGGTTTCCGACAGGGCGAAGATCTGGATCGACATCGTTGGCCTCATCCTCTTCCTCATTCCCGTCTGCATCTTCCTCACCTGGGTCTCCTGGCCCTTCTTCGCGCTTTCCTACCGGCAGGGGGAAATATCGGGCAACGCCGGCGGGCTGATCCGCTGGCCCGTCAAGCTGGTCCTTGTCGCCGGTTTCGCGCTGCTCTCCCTTCAGGGCGTTTCCGAGCTGATTAAGCGGATCGCAGCCGTTACCGGCCATATCAGCATCGACACGAAATACGAAAAGCCGCTGCAGTAACGCGCGCCTGGAGGAACAGATTTGTTTGATTTCGGCATCCTTCCGCCGGCCATGTTCCTGGGCATGGTCATCTTCATGCTCTACGGCTTTCCGGTCGCCTTTTCGCTGGCCGCCGTCGGCCTGTTCTTCGGCATCGTCGGTGTCGTCACCGGCCATTTCGACGAAGCCCTCCTGCAGGCGCTGCCGCTGCGCTTCTTCGGCATCGTCTCCAACGACCTCCTGCTCGCCATTCCCTTCTTCACCTTCATGGGTGCGATACTGGAGCGCTGCGGGCTGGCCGAGGATCTGCTCGAAGGCACCGGCAAGCTCTTCGGTGGCATTCCCGGCGGCCTCGCCTATGCGGTCATCCTCGTCGGCGCCGTACTCGGCGCGATCACCGGCACGGTGGCCGCCTCGGTCATCACCATGGGTGTGATTTCGCTGCCGATCATGCTGCGCTACGGCTACAATCCACGCCTTGCCACCGGCGTCATCGCAGCCTCCGGCACGATCACCCAGGTGATCCCGCCCTCGCTGGTACTCGTCGTTCTCGCCGACCAGCTCGGCAAATCGGTCGGCGACATGTATCGCGGCGCGATCGGCCCGTCGATCCTGCAGGTGGCGATCTTTGTCCTCTTCATCCTGGTGCTATCGATCGTCCGGCCAAAATCGATGCCGCCGCTGCCAAAGGAAGTGCGCGGCGACTTCAATTGGGCGCTGCTCGTGAAGGTGCTGATGGGCATGGTGCCCTCGATCGTGCTGATCTTCCTCGTGCTCGGCACGATTTTCATGGGTCTTGCGACGCCGACGGAAGCCGGCGCGCTCGGCGTCGTCGGCGCCATGGTGCTCGCGGCCATGAACCGGCGCCTCACCTGGCCGCTGGTCCGCGAGGCGATGGCATCGACCACGCACATCACCTCCATGGTTGTGATGATCCTTATCGGCTCCACCTGTTTCAGCCTGGTCTTCCAGGGCATGGACGGCTCGCGCTGGATCGAGCACATGCTATCGGGCATTCCCGGCGGCCCGGTCGGTTTCCTGATCTTCGTCAACATCTTCATCTTCGTGCTCGCCTTCTTCCTCGATTTCTTCGAGATCGCCTTTATCGTCATCCCGATGCTCGCCCCCGTCGCCTCCAATCTCGGCATCGACCTGATCTGGTTCGGCGTGCTGATCTGCGTCAACATGCAGACGAGCTTCATGCACCCGCCCTTCGGCTTCGCGCTCTTCTATCTGCGCTCGATCGCCGGCCGCGAGGTGAAAACCTCGGATATCTACATGGGTGCGCTTCCCTGGGTCGGCATGCAGCTGATCCTGGTGGCGATCGTGATCTTCTGGCCACAATCGGTGACCTACTGGCTGGACCATGGCCCGAAGGTCGACCCGAACTCGATCAAGATTGAAGTCCCGGGCTTCGGCGGTCAGCTCGGTCTGCCTCCGCTCGGCGGCAACAATGGCTCGCCGCAGATCCCGGGCCTGACCCTGCCGCCGCTGAATGGCCTGCCGGGAGCGCCGCCGGCGCCCGCCAAATAGCCAGCAAAAAGCAAAACCCCGGATCGAAATCCGGGGTTCTGGTATCGCGTTCGCGTAAACCACCAATGTCAGCGGCGGGGGCTCCTAGATCTTACCCGCGCGCTGTTGGATCATCATGAACGTATCGAATGTGTATTCCGAAAGCTGCATCCAGAGATAGGCGTCACGCTTGAAGGCGGTCTGGTCCTCGTAGATCTTCTTGAAATACTGGTTTGTGCCTGAGATCTCGTTATAAATGCCGATGGCTGCCTGGAAGCAGGCTTCCATGATCTCCTGGCTGAATGGGCGCAACGTCGCCCCCTCCGCGACGAGCTGCTTCAGCGCGCTCGGGTTCTTCGTGTCGTATTTTGCCAGCATGTTGGTGTTGGCGAAAGCGCAGGCGTCGTTGAGCGCTGCCTGATAGTGCTTCGGCAGGCTGCTCCATTTATCGAGATTGAAGAAGGCATGCACCGTCGGGCCACCTTCCCACCAGCCCGGATAATAGTAGTACTTCGCCACCTTGTGAAAGCCGAGCTTCAGGTCGTCATAAGGCCCGACGAATTCTGCCGCGTCGATCGTTCCCTTTTCCAGCGCCGGATAGATGTCGCCGCCGGCGATCTGCTGCGGGATGACGCCCACTTTCTCCATGACGCGGCCGGCAAGGCCGGCAATGCGCATCTTGACGCCCTTGAGGTCATCGAGCGTATTGATTTCCTTGCGGAACCAGCCGCCCATCTGCGCGCCGGTATTGCCGGCCGGCAGGGCATACATGCCCTGTGTGGCATAGAACTCGTTCATCAGGGTATTGCCGTTGCCCTGGTAAAACCAGGCATTGGTCAGGCGGCTGTTCAGTCCGAACGGAATGGCCGTTCCGATGGCGTAGGTCGGGTCCTTGCCGACGAAATAATAGGAGGTGGTGTGGGCCGCCTCGACAGTACCGGCCGCCACCGCATCGACGGCCTGCAGGCCGGGGACGATTTCACCGGCTGCGAAAGGCTGGATCGTGAAATTACCGTCAGTGGCAGCAGAAACATGCTTGGCGATATCGTCGGCGCCACCATAGATCGTGTCCAGGCTCTTCGGAAACGACGAGGTCATACGCCAGGAAATCTTCGGGTTCTCCTGCGCAATTGCAGGCGCTGCCAGAGCAGTTGCGGCAACGGCACCGGCGCCGGCTGTTCCCGCCTTTTTCATAAACGAACGACGATCCATCAAAAACCTCCCGTATAGATGGCACTGCGCGGTCAATCCTCACCCCTACCCGCAGCAATGGCAAAGCTAAGCATGGCGGAAGAAGCGTTTCAAGCTACAGCCTATTAGTCTTTGGGATCACGACCCTTCTGTGGCACGGCCCACACATCCATCGGAATCAGCAGCTTAGCGCGTCTCATACCGGGCGCACTGCAGGAACCGCCGCAATTTGGCCGCCGCCCGCATCCAAGCGTTGACTTACCGGCCAGTCTGGCCGCAGAAACGTCCGATATTGTTTTTCCGAGGCGAAGATGACGAAACCGATCGTGGCCATTCCTGCCGATATCCGCACCCTCGACGGCGCAACCTGGCATGCCGTGCAGCATCAGTATCTGCGTGCGGCGCTGAACGCCGCCGGCGTGATGGCCTTCATCATTCCCGCTTTCGAGGAAGGCTATGACACGGATGCGATTCTGGATCGCGTCGACGGCGTGCTGGTTTCCGGCTCGGCCAGCAATGTACACCCCTCGCTCTACGGCATCGAAGCCAAGGAGGCGGATGGCCCCTTCGACCCCGCCCGCGACGCTACGAGCCTGCCGCTGATCCGCCGCGCAATCGACCGCGCCATCCCGCTTCTCGCCATCTGCCGCGGCATTCAGGAATTGAACGTCGCGCTCGGTGGGTCGCTCGCCAGTGAGATCCAGGAACAGCCCGGCATCTGGGACCACCGCAAACCCGATATCACCGATCGCGACGGCATGTATGCGATCCGTCAAAGCGTCTTCATCAAGGAAGGCTCGTGCATTGCCGGCATTATCGGCGCCGGCGAGATTCGCGTGAACTCCCTGCATCGGCAGGCGATCGCCAAGACCGCACCGCGTCTGCAGGTGGAGGCCGCGGCAGAGGACGGCACAATCGAGGCCGTCTCGGTCATCGATGCCAAGACCTTCGCGGTCGGCGTGCAGTGGCACCCGGAATACTGGGCCGAGACCGACAAGCCCTCGAACAAGCTCTTTAGCGCTTTCGGCGATGCCGTCAGAGATTACGCCGCCAACAGGCTGCCATCGCTTTAGCCACAGGCAATCGCCTGAAAACAGAAGGCCGCCGGTTCGCTCCGACGGCCTTCTTCATCTTTAGCAAATAGTTCAGCGGCCGCCTTCGATCTTGCGGTGACGCTGATTGCTGCCGTTCACGCCATAGGGATATTGCCCTGGCATCGGCGCACTGACCTCGTTGAGCTTTGCCGTCTCGTCTGCCGAAAGCACGAATTCCGCAGCGGCGAGATTGTCGGCGAGTTGTTCGGACGTGCGGGCACCGAGAATGACCGAGGTTACAGCCGGACGCGCCGCCACCCAGGAAAGCGCCACCTGCGCCATGCTGACGCCGCGCGCCTTGGCGATCTCTTCCACTATGCTGATGATACCCCAGGTTCGCTCCTGCGCGTTGCGGGCAGCATAGGCCTCGCCGCCGCGATTGGGATTTTCGCCGAGGCGCGTTGCACCCGTCGGCGTCTCGTCGCGCTTGTACTTGCCGGTCAGCCAGCCGCCGCCGAGTGGAGACCAGGGCAGAAGGCCCATGCCGGCATCCTGGCAGGCATCGACGATCTCGAGTTCGATGTCGCGCATCAAGAGGTTATACTGCGGCTGCAACGTTACCGGCCGCGTATAGCCTTGTGCCCTGGCGATTTCGGAAGCCTTGGCGATGTGCCAGCCGACATAATTCGAGAAGCCGTAATAGCCGATCTTGCCGGCACGAACGGCGTCGTCGAGGAAGCGAAGCGTTTCCTCGATCGGCGTCAGCGCATCCCAGGCATGCATCTGGTAGAGATCGATATGTTCGACGTCGAGACGGCGCAGCGAGTCGTTCAGCGCCTGATTGAGATGACGGCGGGAAAGGCCGATATCGTTCGGCCCGTCGCCCATCGGGAAACGGCCCTTGGTAGCGATCACAGCCTGCTTTGCTTCTGTCGGGCGTGCTTTGAGCCAATGTCCGATGATCTCTTCCGAAACGCCGGCACTGTAGACGTCGGCCGTGTCGATAAAATTGCCGCCCCAGGCAAAATAGTCGTCGAGCATCTTGAAGGAAGCCGCCTCATCGGACTCCTTCCCGAAGGTCATTGTGCCCAGGCAATATGCGGTGACGACGGCCCCGCTGGGACCGAGCTTGCGATAATCCATTTCTGCCTCCTTCCAGAGGCGCCGGCTGCCCGCACGAGAAATCGCCGGGCGGAGCAGACGCTCCCCGATCAAATCGCTATGTGTAAGCTTGAGACGGCGAAATGCCGCCGATGAAAATCACGGCCGCTGGGAATGAACGCGGCCGGAGCCAATCATAGCCAATCCTTCCCGGCCGACCAAGTAGGGAAACGGGAAAAAGTCCAAGGGCAAAATAGGAACAAGCAAAACACTCCCCTCGCCTTCACGGAAGGAGTGGGGAACGGCCTATTGCTTGACCGGGGTTTCCGTCACTGGTGTCACCGGCTTGCCCTGCTCGAACCACGAGATGAGGTTTTCTGCCACCAGATCCGCCATCGCATTACGTGTCGGTATCGAGGCCGAGCCGACATGCGGCACCAGCACGGTATTCGGTGCCGAAAGCAGACCGGCAGGCACGTTCGGCTCGTCATAGAAGACATCGAGGCCGGCGCCACCGATGGTGCCTGCATTGAGCGCAGCAATCAGCGCATCCTCATCCATCGTCCAGCCGCGGCCGACATTGACGACGATGCCATCAGGACCGAGTGCTGAAAGAACCTCCGCGTTGATCGTCCGGTGCGTCTGCGGCGTTTTCGGCACGATCGCAATCAGCGTATCGACGGCCTCGGCAAGGCCCTTCAGCGTCGGGTGATAATCATAAGGCGCAGCGGCGTGGCGCGAGCGGGTATGGTAGCTGATTTTCACCTTGAAGGGCTCCAGCCGCTTGGCAATTTCAAGGCCGATGCGGCCGAGACCGTAGAGGCCGACATGCCGGCCTTTCAGCGAAAAGCGCGTCAACGGATAGGAAGCGCCCGGCTTCCAGTTACCATCCCTGAGCCAGTTCTCCGCCTTCGGCAGCTCGCGAATAGCGTTGAGCAGAAGCGCAATGGCTGTGTCGGCCACCTCGTCGTTCAGCACATCAGGCGTATTGGTGACGATGATGCCCTTCGAGCCCGCAAGCTTTGCATCGATGCCGTCGTAGCCGACGCCGAAACTGGCGACGATCTCCACATTCGGCAACTGTTCGAACCAGGCGGCTGGGAAAGCGCCGCTGAGCGCTACGCCGCGAATGCGTTTCGCCGTCTCGGCATCGAGCTTCAGCGTCTCGTCGCGCTCGACGGCCACCACCTCGAAACGATCCTTCAGCTGGGCGAGAACGCGATCATGCATCTTCCCGGGAACGAGAACGGCAATGCGGGACATAGCTTTTCCTCTTGGCTTCGGCGGTCAGGAACGCGGCCGATAAGGGCTGGTGGACTGGCGGATACGCATTTCCGGCTTGATGAGATGAATGCCATCAGGCTCATGACTGCCGGCAAGTCGATCAAGTAGGGCGCGGGCGGCCAGACGTCCAACCTCCGTCTGGCCATTCCAGACGGTCGTCAATGCCGGCGTGGCGATCGAAGCCTCTTCCAGATCGTCATAGCCAGTCACCGATATGTCGCTGCCGGGCACGAGCCCGGCGCGGGCAATGCCGTTCATGAGGCCGATCGCGACCAGATCGTTCCAGCAGACGGCGGCACTCGGCTTCTGCGGCAGGGAAAGGAAATGCACCGCCGCCTCGAAACCGCCCTGCTTCGAGCGCGGGCCTGGAATGCGCAGGTTCGGATCGACCTCGATGCCGGCCTTGCGCAGCGCATTGACATAACCCTGATAGCGGTCGCGCCCCGTCGAGGTCTGGTCGGTGCCGCCGATCATCGCAATCGTCCGGTGGCCAAGGCCGATCAGGTGGTTGGTGGCAAGCGAAATGCCGTAGCTGTCGTCGCCGCGATAGGTCGGCACATCCTGGCTGTCCATCGAGCGGGCAACGAGGATCGCCGGCATGCCGTTTTCTTCGGCAAGCTGGATATCCTCCGGCGGCGTGCCGATCGCCGGCGACATGATGACCCCGTCGCCGCCGAGCTGCAGCAGGGTTTCGATGAAGGTACGCTGCTTCTCGACGGAATCGTAATGGTTCGAGAGAATGAAGGTGTGGCGACTGCGGTCGAGTTCGCTTTCGATCGCCTTCAGGATTTCCCCGTAGAACGGGTTCATGATGTCATGCACGACGACGCCGATAATGCCGGAGCGCGAGGTGCGCAGGCTGGCGGCACGGCGATTGTAAATGTAACCGAGCGCGCGGGCCTGTTCCTTGATCTTTTCACGGGTATTGCCCGCAACGAGCGGACTGTCGCGTAAGGCAAGGGAAACGGTCGCCGTTGATATGCCGAGCGTTTCTGCAATCGTCGAAAGCTTGATCTTCTGAACCACGTCTCCTCCTCCAGGCAACGCGTAAAGCCGGTTAAAGCTGCCGCAGTGCAGCGACAGCCTTAAAAAGTTTAATTAAAAGATTTAAGCGGCACAGGCAATTCGCCTTTGAGGAAATTTTCAGTCTTCCTCATCTTCATCCGCATGCATTGCCTCTGCCTGCAGATTGGCGTCGATTGCCTTGAGCAGGCGTACGAGATTGCGGATCTCCTTCTCGGAGAAATCCAGCGTCGCGAGCTTGTCGCAGGAGGAGGCGGCAAGTTCGATCCCCTGAACGCTTCCGCGGCCGAGATCGGTGAGATAGACCTTGGTGAGGCGGGCATCTTCGGCATCGGGCTTGCGCTCAAGGAAGCCCTGCGCCTCCATGCGGCCGATCGTGCGGGTCATGGTGGGCGCCTTGACGCCGAGCTTCTGGGCAAGCCCGCCGGCTGTCATGCCGTCGCTTTCGGAAAGGGAAATGATGACGCCGTCCTGACCGGCATAGAGCCCACTTTCGAGCAGGTTGCGGGAAAGGACCGTGCGCATGGAGCGCGCAGCCTGCGTCAAAGCCGGGGAAAGATCGACAAGCGTATACTCGGTCTGGTCCTTCTTTTTCTTGTGTTTCTTACCGTCCTTATGCTTCTTGCCCATCGCCATCCCTTTGATCTTTAAGCACTGCCCAGGCTACGTTATGACATTGCCCATCATCTCGTCATAAACAAGAGGCAAGGCCGATGTTGGTTCCGTCGTTCCGTTTCGAGGACAATGATCCCGCACTTGCTCCAGAGGCGCGGCATCAGTGGATTGCGCTGCTGCCGCTCGGCGCACATGAACAGCACGGTCCCCATCTGCCCTTCGAAACCGACACATTGATCGCGCAGGGCATTATCAACAGGCTCAAAACCGCCCTTCCGGCCGTTTTGCCCGTCACCGTACTCCCCATCGAATCGGTCGGCTACTCCTTAGAGCACATGGATGTTGAAGGAACGAAGACGCTCTCTTTCGAGACAGCCGTGAAGCGCTGGCTCGACATAGCGGAAAACCTCTCGAAGCTCGGTATCCGCAAGTTCGTGATGCTGAACGCCCATGGCGGCAACTCGCCACTGATGACCATCGTCGCCACGGAGGCGCGTGTGCGCTTCAACATGCTGGCTGTCGCCACGAGCTGGACCCGCTTTGGCCTGCCGGAGGGCGTGATCTTGCCTGATGAAAAGGCTGTAGACATTCACGGCGGAGATATCGAAACATCCGTCATGCTGGCGCTCTATCCGGACAGGGTGGATATGGAGAAAGCTGCCGATTTCCCTTCCAATCAGACAGAGTTCGCCCGGCGCTTCAAGCACCTGCGCGCTTATGGTCCGCATGCCTTCGGCTGGAAGATGTCCGATCTCAACCCGCAGGGCGTCGCAGGCAATGCGAAAAAGGCGACTGCGGAAAAGGGTGAGGCCCTGATCGCCCATGCCGTCAGCGGATTGGTGGAACTGCTGCTGGATGTCGATGCTTTCAACGCAGAAACGCTGCGATGAAGGCGCGGCTTTGCACAGAAAGCAATGTGATCTTATAACATACAAAACCCTTTGAACTGCCGCTTCCAAGCGCCTATATGAAACCGACCCATTCTGGCCCCGGACTTTGCCGTCGGGGTCAATATCCTACTTTCGAGGTTCTCATGACCGAAGCGATCCAGACACAGCAGAAGCCCATCCCCGTCACCGTGCTCACCGGTTATCTCGGTGCCGGCAAGACGACCCTGCTCAACCGCATCCTTTCCGAAAATCACGGCAAGAAATATGCTGTCATCGTCAACGAATTCGGCGAGATCGGCATCGATAACGACCTGATCGTCGAGTCCGATGAAGAAATCTACGAAATGAACAATGGCTGTGTGTGCTGCACTGTCCGCGGCGACCTCATTCGCGTCGTCGAAGGCCTGATGCGCCGTCCCGGCCGCTTCGACGGTATCATCGTCGAAACCACCGGCCTTGCCGATCCGGTTCCCGTTGCCCAGACCTTCTTCATGGATGACGACGTCCGCGCCAAGACCGAGCTCGATGCCGTCATCGCCCTAGTTGACGCCAAGCACCTGCCGCTGCGCCTGAAGGACAGCCGGGAGGCAGAAGACCAGATCGCGTTCGCCGACGTCGTCATCATCAACAAGACCGATCTCGTCACGCCGGAAGAACTGGCCCAGATCGAAGACATCGTGAACGCCATCAACCCGGCTGCTCGCGTCTATAAGACGAGCCGTTCCGGCGTTGATCTCGCTCGCGTTCTGGACCAGGGCGCCTTCAACCTTGAGCGCGCGCTGGAAAACGACCCGCATTTCCTCGAGCACGGCCATGACGATCATGTTTGCGGTCCGGATTGCGATCATGATCACCATGGTCATGGCCATCATGACCATCACCACCATCATCATGGTGAGATGTCGGCAATCCACGACGTGACGGTGCAGTCCGTTTCGTTGCGGGGCGGCGAGATGAACCCCGAGCGCTTTTTCCCCTGGATCCAGAAGATCACCCAGACGCAAGGCCCGAGCATTCTGCGCCTCAAGGGCATCATCGCCTTCAAGGGTGACGCCGAGCGTTATGTCGTCCAGGGCGTACATATGATCATCGAAGGCGACCATCAGCGTCCCTGGAAGGACGGCGAAAAGCACGAGAGCCGTCTCGTCTTCATCGGCCGCGACCTCGACCGCGCCAAGCTCGAAGAATCCTTCAAGGCGTGCGAGGCGACCGCCTGATGCCAACAGTTGCACCGCTTGATCTCGACGGCCACGTTCTGGCCGTCGAATTTTTAGGTGATGTCCCTTTCTTCGCGAATGCCGACGGTACCTTTCACCGGCTCGATGGCGGCGACAAGGTCATCGAAGCCCATCAGGGCATGCTGACGGCGATCCGCGATCCCTACAGTGAAAGCCTGATTTCGGGCGGCGAGGATGGCAAGGTGCTGCGCATTACTGCTGACGGCAGCGTCAGCGAAATTGCCTCAGCACCACGCAAATGGATTTCGCAAGTCGCCGCCGGCCCGCAGGGCGCAATCGCCTATTCCCACGGCAAGAGCACGCTCGTGCGCCTCGCCGATGGCACGTCTAAGGAATTTCCCGAAGAGCGCACGGTCGAAGGCATCGCCTTCGCGCCCAAGGGCCTGCGTATTGCTGCCGCCCGTTATAACGGCGTATCACTGCATTGGGTCGGCACGAGCGCCAAGCCTGTCGATCTCGAATGGAAGGGCGCTCATACCGGCGTCACCTTTTCGCCTGATGGCAACTTCCTCGTCACATCGATGCAGGAAAATGCGCTTCACGGCTGGAAGCTCGACGTCAAGTCGGGCACTGAAGCCCGCCACATGCGCATGACCGGCTATCCGGCCAAGGTGAAGTCGCTCTCCTGGTCCGCCAAGGGCAAGTGGCTTGCCTCCTCCGGCGCGCCAGCCGCCATCGTCTGGCCCTTCCAGGGCAAGGACGGCCCGATGGGTAAGGCGCCGCTGGAACTCGGCACCCGTGCCAACATCATGGCAACCGCGGTGAAATTCCACCCGGTTGAGGATATACTCGCCATCGGCTTCATCGACGGCATGATCCTTGCCGTTCGCCTCGCCGACAACAAGGAAGCGCTGCTGCGTCGCCCCGGCAAGGGGGCCATCACCGGTATGAGCTGGAGCAGGGACGGCAAGCTGCTCGCTTTTGCTTCCGAGACCGGCGATTGCGGTGTAGTAGATATTGCGGCCTGAGGAAAAGCGGATGCCGATGACAAGGATAGCAGCACCAGAAGAGCGGACGGGCGGTAGCATGGGTTCTCCGTGGCCCACCATCCGTGCCGAAGCTATCGATCTGGCGGATCGCGAGCCCACTCTTCGTAAACTGCTTTCGACACAGATCATCCGCGCAGAAAATGATGCCGATATCATCGCACATGTGATCTCGGCGCGCCTCTCGGTCGCGAAGGTCGATGCCGAAGACCTGTTCCAGCTGTTCTACGGCACATTGCAGGACCACCCCGATATCGGCGCCGTCATCGAAGCCGATCTTCTGGCCGTGCGCGAACGCGATCCCGCCTGCACCACCTATCTGCACGCATTGTTGAACCTGAAGGGCTTCCATGCCCTTCAGACACACCGTATTGCCCATGCCCTGTGGATGGCTGGCCGCGTCGAGATTGCAAGCTGGCTTTCCAATCTCGCCTCGCTGGTCTTCGGCCCGGATATCCATCCAGCGGCAAGGATCGGTTCCTCGATCATGCTCGATCATGGGTCGGGCATCGTTATCGGCGAGACGGCCGTCATCGAAGATGAAGTCTCTATTTTGCAGAACGTCACGCTTGGCGGCACGGGCAAGGAGACAGGTGATCGCCACCCGAAGATCCGCCACGGCGTGATGATCGGCGCCGGTGCGAAGATCCTCGGCAATATCGAGATCGGTGCTTTCAGCAAGATCGCGGCCGGCAGTGTTGTGCTGAAAGCGGTACCGGCTCATTGCACGGTTGCCGGCGTTCCGGCGGCTGTCGTGCGTATTCATCGCAATGATGAAATCCCGGCCGAAACGATGGATCAAAATATCTAGACTTAGGCCACCCGCTCAAGCCGCGTGCTGCTTTTCCCCTGACACTTCGACCCGGTTGCGGCCTTCGCGCTTCGAACGGTAGAGCGCCTCATCTGCCTTCTGCACGAGCCGCTCGAAATCCCCGCCCTCTTCCGTGCGTGTGGAAACGCCGATGCTGAGTGTCGGGAAGGTCGCCAGATCCGGCATCTGCATGACGGCTGCCACAAACGAAAGGCGAATGCGGTTTGCGATCTCTACTGCTTCTTCCCGATCGACATTGCGGAGCACCGCCAGGAATTCATCCCCGCCTTGCCGGGCAAGCAGGTCGCAGGGACGCATGATACCCTTCGACACTTTGGAGAAAAGTCGCAGGACCTCGTCGCCGGCGGCATGACCGTGCTGGTCGTTCAACTGCTTGAAATTGTCGATATCGATGATGAGAAGCGATACCGGCTGGCCGGCAAGCAACGGCACATACTGGGCAAGGCCGCTGCGGTTGAGCGTTCCGGTCAGCGCATCGTGATGCGCAAGCTCGATGAGCTGGTTCCGGCTCCTCTCCGCCGCCATCAGCACCATCGCCATGCTGCGAAGCATGATGAAAGCCACTGCCGATACCGCCATCCAGCTGTGGATGATGCTGCCGCCAAAGGGATCCGGCCCGCCGATGTCTCCGGTTGCAGCAAGAAGGCTGCGAACCGCGAAGATCGCTGCGGTGACGACGTAAAGCCCTAGAAGAAGAGCCGCCGAATAAAGTTTCTCACGGCGGAGAATGCCCGCTGCTTCCCTGGCGATGGTGATATCGCAGAGGCAGCAGATCACCGAGACATAAAGGAGACGCTCAGATATCGCTGCGGGATCGCTGATGAAAAGGGCCACGGGCATGCTGCCGCAGATTATCACGAGCCAGGAATAGCGCCGGTCGATCGGACGCCCCGCAAAGGCGCGGACGGCAAAAAACATCAGCATATAGCCGACGATGGTCAGCACATTGCCCGCATCGATCGAGATATAATAGGGAACGAGATTGCGTAGCGCGACGAGGAAGGAACCGATACCGACCAGCAGGTTGCTGGCACCCCACCAGAGCGGCCAGCGCTCGAAGCGGCCCGTCGCATAGGCAGCGAACTGGAGCGCGCTCAAAACGATGCAGCTCACCGCTACGATGAAATAGATTGTCCGTAGATCCAGCAGCATCGAGCCTATCCTGAAGTCCCACGCGGCGAACCCTACAGGAAGCGATTTGCAGTTTGATTGGATGCTTCGCTAAAAATTTAGCGACATCTGGGTTTTCTGCGTCAGGTGGACCGTACTGTCCCGATGATGTCAGCCAGCAGGCCGTGCAGCGAATCTCGGTAGCCGTCGCGGGCCGAAGGGCCGCTCTCCTGCGAGGTCATGACGACCGTGAGATCGAGCGACGGAACGATGTAGAGCATCTGTCCGCCATAGCCCCATGCGAAATGCACCTGCTCTCCGCCGATCTGTCGGGTGAACCAGCCATAGCCATATTCGTCACCGGAGAAACGCGAATTGGTGCGGTGCTGCCAGGACTGCGCCACCCAGTCCGCCGGAACCACCTGTTTGCCGTCGCCCGCGCGCCCGCCATTGCGATAAAGCTCGCCGAAGGCAAGCAGCGATCGGGCGCTCATCGCCATCTGGTTGCCACCGAGGTAGATGCCTTGCGGATCGCGCTCCCACGCACCGATCCGAAAGCCCTCGACGGGGCCGAGCCATTCGCGCGCCAACGCCAGCGTCGACTTGCCGCCGACCTTGGTGAGAATGGCGGAAAGAAGATGTGTGGAGGCGGTGGAATAGAGCATCTCCCCGCCGGGCTGATCGACGAAAGGCTGTGAGAGCGCAAAACGCACCCAGTTGCGTGAGGAGACCCAACGCCCGTAATTCGCCCCCGACATACGATCCAATCCCGCCTGCATGGAGAGCAGATTGCCGATCGTGATGTCGTTGAGGCGCGAATCCGGAGAAGCGGGCAGATCTGCCTTCAGGATCGGCGCGATCTTCTGATCCGGCCCTTCCAGCAGGCCCTTGCCGATAGCGATGCCGACCAGCGCCGACATGATCGATTTCGAAGCGGATTTGATGTTGGTCGATTCCAACGGGGTATGACCGCGATAGCCGCGCTCTGCCACCACACGCCCATCACGGGCGACGACGACCGTTTTCAGCGGCTTCATCTCGTCTCGACTTCCGACACTGTCCAGGAGATTTGAGACGGTGCTCCCCTGCTGCTGGGCGACAGCGGAGACAGGGGCGAGCAGCAGAAGACAGAGAACAAGGCGCTTGATCATGGAGCAATGAGCTAGCGCAACTGCATGCCGAAATCAGCAGCGGAGATCAGTGATTCACGCGGACGTGAAACTTTATGATCCGCGCACAGGCCACTTGCAGTCCAGCAAAGCGGCACGACATACTGCACATGACCAGCCCATATGCGCATTTGGAGGAGACTGCATGGCACGCGTGATCGTCATCGGAGCAACAGGACATGTCGGCACCTATCTCGTACCCCGCCTTGTCGAGGCCGGCCATGAGGTGGTGGCGATCAGCCGCGGCGCAGCCGCGCCCTACAAGGCACACGAAGCATGGAGCCGCGTCGACATCAGGCATATGGATCGGGCAGCGCTTGAGGCGGAAGGCCGGTTCGGCCATGAGATTCGCGCGTTGGGTGGCGAGATCGTCATCGACATGATCTGCTTCACGCCTGACAGTAACGAACAGCTCGTGACCGCCCTCGAAGGCCATGTCGGCCATTTTCTTCATACAGGCACGATCTGGACGCACGGTTTCTCCACCGTCGTGCCGACACCCGAAGAGGCACCGAAGAAGCCCTTCGGCGACTACGGCGTGAAGAAAGCAGCCATCGAAGCCTATCTGCTGCGGATGGCGCGAGAGAGAAACTTTCCTGCGACCCTCATTCATCCCGGCCATATCGTCGGCCCCGGCTGGAACCCATTAAACCCGGCAGGCCACTTCAATCCCAATGTCTTCACGACGCTGGCGCGCGGCGAGACGCTGGCTCTACCGAATTTCGGCATGGAAACCGTGCACCACGTCCATGCCGACGACATTGCCGAGCTCTTCATGGCCGCCATCGCAAAGCCGCAGGCGGCGATCGGCGAGGCTTTCCACGCAGTGTCGGAAAAAGCGCTCACGCTACGGGGGTATGCGGAGGCGATGGCCGCGTGGTTCGGCAAGGAACCAAAACTGGAATTCCTCCCCTATGAAGCCTGGGCGGAAAAACAGAACCCGGAAGAGGCGAGAGCCACCTGGGAACATCTCGCCCGCAGCCCCAACTGTTCGATGGAAAAAGCCCGCCGGCTGCTCGGCTTCACCCCGCGGCACAGCTCGCTGCAAGCCGTGCAGGAAGCCGTCCGCTGGCTGATAGACAATGGCCGCGTCGAGGCTAAGGCTCCCTAAGCCACCAGTGATGGCACTTAAACAAAAAAAGCCCCTCCCGGAGATTGGGAGGGGCTTTGCCGGTCAGGCCGCCTTCCGGACCGGCGCGCCCGCCAGCATGCGTCCCGAAGGAACGATCATGCCGGCAGCGCCGCCAAGCCAGCCCTCAACGAGCTCCAGCGCCAGAAAGCGCGAGCGTTCGAAGGGACCGGGCATGACAAGGTGACGAGCCTTCTCGGCGAAAAAGCCGAAACGCTCGTAATAGTCCGCATCGCCGACGAGCAGGATAGCGCCGTGGCCGCGGTTTTTTGCTTCGAGGATCGCCGCACGCATCAGCGCCGAGCCGATGCCTTTTCCACCATGCCTGCCGTCGACGGCAAGCGGGCCAAGCAGCAGGGCGTCGAGCGGCGTGCCCTCGTGGTTGATACCGGCTTCGACGCTCCACAGGCGCACCGTGCCGATGACACGACCGTCACGGTCACGCGCGACCAGCGCCAGGCCTTCGGCCGGAACGCGGTTACGGCGGATCATTTCCGACGACTTCTTGCGGCGGTCCGGACCCATGACGCGATCGAGCAAGCTCTCGCGAGCGACGACGTCGGACGGATTTTCCGCGTCGATGGTGAAAGTAACAGGCGCAAAGAATGCGCGGACAGAATCAAGAACAGCGGCCATCTTGGCCTCCCGTACCCAATACCGTTATCAGCGGCGATGAAGAGGAATTGTGAAGATGCCGCCCCGGCTGGTTACGGGGCTGGCGAAGTCGGACCTTAGATGACGTAGGCCTTCAGCGGGTCGAAACCGTTGAAAGCGACCGCCGAGTAGGTCGTCGTGTAGGCGCCGGTGCCTTCGATCAGGACCTCGTCGCCAATCGTCAGGGTGATCGGCAGCGGATAAAGGTTCTTCTCGTACAGCACGTCGGCCGAATCGCAGGTCGGGCCGGCGATCACGCAGGGCTCCATCTCGTCGCCGTCGCGCTCGGTGCGGATCGGGTAGCGGATGGCCTCGTCCATGGTTTCGGCGAGACCGCCGAACTTGCCGATGTCGAGGAAGACCCAGCGGGCGTCGTCATTATCAGACTTCTTGGAAATCAGAACGACTTCAGCCTTGATGACACCTGCATTGCCCACCATGCCGCGGCCAGGCTCGATGATCGTCTGGGGGATCTGGTTGCCGAAATGCGTGCGCAGCGCCTGGTAGATCGACTTGCCGTAAGCTTCTGCGGACGGAACGTCGCGCAGGTACTTGGTCGGGAAGCCGCCGCCCATATTGACCATCTGCAGGTGGATGCCCTGCTTGGCAAGCTGGACGAAGACGCGCTTGGCATCGGCAAGCGCCGAATCCCATGCATCGACCTTGGTCATCTGCGAGCCGACATGGAACGACACGCCGTAGGACTGCAGGCCGAGCTGATGAGCGTAGACGAGAACGTCGACAGCCATCTGCGGGACGCAGCCGAACTTGCGCGACAGCGGCCATTCAGCACCTTCACCATCGGTCAGGACGCGGCAGAAAACGCGCGCGCCCGGAGCTGCACGAGAAATCTTCTCGACTTCTTCGTGGCTATCGACGGCGAAGAGGCTGACGCCGAGTGCATGGGCACGGGCAACGTCGCGTTCCTTCTTGATCGTGTTACCGTAGGAAATGCGAGCTGCGGTCGCACCGGCTTCAAGCGCCATTTCGATTTCTGCTACGGACGCGCAATCGAAGTTGGAGCCGAGGCCTGCGAGCAGCTTCAGCACTTCCGGGGCCGGGTTAGCCTTGACGGCGTAGTAGATGGCGCTGTCCGGCATGGCGTGACGGAAGGCATGAAAATTGTCGCTGATGACGTCGAGGTCAACCACGAGGCAGGGACCGTCGGGACGTCGGGTTGCGAGAAAGTCGCGGATGCGCTGGGTGGTCATATCGATTCCCTCTTCCAATTCCAGAGCTCCGGCATGAGCCGGAGGACAAAGGGCATACAAGAACCGCTCAGGAACCAGCCGGTGGAGACCCCGGATCCTTGACGGCGCTTGATGCGCGAATAGTGAACCAACGCCGCGAATGCGGTATGGGTTCGGCTTTGTCTGCCATGGATTGGAGGGAATATCCCTGCCGCACTTCCGGCAATGAAGGTGTGCCTCTTCAGTAACCCCCGCTGATGGAAAGCAGGGAGAGAACAAAAAGGCCCGCACCGTCGTTGCTTCAGGCGTCCTCGCATTTTCCGGTTGGCCGGAATAGCGACTGGAGGGGTTAATTCCAGGTACCTTACCGATTTCCTCACCAATTCGAGGGTTCGGCGGACACCCATGGGCACGTGCGACTTTGGGCTGAGTGGGAAATAAGAATATTTGCCTTCACAATCAAGAGAAATTTTGCGCTCCGGCCCAAAAAAATAATTGAACGATGAAGGACAATTTGTTCAACCTCCTTCAACAGATTTGGAGGACCGCCCATGGACACCTTGACCCGCATACGCGCCTTCATCGATGTGGTGGAAGCAGAAGGCTTTTCCGCCGCTGCGCGGCGCACCGGCCGCTCCAAGGCGCTGCTCTCCAAATATGTGCGCGAACTGGAGGACGAACTCGGCGCGCTGCTGCTCAACCGTACCACCCGGCAGTTCTCCATGACCGAGGCCGGCCACACCTATTATCGCACCGCGTCCGATATCCTCAAGGAGATCGACAACCTTGCCGACCTTGTGCGCGAGAACAATGCGCAGCTGAAGGGCCGCTTGAAGGTCTCGGTGCCACGCACCTTCGTCGATGCCGATGTCGGCCAGTCACTGATCGATTTCGCCAAGGAAAATCCAAACCTGCAGCTGGAGATCGCTGCCGACGACCGCTTCGTCGACCTGATCGAGGAAGGCTTCGACGTCGCGGTCCGCGTGACCAAACTCGAAGATTCCGGCATGATCGCCCGCAAGATCTCCGATTTCCGCGTCCATATCTGCGCCACGCCGGAATTCCTCGAACGCTACCCCAATATCGAGCACCCGACCGATATTTCCAACGTCCCCTTCATTGTCGACACCAATTCCCGCAGTCAGGCAAGCATCCGCTTCTACAATCCCGACAGCACCTCATTTGCGGTCGCCGTTTCCGGCCCGATGGAAGTCAACAGCCCGCACGCGACCCTGCGCGCCGCGCTGTCAGGGATCGGCATTGCGCTCATTCCCGACTTCATCGCCCGCAAGCCGATCGAGGACGGCAGGCTGGTGACGCTGTTCAACGATTATATTCCGACCGATCGTGGCATCTACGCCGTCTATCCGCACCGGCGCTATCTGCCGGCAAAGGTCAGGATCTTCGTGGACTACCTCCACAACTGGTTCAAAAAACATCCCTGAGCGAGCAGGATGCGCGCCCAAGTGTCGTAGGGGCGTCCCAATTCCGTCCCATTTTCTGGTGAGAAATCACCCCAACCGAACAGGGCAGCGGGTAAGCATGAAAAGATCGACACTTCTGACGGCCGGGCTTCTTTCGCTTGCCCCCGCCACCGCCTTCGCCCATCCGCATATCTTTGTGGAGGCGCGGCTGGAAGTTGTCGCAGCACCCGACGGCAGCATTCAGGAACTGCGCAATGTCTGGCGCTTCGACGAGGTCTTCTCTTCCTCGGTCGTCATGGACTTCGACAAGAACACCGATCTGAAGCTGGAACCGAACGAACTTGCCGAAGTCGGCAAAACCGTCCGGGATTCGCTTGCCGACTACGACTACTACATGAACATGACGATCAACGGGAAGAACATCACCGTCCAGAAGCCCGACATCATCCATGTCGATTACAAGGACGGCCAGCTCCTGATGTTCTTTGCCGTCAAGCCGGTGGAAAAGATGCCGCTGAAAGGCAAGCTGACCTTCGGCGTCTATGATCCGACGCTCTACACATCGATCGATTTCCCAACCGACAACGAACTTGCCATGGTCGGCGATGGCTTCAAGGCCTGCAAGCACGCGGTCGTGCGCCCCGACGCAGACGAAGTGATCTCGGAAAACAAGCAGTCGCTGACCGACGCTTTCTTCAACGATCCGACCGGCACCAATATGTCGAAACTCTTTGCGACGCGGCTGGAGATCACATGCTGATAAAACGCCTGCCCCTCGCCCTGCTCATGCTCACGGTCATGACCATTGCTGCTCACGCGCAATCGCCACTGGGTATCGGCACGGCGGAACCGAGCTTCCAGCCGACGGGCGGGCCGCTAGCGCCCCTTTTTCTCTACGTGAATTACGAGCAGCAGGCCTTCTATCGCGCGCTGACCGGCGCGCTGAAAGCCATGCGCCAGGATCCCTGGCAGCTTTCCTCGCTGATCGGCCTTTCCTTCGCCTATGGCGTCTTTCATGCTGCAGGCCCCGGCCACGGCAAGGCCGTCATCTCCTCCTATATGATCGCCAACGAGATCGAACTCCGACGCGGCGTCGTCATTTCCTTCATCTCTGCATTCGTGCAGGGCGTCATGGCCGTCATCCTGGTCGGCGGAGCATGGCTGGTGCTGCGCGGCACCGGCATCACGCTGACCATGGCAACGCACGCGATGGAAATCGCGAGCTTCGTGATGGTCATTCTCTTCGGTGGCTGGCTGCTGTTCCGCAAGCTGCGCTCGATGGCCGGCAGCCTGCCGCGCCGTCAGCTGATGGCGACACCGGCCGGCCCGGTCAGCATGATGCTGGACTGGAAGGACAATGCCTCGGAGCGCCAGAGCGCGAATTTCAGCTTCAACGGCAAGGCCCAGGCCGTAGAACCCGGCCATAGCTACGTGCCCGGCATGGTCTGCGAGACCTGCGGCAATTCGCACCTGCCCGATCCATCGCTTGTCAGCGGTGACAAGTTCAGCATGCGCGAAGCCTGGTCGGCGGTTATCGCCGTGGGCTTACGCCCCTGCTCCGGCGCATTGCTGGTCATGACCTTCTCGCTGCTGAACGGGCTTTATCTCGGTGGCATACTCTCCGTCGTTGCCATGTCGCTCGGCACTGCGATTACGGTCGCGATCCTCGCCACCCTCGCCGTCACGGCCAAGAGCACGGCGGTGCGCCTCTCCGGCCGCGGCTCGTCCGCCTCCGTCTGGATCGGCAATACGATCGAGATATCAGGGGCTGTTCTCGTGATCCTGATGGGTGTGTTGCTGCTCGGAGCCTCCCTGCAGGGATAGGCTTCCGCTTATGGCTTCCTGCTGCGCTGATAGCGCGCCCGCAGCCAGAATATGCCGAAGAAGCACATCAGCAGGCAGACGCCGACGATGACCGCCAATGTCGGCGAGAAAGCGCCGATCCACAGCACGATGGTCGGCAGGAAATAGATCACCAGCCCGGCACAAACCAGAATGATAGCAGCGGCAATCGCCTGCGAACGGCTTTCCGGGCTCATGGATAGGGTCACTCCTTTTGTCCGGGAGTGGATAGGCCAGCCGCCCTGTAAAGGCAACCGGCCGTAGTGTCACTGGGGCTGCGGGATTACTGGGAGAGAGTGACCTTGGCGGAGGAGACCGTCGCTTCGATATGATCGACGAGCTGGTCGGGCAGACCGAGCCGGCCGGCAAGCAGGTCGAGATATCCGCGTTCTGCACGCGAATCCGGTTCGATCGTCAAGCGCGACGCCGTATAGAGTTCGACCTTCTGTTCCTCTGTCACCGCGGCTGCGACAAGCGCATCGATATCCGTCGGCTCCGAAAGCTCGCGCTCGATGAAGCTTGCGGCCTCGCCGCTGACATCGGCGGCCTTGACCTTGTCCATGATGAGCGTGCGTTCCGCATCGTCGATATGGCCATCGGCCTTGGCCGCAGCAATCATGGCGCGGATGAGGATGAGCACGAATTCATTGCTGGTCGCAGGTGAAGCCGAGCCGAAGCCGGATTCGGCAGGCGGTGGCAGGAGAACGGGATTGTTCGCCGCTGGCGCATCGGAGGGTGCTGCGGGCGCCTGTCCGGCCTGATAGTTCTTCCAGGCCTGGTAGCCGAGACCTGCGATGGCTGCGAGACCGCCGATAGCGACAGCATTGCCTGCAATGCTGCGGCCGGTCTTGGTGCCGAGAAGCGCGGCGGCAAGCGCGCCAGCCTTCAACGGATTGTCCTTGGCCACCTGGATCGCATCGCCTGCCCGGTCGCGCACGCTGCCGCCCACGCCCGGCACCTGCGATCCCAGAAACTGGTCCAGTAGTTTCTTCGCGTCGAACATGTCCTCATCTTCTCCCTGTTTTAAAGGCTGGAGGAGAACATAGGTTTGCGACTGCCGAAATACAAACGAGGGCGGTACAGCCACCCCCGTTCAAACCTGTCAGCTTTCAAAACCTGGGCTTTAAGAGCTCATCCCTTCAGCGCGAAAGCTTCGGAGGCGAGCTTGGTGATGCCTGCCCAGTCACCTGCGGCAACCAGCTCCTTCGGCGCAACCCACGAACCGCCGACGCAGATGACGTTCGGCAGCGAGAGATAGTCGTTGGCATTCTTCAGCGAGATGCCACCGGTCGGGCAGAAGAACGTCCCAGCAAGCGGCGAGGAAAGCGCCTTGAGATAGGCCGCACCGCCGGCCTGCTCGGCCGGAAAGAACTTCAACACCTGATAGCCTTCTTCGCGCAGCGCCATGACTTCGCTTGCGGTCGCAGCACCCGGAAGCAGCGGTACCGGAGAATCGGCTGCAGCATCCAGAAGCTCCTGGGTCGTGCCGGGGCTGACGATGAACTTGGAGCCAGCCTGTACGGCGGCCTCCCAATGGGCAGCGTTCAGAATGGTGCCGGCGCCGACTTCTGCGCCTTCTACTTCAGCAGCAACCGCGCGCACGGCATCCAGAGCAGCCGGGGTGCGCATGGTGATCTCGATGGCCTTCAAACCACCGGCAACGAGCGCGCGGGCGAGAGACACGGCCGACTTCGCGTCCTCGACGATCAGGACCGGAACAACGGGCTGGAGTTTCAGGATGGAAAGGAGTTTCTCTGTCTTCTCGCCCATGGCCGCAGTTCCCTTAAACGATTGAAATCGGCTTTCGAATAACGCTCTCACAAGGGCTTGTCGAGATAAAACCAGCCCGCGCGACAAGACGGGTATTAAATCGGTGGGAATTGGGTTAGGCTTTTGCGACCGTCACAAAAGGTTCATTCGTATGGCGAAAGAGATCGAGCGGAAGTTCCTCGTACGCAGCGATGGATGGCGCTCCGCAGTCCAGTCGAAATCGGTCCTGAAACAGGGCTATGTCGCCTCGATGGACGACCGCTCCGTACGCGTTCGCATACTTGATGAAAAGACTGCGCGGCTAACGCTGAAGATCGGCCGAAGCACACTCACCCGCGACGAATTCGAATATGAGATCCCCGTCTCCGACGCCGAGGAACTGCTGGAAAACGCCATCGGCATCGTCATCGAAAAGACGCGCCATCGCGTGCCCCATGAAGGTTTCGTCTGGGAAGTCGATGTTTTCGCCGGCGTCCATCGCGGCCTCATCATCGCCGAGGTCGAGATGCAGGCTGAGACCGACAGTCCCTCCCTGCCCGCCTGGCTCGGCCGCGAGGTGACGGGCGACTTCCGCTATTCCAATCAGGCGCTTGCCACAGAATTCGAGCACGACAGGCATGGGCTATCGCATACGGCCTGAGGCCGACTTTACCGACGAGTTCCGAAGCGCGGCCGAGGAGCAGCTCACGCGCGCCATCACCGTTCTGGAAGAGCGGCCGGAAGGCGCCCATGAGGCAATTCACGCCTTCCGCAAGAGCATCAAGCGGCTGCGCTCGCTCTATCGTCTGGTGTCCCGCGAAGTGCCGGAATTCCAGAAGCAGGAAAACGCCCGGCTGAGGGATACCGCAAGGTCGCTCTCCGCGATCCGCGATGCCGCAGCAATTGTCGATACCGCTCGCTACTTGCAGGACAATGCCCGCAACCCGGAAGAAGCCGAGGCACTCGGCCGCATTGTCTCTATCCTGGAGGCGCGGCGCGACTGGATGTCGGAAGCCGAAAGCGGCCTCGAACAGCGGCTGCACGACGCTGCCCACGCCTTGCGGGAAGCAATCGCCGCGTTGGACGATGTCGTCTTCGACAAGAGCCATCGCAAAAATGCTCGCATGCTGGCAAGAAGCTGGCGCCGGACGGCATCGCGTGCGAGGGAGGCACTGGATGCCTGCCACGAGGATGCGGCGGCTCAAGACTTCCACGAACTGCGCAAGCGCACCTATGACTACCGCCTCTACCACGCGCTTCTGCGCGATCTCTGGCCGAGCGCGATGAAGGCCAAACGCGACTTCGCCAAGGAGCTTGTCGAGCGCCTTGGTCATATCAACGACCTCGCTGTGCTCTCGGATCTCGTGGAGGCGGAGCCGCAGCTCTTCACCCGCAATGACGATCTCGCCCATCTGCTGGACGCCGTCATCTTTCGCCAGCAGGAGGATCGCCGCGAGGCGCTGCTCAGCGCCGAAACACTTTACGGCGACGATCCCGATGATGAAGCGCAGCGTCTGGAGTTGCTCTGGGGCTCGCTCCGAAATTGATGCATTTGCCCATTGACCTCAATATTAGTTGAGGTCGTAGCCTCGGCCGGTCAATGAACCTTGCCGAGGAAAATATGTCTGCCGAAAATGCCGCGATGCCGCAAATCCAGGGCATCTATGAAACCCATCTCACCGTTGCCGATCTGAAGACCTCCATTCCCTTCTACCGCGATATTCTGGGCCTCGAATTCGCCGCCGAATTTCCCGAACGCCGCATCGCCTTCTTCTGGGTGAACGGCAAGAAGAACGCCATGCTCGGCCTCTGGGAAACCGGCACCAGCCCCTTGAAGATGCGCCTGCACATGGCCTTCCGCCTGTCGCGGGAAGAAATGATGCGGGCGCCGGCGCTGCTGATCGACAAGGGCCTGAAACTGCACGGCTTTCACGGCGAACCGATCGTCATCGGCTGGATGCCGGCGCTGTCGCTCTACTTCCACGACCCTGACGGACATTCGATCGAATTCCTGAGCGTGCTCGACGAGGAGCCGGATGCYGCGTTTGGCATGCGGYCCTACGCCGAATGGAAGGCGCGCGGATAGGCACAATCCGACAATGCCGTCCTTGCGTAATGTCATTGCGCAGGGACGGCATATTCTGTATTTCCACGCGCATGATCGACAATGCGACCCAAACAAGCCCCTTCCTGGTGGCAGCGCTCTATCATTTCGTATCCCTGCCGCGCTTCAAGAGCCTGCAGGCGCCGTTGCAGGCGCTGTGCGAGGAGAATGGCGTGAAGGGCACGCTTCTGCTCGCTCATGAGGGCATCAATGGCACGATTGCCGGACCAGATGCCGGCATCCATGCCGTCCTCTCCTTCCTGCGTGCTCAGCCGGAATTTGCTGCCTTGGAGCATAAGGAAAGCCGCGCGTCCAAAATGCCGTTCCTGCGCATGAAGGCAAAGCTGAAGAAAGAAATCGTCACCATGGGCGTCGAGAATATCGACCCCAACAAGGTGGTCGGGACCTATGTCGATCCCAGTGACTGGAATGCACTGATCTCGGATCCCGACACGATCGTCATCGATACCCGCAACGACTACGAGACGGCGATCGGCATCTTCCGCGGCGCGCTTGACCCCCAGACCAAGACCTTCCGTGAGTTTCCAGACTGGGTGCACAACAATCCTGGCCTGCACAACAAGCCGAAGATTGCCATGTATTGCACCGGCGGCATTCGCTGCGAGAAGGCGACCGCCTTCATGAAGGAACAGGGCTTCGAAGAGGTCTATCACCTCAAGGGCGGCATCCTGAAATATCTTGAGGAAGTGCCGCAGGAAGAAAGCCTTTGGGAAGGGGCCTGCTTCGTCTTCGACGAGCGCGTTTCCGTCGAACACGGCCTGAAGGAAGGCGAGCACAAGCTCTGCCATGCCTGCCGCAACCCGATCACGGTAGAAGAGGTCACCTCGCCTCATTACGAGGAAGGCGTTTCCTGCAGCAACTGCTATCTTACACGCAGCGAAGAAGACCGTCTGCGCTATCGTCAGCGCCAGCACCAGATCGCGCTCGCCAAGAAGCGCGGCCAAAAACATATCGGCACCTAGAGCAATTCCAGCAAAAGTGCGCAGCAGTTTTGCGTCCGGAATTGCTTGAGAGCTGAGAGATAGAGCGAAGCTCTACCCTGCGATCCGGCGCTGCGACCGGGTCTTGCGTCGCTCCTGGAGCAAGCCATTGATCTGATCGGCGACCATCGGCTTGCCGAAGAAATAGCCCTGCAGGCTGTCGCAGCCGAAGAGACGCAGCGCAATTGCCTGCTCCTCCGTCTCGATGCCTTCGGCGGTGACGGGGATATCCAGTGCGCGGGCTAGTGCCACCGTCGCCTGCAGCATTTCCCGCTGCCGGCTGTCAGTGGTAACATCGATGACCAGCGAGCGGTCGATCTTGATGCGGTCGAAGCCGAACTGCCGCAGGTAGCCGATCGAAGAGAAGCCGGAGCCGAAATCGTCGAGCGCCACCTTGACGCCGAGCGACTTGAGGCGATCGATCGAATGGCGCGTGCGCTGCGGGTTTTGGATCATGTAGCCTTCAGTGATTTCAAGCGTAACGCGGCTTGCCTCGATCTCCGTCTGCTTCAGCACGTAGCGAACATAATCGGTGAAGGCCGGATTGCGGAACTGACCCGGGGAAACGTTGACCGAGATCTTCAGCTCCGGCCACTGCTTAGCCGTTTCACAGGCCTTGCGCAGCACGAAAAGGCCAAGGGATTCGATGAGCCCGCTGGTTTCGGCAATGGGGATGAAGACTTCAGGCGAAACCGGGCCGTGGCCGGGCCGGTTCCAGCGTACCAGCGCTTCGACGCCAGTCATCTCATGCGTCGCGGCGTCGACGAGCGGCTGATAGGCAAGCGTGAGATCGCCGCTTTCGATCGCCATGCGCAGGTCGAGCTCCAGCGCGTTGCGCTGCGCGCGATCGGTATCCATGGCCGGATCGTAGAGCGTCATGCGGGCGCGTCCGGCTTCCTTTGCCTTGTACATGGCAAGATCGGCGCGGCGTACCAGTTCTTCACGGTCGATCGAGCCGAGCGACGACATGGCGATGCCGATGCTGGCGCCGACCACGACGATCCGCCGGCCGACTTCGAGCGGCTCGGCAAGAAAATCGAGAATCTGCTCCGCAAGCTGCAGTGCGGCAGCATTTTCCGCATCAGAAAGGAAAGCGATTGCGAATTCATCACCGCCGATGCGCGCGAGCACGGCATCATCAGGGATCAGCACGTCCAGCCCAGCCGCAACAGCGCGGATCAGCTGGTCGCCAGTGCCGTGACCATAGCTGTCGTTGACTTCCTTGAAGCCGTCGAGGTCGAGATAGAGCAGCAGGACGTTCCGCTTCGTTTGTCGTGCTTCCGCGACGAAACTGTCCATCGCGAGGCTCAAGCCATCGCGGTTGGAAAGACCGCTCAGACGATCGCGAAGCGCTTCTGCACGCGCACTGTTTTCCTCCGCCTTCAGGCGTCGCCCGGCCAGCCAGCCGATGATGAGCAGGACGACGAAGAACAGGCCGACAAGACCAAGCGCCTGAATGACCATGGGCCGAACCTGAGCATAACCGATATCGCCGGGCGAACGCGACACCCAGACAAGCTTGCCAAGAACCGCGCGGGCAGGGTCTGCGATTTCCACCGAATAGGACGAGGCAAAATCCGCTGGCACTAGCCGCAATCCATTCAGCACATAAGTGGTGCCGAGAGCAGATACCTTCGCATCATCGAGATGCCGGGCGAAAATCAGATAACGATGCTGACCAGCCGGCACGTCCAGCGCACCGGACTTCTCGCGCACGAGCGCGATGCCGACAGCCGCAATGCCTTTTTCGGTCTTGATAAAGCCGGTGGCTTCCGGATTACCGCTGGCGTCAGGTGCGCGAACCTTGTCCAAAAGCAGCCAGAGGGACGGGGCAAAGAAATCGCCGACCGGCTTTTGCATGGGCAGACCGTCCTGATAGGCGATGACGGTCTTCTTCTCATCGTCGATGACAATCGCCATGTCGAAGAGAGGACTATTGACGGACATCTCGCCGTAATTGCTGATCGTCCATGCCATGCCTTCGGGCTCGTAGACATTGGCAGCCGCGTCGTCCCAGGCGGCGTAGTCGTCAAGCGTGGCGGCAAGCTGATCTTCGAAGGTCTTGAGTGCGCCGATAGTGGTTTCGCGCGAGCGCTCATCATCGAGCACGTTGGCATTTTCGGAGACGCGCTCAAGCGCCGTCAGAACCATGATGGTGACAACAGCGACAATGACCGCAAAGGAGAAAAGCACGCCAGTAACCGTGATGTGGCGGCCTAAACCCGATCCGTTGCTTTTAGACCTCAAGACTGCCGGCAATTCATGCAACTCCCCGTTCGGGAAATCTTCGCAGTCAAGGGTCAAGAAACGCTTAAAATCATGAGAACTATCGAGAATCCGGCTTAGGATTACCGGGATACCGTATGGTTTTCGACAGATTGACAACCGGTTTCCAATTATGGTAACTAGTTTCCATAATCGACGATGGAGAACCGCAGATCTTGAAACGCACGATCGCAGCGGATTTGCTGACGGACATCATGCTGATGGTCTTCCGCATCAACGGACGACTGCTGGACGGCGGCGACCGGCTGGGCGCACCGCTGAACCTCACCAGCGCCCGCTGGCAGGTACTCGGAGCGATCTCGCTGTCTCCCGGTCATGTCACGGTGCCCGCCATTGCCGAGATGATGGGCATGACCCGCCAGGGCGCCCAAAAGCAGGTGAACAAGCTGAAGGAAGACGGCTTCATCGAAAAGCGGCCCAACCCGCGCCATCAGCGCTCGCCCTTCTATGTGCTGACGCCGCAAGGCGCTGAGAGTTATGCGCGGATATCAGCGCTTCTTACCGGCTGGGTCAATGCGCTTGCCGGCGGGCTAAATGCAACGGAGCTGCGGGCGGCGCTCGATCTTCTGAACAGGTTCGACCAACGGCTGGCGCTGGACGCCACAAAAAGCGAGGAGCGGAAATGAAAACGATCATTCATGCCGGCGCGGGCACAGTCGCCATGATCCTGATTGCGGGTTTTCTGACCGCAACACTGATCTCCGAACTTCTTCTGGATGCGACCGCTATTCTTACCGTCAAGAAAGCGATCCTTGCCGGCCTCTGTCTGCTGATCCCGGCGCTCGCAATGTCAGGCGGCAGCGGCTTTTCACTTGCCCGCGACCGTCTTTCGCCGGCTATCGAAAGGAAGCGCAGACGCATGAAGATCATTGCAGCAAACGGGCTGCTGATCCTCCTGCCCCTGGCAGTCCTGCTTTACCTTCGCGCGACGGCAGGCCTGTTCGATATTCTCTTCTACGGAATGCAAACGCTGGAAGTGCTGGCCGGCTCCGTCCAGCTTGCGCTGCTCGCCCGGAATTTCCGCGACGGACGGAAAATGACGAGAGGAAAACGTCTCGCAGCAGCAAAGACGCTGAATGCGATCTGAAACGGCAGGGCATTGATGCCCCGCCGAAAATGTCTGCTAGAAATACCTGGCCTCAGACGGCCTTGTGATTACCCTTCGGGAACTGGCTGGCGAGTTCGCGATACCACTTGCCGCTCTTCTTGAGCGTGCGAACCTGCGTTTCGTAGTCGACATGGACGAGGCCGAAGCGCATGCGATAGCCTTCCGCCCATTCGAAATTGTCCATCAGGCTCCAGGCAAAGTAACCGCGCATCGGATAGCCGTCCTTGATGAGACCAGCAACGACATCGAGGTGATCGCTGACATAGTCGAGGCGCATCACGTCATTGACCTCGCCATCGACGACATCGGTATTGTCGCAGGCGCCGTTCTCGGTGATGTAGCATTCCGGCAACTCGTAGCGGCGGTAGAGATCCTCGACGAGCAGCTTGAGGCCCGGCGAATAGACTTCCCAGCCGATATCCGTCTTCACGTCGCTTGCCGGAGGCGCTTCCACTGTCCAGGGGAAGTCGCCCTTGCGGCTGGCATCGTCGGCGACGCGCTCCGGCTTGTAGTAGTTCAGGCCCCACCAATCGAGCTTCTGATTGATGATCTTGAGATCGCCGTCTTCGATAACAGGCATGCGATCGCCGAGAGCCTCGACGAATTCCCTGGGATATTCACCCTTGAAGACAGGGTCGAAGAAAGCGCCGTTATGAAACTGATGGGCGCGCTCGCCGGCAGCAAGATCGGCCGCATTGTCCGAACCGGGAATGATCGAGGAGGCATTGAGCACCAAACCGACAGGCACGTTCGGTGCTTCCGAACGGATCGCCTCGACACCGAGACCATGCGCAAGGTTCATGTAGTGCATGGCATGAAGCGCGGCCTGCATGTTGCGCTCGCCCGGCGCATGAATGCCATAGAGATGGCTGAGCCAGACGATGCACCAAGGCTCGTTGAAGGTCGCGACGCTGTCGAGGCGGTCGCCAAGGCGGCTCATGACAGTCTTGGCATAACGCTGATAGGCGTAAGCCGTCGAACGCGCCGTCCAGCCGCCATCGCCTGCGAGCAGCAGCGGCAAGTCCCAGTGATAGAGCGTCGCGAAGGTCTTGATGCCGCGCGCCTTGCAGCCGTCGACGAGACGATCGTAGAAATCGAGGCCGGCCTCGTTCACCGGACCGGTGCCATCGGGAATGATGCGCGGCCAGGCGATCGAGAAACGATAGGCATCGACGCCCATGCTCTTGATGAGATCGAGGTCCTGTTCCAGCCGGTTATAGTGGTCGCAGGCGACATCGCCGTTATCACGGTTATAGACGCGGCCCGGCATGTTGCAGAAGGCGTCCCAGATGGATGGCTTGCGGCCATCGGCCTTGCTGGCGCCTTCGATCTGGAAGGCAGCGGTGGCAACACCGAAGGTGAAATCGCCGGGGAATCGGTCTGCAAAGGTTTTCGGATCGATCATCTGTGAATCCCATCTCTCAGTTGTGGACTGACCGTTTGCGCGGGGTGTAGCCAAGCCCACGTCCAAAGTACAGGCCGGAAAGTGAAAAACTGCAACGTTACAGGACGAAAGACAACGTTGCGGCAAGGCTGCCATAAACCCTTCTTCCAGATCTCATAACGCCAATGTTAGCAGTCGTGATTTGCTGTCGCGAACTTGATCCTTACACCGGAAAGAGCATCACAATATGAAAGGAAACGAATGCTCTCTTCGATCCATCTGCTGCAGCCGCATCTCCTGAGCCTGCTGCGCATCGTCTCGTCCCTCGTGCTTTTCAGCTACGGAACGCAGAAGATCCTGCTTTTCCCGGCTGCGGCAAGCGTGCCGCCCATCGGCTCGCTGTCCTGGGTTGCCGGTCTCATCGAACTCACGCTCGGCTTCCTGGTGCTCATCGGTTTCCAGACCCGCATCGCAGCCTTCGTGCTTTCCGGCCTCATGGCGTCAGCCTATTTCATCGGCCACGCATCGAAGAGTTTCTTCCCGGCGCAGAATGGCGGCGTCGCGGCAATCCTGTTCTGCTTCGTCTTCCTTTATCTGGTCGCCGCCGGCGCCGGACCTTTCAGCATCGACAACCTGCTGAAGCGCAATCGCACTGCGGTTGCCGCCTGATCACCGCAGAAAAAACGCCGGGGCGATATCCAACCGCCCCGGCGTTTTTTAATGACATGCGCCTGATTGGCTCGGAAATTCAGACCTTGACCCAGGCACCGTTGCGCTTGGACGACGCGACGCAGGCCTCGACGAAGGCGACACCCTTCACGCCGTCATCGACTGTCGGGTAGACCACGGCCTTATCGACAGCCTTGCCCTTCTTGTGGGCGTTGATGGCGTGTGCGGCTTCCGTATAGATCGTCGCAAAGGCTTCGAGATAACCTTCCGGATGACCGGAGGGAACGCGTGAAACCCGGGCAGCAGCAGCACCGGAACCGGCGCCGTTGCGGGTGATCAACCGCTTTGACTCGCCAAACGGCGTGTACCAGAGGTAGTTCGGATCGGCCTGAACCCATTCGAAACCACCCTTGGTGCCGTAGACGCGCACCTTGAGACCGTTCTCGTGGCCCGGCGCCACCTGGCTGCACCAGAGCATGCCCTTGGCCGGCTTTTCCGACCCCTTGGCCTTGAAGCGCAGCATCACGTGGGCGTTGTCGTCGAGACGACGGCCCGGCACGAAGCTGTCGAGATCGGCAGCAAGGCTGTCGAGTTCCAGGCCGGTGATGAACGAAGCCAGATTGTAGGCATGCGTGCCGATATCGCCGGTTGAACCGCCGACGCCGGATTGTGCCGGGTCGGTGCGCCATGCAGCCTGCTTCTGGCCGGATTGTTCGATGGCTTCCGTCAGCCAGTCCTGCGGATATTCGGCCTGAACGATGCGGATATCGCCGAGTTCGCCATTGGCGACCATTTCGCGCGCCTGACGAACCATCGGATAGCCGGTGTAGTTATGCGTCAGGATGAAGAGCGCGCCGCTCTCGTCGGCAACCTTCTTCAGCTTCTTGGCATCGGCAAGGTTTGAGGTCAGCGGCTTGTCGCAGATGACGTGGATGCCGCGGCGCAGGAACTCCTTGGCCGCGTCATAATGCACATGGTTCGGCGTGACGATGGAAACGGCTTCGATGCCGTTCTTCAGCTTGGCTTCGCGGATCGCCATTTCCCGGTAGCTGGAATAGGTGCGCGACGGATCGAGACCGAGATCGCGACCCGACTGTGCAGCCTTTTCCGGCGTCGACGACAGCGCGCCGGCGATCAGATCATACTGATCGTCGATACGTGCTGCGATACGGTGAACGGCGCCGATGAAGGCGCCAGCCCCGCCGCCGACCATACCGAGCCGGATGCGTGGCTCGCGGGTCTGTTCGGATGATGCTTCGATTGCCATAATATTCTCCTCGAAATCCTGACCCGGTTACGACAGACCGAGCATGCGCCGGTTGGCTGCCTGGTCGGTGCCGCCGGCAGCGAAGTCGTCGAAGGCCTTTTCAGTAACGCGGATGATATGCGCCGCGACGAATTCAGCGCCTTCGCGTGCACCGTCTTCCGGATGCTTCAGCGCGCATTCCCACTCGACCACGGCCCAGCCGTCAAAATTGTTGGCGGTCATCTTGGAGAAGACGGCGCCGAAATCGACCTGGCCATCGCCCAGCGAACGGAAGCGGCCCGCACGCTCGACCCAACCCTGATAGCCGCCATAAACGCCCTGACGTCCGGTCGGATTGAACTCAGCATCCTTGACGTGGAACATCTTGATGCGGTCTTTGTAGATGTCGATATTGTCGAGATAGTCGAGGCACTGCAGAACGTAGTGCGACGGATCGTAAAGCATGTTGGCGCGCGGATGGTTGCCGACGCGTTCCAGGAACATCTCGTAGGTGATGCCGTCGTGCAGGTCTTCGCCCGGATGGATTTCGTAGCAGACGTCGATGCCGTTTTCGTCGGCATGGTCGAGGATCGGCTTCCAGCGGCGGGCAAGCTCGTCGAAGGCGGTCTCGACGAGACCGGCCGGGCGCTGCGGCCAGGGATAGATGAAGGGCCAGGCAAGCGCCCCGGAGAAGGTCGCATGCGCCTTGAGGCCGAGATGCTTGGAAGCCGTCAGGGCATACTTGACCTGCTGCACGGCCCATTCCTGGCGCGCCTTCGGATTGCCGCGCACTTCAGGTGCGGCAAAACCATCGAAGGCTTCGTCATAGGCCGGATGAACGGCAACGAGCTGGCCCTGCAGGTGGGTGGAAAGTTCGGTGACCTCGACGCCATTTTCGCGCGCCTTGCCTGCGAATTCATCGCAGTAGTCCTTGGAGGTCGCCGCCTTCTTGAGGTCGACGAGCTGGCTTGCCCAGGTCGGAACCTGCACGCCCTTGTAGCCGGTGTCGGCCGCCCATTTGGTGATCGCGTCCCAGGAATTGAAAGGCGCGGTATCGCCCGCGAATTGCCCAAGGAACAGGCCGGGGCCCTTGATCGTCTTCATGTCAGATTCCTCCCTGAATATCGATCGTAAACGTTTTCGATAAATCCTAGTGCGCCGTTCGGTAAAGAAAAGGCGCCTCCCCGCCAATGCGAAGGATTTGGCGGGTTAGCCGAAAATCAACGCGGACTGGACCTAATCACGCTCGCCGCAGATGGGCAAGAGGTACGTGCCGCATTTTGGCTGCAACTTGTCTGAAGGCACGAAAATGCGCCCATCCTTGCGAACGGGCGCATTCATCGAAAGCGGTTATCAGAACGGAGAGTCCGGGAAGTAGAAGTTCTTGGCATTCTCCTTGGTGACGAGCGTCGCGTCGAGGATGTAGTTGCCGTGAACCGGAACCTGATCGTAAAGCGCAGCAGCCGTCAGTTCCATTGCCGTACCGACCATTGCCGGCGGATAGAGAACGTCGACCGGGATCAGCTTATCGCCATCCATGACCTTCTTGATCATGTCCTTGGAGCCGGCGCCGGCAACGACATACTGGATGTCGGTGCGCTTGGCCTGCTCGATGGCCTGCAGAACGCCGACAGCCATGTCGTCATCCTGGCACCATACGACGTCGATCTTCGGATACTTCGTCAGGTAATCCTGCATGACCTTGAAGGCATCGTCGCGGTTCCAGTTGCCGTACTGACGGTCGAGAACCTTGACCTTGGAGCCGGCGATACCCTTGTCGAAGCCGTCCTGGCGCTGCTGGTCGATCGGGATCGGCAGACCGCGGATGATAACGACTTCGGCTTCTGGCGTCTTTCCAGCAATGTACTTGCCGGCGACTTCGCCGAGCGCCGGGTTGTTGCCGGCAACGTAAAGGTCACGCACGGAATTGTCGTTGCTCGACGGCGCACGGTCGACGAGCGCAACGAACTTGCCCTTGCCCTTGACTTCCTTGATGGCGTTGACGAGCGGATCCGGATCGGAAGGCAGGATGACAAGCGCATCGATGCCCTGCGTATCGAGGTCCTGTACGGCGTTTGCCTGCGTTGCGGCATCCGGCGAGGTCTTGACGATGACGTTCAGACCCGGATGTTCGGCCATCAGCTTCTTGGCAACGCGCTCGGCGTGGAACACCACGCCCGACGTCCAGCCGTGGTCAGCGGCCGGAATGGACACGCCGATCGTATAATTCTTGTCCTGGGCGTAGGCTGCGCCGGCAAAAGCCACCCCCGCAACAGCCAGACCCAACATGAGCTTGCGCATGCTATTTCCTCCCAAAAATATCAGGGACTTCTCCAATCCGAACCGGGTGCCCTGGATAGCCCGGCCAATTCGAAAAACAGGCTGTCTTACGATTTGCGCACCAGCGACCGCTGCACCAGCATGGCGATGATGATGATCGCGCCCTGGATTGCACCGATGAGGTACTCGCTGATGAAGTTCGAAAGCAGCATGATGTTGCCGACGAGTTCGAGAATGAAGGCACCGCAGATCGTGCCCCATACCCGGCCGGCCCCGCCCTTCAGCGCCGTGCCACCAACGACGACGGCCGTGATCGCCTGCAGCTCCCACAGGATGCCGGTCGTTGCCGAAGTCGAGCCAAGGCGTGGCACGTAGAGCAGCACTGCAATCGCCACGCAGAGACCCTGAATGACGAAGGCGATGGTGCGCACGCGGTTTACCGCAATACCGGAATAGCGCGCCACATCGCTGTTCGAGCCGACAGCCACAACATGCCGGCCGTAACGCGTGCGATAGAGAATGAAGGCTGCGACCGCGGTGACCGCCAGGATGACGACGATCGGCACCGGCACGCCGAGAAAACTGCCGAAATAGGCAGGGCGATAAAGCGTCTGGATATCCGCAGAGCGCAGCGTGATCGCACCGCCCTGCGACAGCCATGTCGTCAAGCCGCGGTAGATGCCCATCGTACCAAGGGTGGCAATGAAGGGTTCGATCTTGCCGACCGTCGTGATGAGACCGTTTGCAAGACCACAGAGCGCTCCGGCGACCACGGCGAAGACGACAGCTGCAACCAGCATCAGCGTCGGATCGGCGATGACGCCGGAATTGATCAGTAGGATCATCAGGCTGGCGACAAAGGCCACCATGGAGCCGACGGAAAGGTCGAGGTCGCCGGCCGAGATCACGAAGGTCGCGCCGACGGCGATGATCGCAATGAAGGCGCAGCGCGTCGCGACATTCGTAAGGTTGGTGAGGCCGATGAAATTGGGATTGACCAGCGCGCCCACGATGAGGAGCAAGGCCAGTGCGGCAAAGGGCGCTACCGCACGCAGATCGACATCACGCCAGGATCTGCGCCGGATTTCCCTGGTCTCCTCGTTAACACTCATGTCCAAAACCAACCTCCCGTCCCATTACTACTGGGCATCTTGTTTGTCCCGCGTGCGGGCCGCCCATACCGCGCTCTGCCGGCGTCAGGCGGCTACCTGACGCTTCAGGCCTGCCGCGTAACGCATGATTTCCTGCTCGGAAATTTCATCGCCCTCGAGGATGCCGACAATCCGACCCTCGCGCATGACGGCCACGCGCGTGCAGAGGCCGATGACCTCGGGCATTTCCGAGGAGACGACTATGATTGCCCGCCCGTCACGGGCGAGCGCCGAGATGAAATGATAGATCTGCTGCTTGGTGCCGACATCGATCCCTCGTGTCGGCTCGTCGATGATGATGATCTGCGGCTCGGTCTCCATGACCTTGGCCAGAAGCAGCTTCTGCTGGTTGCCGCCCGACATGCGCCCAGCAATGATATTGCCGTCGCGTACCCTGATGTCGAAGCGGCGCTTGGCCTTGGCAAGAGCCGCCGCCTCGCTGCCGGGGCTGAGATAACCGTGGCTGACATGACGCTCGAGCGACTGCAGCGTCAGATTGGCAATCATGCCCGAACTGAGCAGCAGGCCTTTCGACTTGCGGTCCTTGGTCATGTAGGCAAGGCCAGCGCGATTGACGGCGCGCGCATCGCCCGAGGACACGCTCTCGCCATGGATGACGACCTCGCCCGAAAGCCGTGAACGAAGGCCGGCAATCGCCTCCATCAATTCCGTGCGGCCCGAGCCGATCAGTCCGGAAAAGCCAATCACTTCGCCCTTGCGCACCTCGAAGCTCGCGTCCTGCACATAGCCGGTCGAAACTGAACTGACGCGAAGCACGACTTCTTCGTCGACGTTGGGTTCGACCTTGGCGGGATAGAGGCTGGAAAGCTCCCGGCCAACCATGAGCTGAGCGATGGATTCACCGTCCAGCATAGAGGTCGGCGCCGTCTTCACCCATTGGCCGTCACGCAGGACCGTGACCATGTCGGTCAATTCCATCACCTCGTCCAGCTTGTGGGAAACGAAGACAAAGCTGGTGCCCTGATCGCGCAGTTTACGCACCTGCTTGAAGAGCATGTTGGTTTCCTCGCGCGACAGGACTGCCGTCGGCTCGTCCATGAAGACGACGCGCGCATCGCGACTGATGGCCTTGGCGATCTCGACCATCTGTTTGTCGGCGATGGAAAGCGAACTGATCATTGCATTCTCGTCGACATGCGAACCGAGCAGGTCGAGCACCCGGCGCGTCTCAGCTCGCATATGCTTGCGGTCGAGCACGCCGAAATGCGTAACCTCGCGCCCGAGAAACAGGCTCTCGGTCACGGTCAGATGTTCGGCGAGATTGAATTCCTGATGGATAATGACGATTCCGAGCGCCTCGGCCGCACCGTTCGGCGGGAGCACCACGGATTTGCCGTCCAGCAGGATTTCGCCCGATGTCGGCTGCTCGAAACCGGAGAGGATCTTGACCAGGGTCGATTTTCCAGCACCGTTTTCGCCCATCAGCGCGTGAATTTCACCGGCGCGAAGATCGAAATTGACGCTGAAAAGAACCTGCACGCCGCTGAAAGACTTGCAAATGCGCCTGGCGGACAACACCACCGGCGCAGCCTCTGCGGTATCCATGCTCATGATTTTCCTCCTGCGGCTCCCATCCGCTTATGTTGGGCATATGTAAACCTTTACATCGGGCATGTAAAGGTTTACATCGTGGATTCACACAGACTTGTTGAAGGCTGCCTTTGACCTCCCGGCAAGTCTGTGTAGTGTGCGGCGAAGACAGCCCAAGGCAGACCCCGTGTCGAATTCCACGCCCGCTACAATCGAAGACGTCGCCCGGATCGCCGAGGTTTCCATCGCGACGGTTTCGCGGGCAATCCATATGCCCGAAAAGGTGGCCAATTCCACGCGCCTGAAGGTCAACCAGGCGATCGCCATCACCGGTTATACGACCAATGCCATGGCGCGCAGCCTGCGGCTCGGCCGTTCCAATATGATCCTGGTGGTGGCGCCCGATATCGGCGACCCCAATTTTTCCAATATCCTGATCGGCCTGGAAAACGAGGCCCGCGCCCATGGCTACGGCATTCTCATCGGCCATACGCAGAACGATGCGCAGCGCGGCCTGGAATATCTGAAATTTTTTAGCTCCAACCAGGCGGCTGGGCTGATCCTTTTCACGGGCATCCTGCCCTTCGGTCATCAGACCGTGACGGCTCAATTGCCGCCGAGTGTTGGTGTATTCGAACCTGTCTTCAATGGCGGCATTCCCTATGTCGGCGTTGACGATATCGAGGGCGCCAGAAAGGCAGTCGACCTGCTTCTGGCCGAAGGACACCGCAAGATCGCCTTCATCGGCGATTCCCGCACCCGCCTCGCCTATAGCCGCCGCCGGCAGGGCTATGATGCCGGTCTCGACGCCGCCGGCGTGCCGAAAGACACGCGTATCGTACTGGAGGGCGACGGCACGATCGAGAGCGGCCGCCATGCCGTGGAACAGCTTTTCATGCGCGACACGCTGCCCAGTGCCTTCATGTGCGTCAATGACCAGACGGCGATCGGCGTCATGATCGGCCTCGATGCCCGCGGATACAACATCCCGCAGGATTTCTCTGTCACCGGTTTCGACGACGTACCGCAAGCCGTTTTCATGAGCCCGTCGCTAACGACGATCCGCCAGCCACGCACGGCAATCGGCAAACAGGCCATGGCACTGTTGCTGGAACTTCTGTCGAATGGTCGCCCGGCCGAAACGGAAATCCTGTTGCGGCCGGATCTGGTGGTGCGCAATTCGGTCTCTGCGCCGCCGCGCAACTGGCAGAAGCGATAACGTCCGCTTCGTTTATAGCTGAGCTTCGATGGCGGCCTTGTCGATGATCGACCAGACCTGCTCGATCCGCCCCTGCAGAAACTCGTAGAAGACGTTCTCGGCAAACTGAACCTTCCTGCCGTTGACCGGCAGGCCGAACAGCTTCTCCTTCGGCGTGCAATCGAAAAACAACCGGCTGGCGACACGCGGCGGCTCGCACACCAGCATCCGGATATCGAAGAAAAGGTCGGGGATCGCCCGGAAATCGCCTTCGAGCATGTCGCGATAGCCGGAGAGGCCAATATGTTTGCCGTTATAGCGGACGTCCGCGTGCACGAAATTGCCGAGGTTCGGCCAGTCCTGGCTGTTCAGGCAAGCGATATAGCCCCGATAAAGATCGGGAAGATTGGCGTCCGTCATGAAAGCGATCCGCGTTCGTAAACTGTCGGCCGAAAACTAGGACGCTGGGGACATCCGACAATACTGATCCAGGTGCAAAAAAGCCGGGAAGCTTTCGCTCCCCGGCCCTCATAAGAAATCAAACCAGCAATCAAACGTAGCGGTTGACGATGTTTTCGAGCAGCTCCTGCTTGCCGGACCTCGGCTGCGGGTTGACGTCCTTGCTCTCGACCCAATGGGTAATCTCGTCCAGCGAATATTCGCCGCGGAAGAGCTTCTGGCTTTCGGCCGAATCCCAGCCGGCATAGCGGTCTGCGAGCGGCTGGGAGAGGGCCTTGTCCTCGACCATCTTGGCGGCAGCCTTCAGGCCACGGGCGCAGCAATCCATGCCGCCGATATGGCCGATCAGCAGGTCTGCCGGATCGAGCGACTGACGGCGCAGCTTCGAATCGAAGTTGGTACCGCCTGTCTTGAAGCCGCCGCCTGCCAGAACGTGGTAATAGGCCAGTGCCATTTCCGGAACGTTGTTCGGGAACTGGTCGGTATCCCAACCGGACTGGTAGTCGTTGCGGTTCATATCGATCGAGCCGAAGATGCCGAGCGCGTTTGCGAGCGCCAGTTCATGCTCGAAGGAGTGGCCGGCGAGGATTGCATGGCCCTGCTCGATGTTGAGCTTCACTTCATTTTCGAGACCGTGCTTCTTGAGGAAGCCATAGACGGTCGCAACGTCGTAGTCGTACTGGTGCTTGGTCGGCTCCTGCGGCTTCGGCTCGATGAGGATCGTGCCCTTGTAACCGATCTTGTGCTTGTACTCGACGACGAGGTTGAGGAAGCGGCCGAGCTGGTCGAGCTCGCGACCGATGTCGGTGTTGAGCAGGGTTTCATAGCCTTCGCGTCCGCCCCACAGAACGTAGTTTTCGCCGCCGAGCTTCTGCGTGGCGTCGATGCAGGTCTTCACCGTCGCGGCGGCGAAAGCAAAGACATCCGGATCCGGGTTGGTAGCAGCACCCGACATGTAGCGGCGGTTGGAGAAGAGGTTCGCCGTGCCCCAGAGCAGCTTGGTGCCGGTGGTGGCCTGCTTCTCGGCGAAGTAATCGACGATCTCGTTCAGGTTTTTCGTGTTTTCGGCAAAGTTCTTGCCTTCCGGGCGCACGTCAGCGTCGTGGAAGCAATAGTAGGGCGCGCCGAGCAGCGAGAAGAATTCGAAAGCGACGTCAGCCTTGAGTTTGGCGGCCTTCATCGTGTCTTCGAACCACGGACGCAGGAAGGTCTGGCCGCCGAAGGGATCGCCGCCCGGCCAGGTGAATGTGTGCCAGTACGCGACTGCGAAGCGCAGATGGTCTTCCATGCGCTTGCCGAGAACGATTTCGTCCGGCTGATAGTGACGGAACGCCAACGGATTGGTGCTGTCGGGGCCTTCGTACTTCACTTTCTGGATATCGCCGAAAAATCCGGTGCTCATTTGGGTTCTCCTTGGGTTTGTAGCTCAGTCTTGTCGTCCGTGCCTGAAGCCCCTCATCCGACCCTTCGGGCCACCTTCTCCCCGAGGGGAGAAGGGCATGAGGCACCGCCGCGAGTCTCTTCTCCCCAGCGGGGAGAAGGTGCCGGCAGGCGGATGAGGGGGCCACCGGCTCCAGTTCTCAATGCGCCAGCGACTTGATCGCCGGATAGGTCGCGCGATAGCGCTTGTATGCATCTTCATAAGCGCCGCTGAGTGCGGCAATCGGCTCGATCGTGCCGGCCGTGACCGGCGGCGTGCAGACGGCGACCGGATCGGCGCCTGTCGCTGCAATCAGGCCAAGGCGGGCAGCGCCGAAGGCCGCGCCGAAATCGCCGTCTGCCGGCAGGTCGACGGGAACGCCGAGCGCGGTCGCGATCGAAGCCAGCCAATAGCGAGAACGCGAACCACCGCCGATCGCCGTGACGCGGGAAATATCCGTGCCGGCCGAACGCAGCGCTTCGAGATTGTCGCGGATCGCGAAGGATACGCCTTCGAGTACCGCCTGCGTCAGCACCACACGGCTGCTTTCATGCTCGAGGCCGATAAAGGCACCCCGGATGACCGCATCATTATGCGGCGTACGCTCGCCCGATAGGTAAGGCAGGAAGGTGACACCTGTCGGTGCCTTCAGGCTGTCGCCGAGTTCGCCGGTGAGATCGGCCGCCGACTTGCCTGTAACCGAGGAATGCCAGTTGAGAGCATCGGTAGCCGACAGGATGACGCCCATCTGATGCCAGGTGTTCGGCAATGCATGGCAGAAGGCATGAACCGCGCTTTCCGGCTTGGGCAGGTAAGCGGCATTGGCGGCAAAGAGAACACCAGACGTGCCGAGCGAAACGAAGGCGGCGCCATCGCTGACCGTACCCATGCCGCAGGCCGAAGCCGCATTGTCGCCAGCACCGCCGGCAACGATGACATCGCCGGAAATGCCCCAAGCCGAGACGAACTCGGCGCGCAGCTTGCCGCCCTGCTCCGTGCCTTCGACTAGCGTCGGCATCTGCTTCTCGTCGAGATGGGTAGCCGCAAGCAGTTCGGACGACCAGGCGCGCTTGCCGGTGTCGAGCCAGGAGGTGCCGGCCGAGTCGGACATTTCCGAGATATGTTCGCCCGTCAGCCAGAGGCGCAGATAATCTTTCGGCAGCAGAACCTTGGCGACCTTGGCGAAGATCTCAGGCTCATTCTTGGCGACCCAGGCAAGCTTCGGCGCGGTGAAGCCGGGGAAAACGATATTGCCGGTCAGCTTGCGGAAACGTGGATCGGCATCGAGCGCGGCTGCCTCGATATAGGAACGCGTATCGTTCCAGAGGATGCAAGGGCGCAGCACCTTGTCCGAGGCGTCAAGCAGCGTCGCACCGTGCATCTGGCCGGAAAGCCCGATGCCCTTTACCGCGGCGAGTTCCTTCGGATGTTTGGCCTTGAGGCCGGCGACGGCCTCTTCCGTGGCGCGCACCCAATGGGCCGGCTCCTGTTCGGACCAGCCGGAATGCGGACGCGAGACATCGAGCGAACCATTGGCCGAACCGATGATCTTCTGATCGCCGTCGATCAGCATCGCCTTGACGCCCGAAGTTCCGAGATCGAGACCCAGATACATGTGGTATTTCTCCCTTTGCCGTTAAGGCAGATTGTCTTTCAGGAATATATCGAGGCGAATGCGCTCCTGCGCGTCGATGACCGCGAGGCCATCAGCCTTTGCCTTGAGAACACGTATCGCGCTGCGTACTTCATGGCCGGCATCCTGATTGAGGATTGCGTCGATAGTGCCGTCGAGAAGGGCAGCGCGCGTATGCACCGTCAATTCATGGGCAATCACTGTCAGCGCCCTGTCGACAGCCTTTTCCTTGAGCGCCCGGATCAGACCACGATTACCGGCGCCGAGACTGTAAATGCCGACGATGCCGTCGTTCTTCCCAAGCGCATCCGCAATCAGCATATGGGCAGTTTCAGGGTCATCCCGGCCTTCCAGCACCGGCAGCAGATGCAGCGCCGGAAACTCCTGCGCCGTGACAGATGCGAAACCCTCCAGGCGCTCACGATGGTCGCGCACCAGCATAGAGCCTGCAAGAACAGCGATCTCGCCTCTGGCACCGCCGAGAAAACGGCCGAGCAGGCGAGCAGCGGTGCGCCCCGCTGCGATATTGTCGACGCCGGCATAATGGTGACGCAGAGATCCCGTCAGATCGGAAACGAGGGTAACGACCGGAATGCTGTCATGGACCAGCCGGTCCACAGCCGTGCGCACATCGGGCGCGTCGGTGGCTACGAGCGCGACCCCTGAGGGCTTTTCGGCAGCGACTGTTTCCAGCTCACGAACCAGCGCCTGTGGATCAAAGGCCGGCACCTCGACGATGCGAATGTCCGTACGCTCAGCGGCCGAGCGCGCGATCGCTGCGCGGATTTCGGCATTCAAGCCGTGCATGAAGGAATTGTCGCTGGCGGGCAGGATGAAGGTCAGCGGATAGACGCGGCCCTTGGCAAGGTTTGCCGCCGCCAGGTCGCGCACATAGCCGAGATCGCGGATGGCGGTCTCCACCTTCTCCCGTGTCACATGGCGTACGCCCGGCCGTCGGTTCAGAACCCGGTCCACAGTCGCGAGACTGACACCCGCCGCAGCGGCGATATCATGAACGGTTGGCCTCATCGCTCCTCCTGGACGAGACCATTAGCGCCAATTTTGATGTACGTAAATCAAAAAATGCGTGGGTTGAAAAGCACCCGTTCAAGGGAAGCGAAACTACCCATGCAGAAAAACAGAAAGGCCCTCCGAAGAGGGCCTTTCTTGCAACGACGGCCGGAGGTCAGTGGCCGCCACCGCCTCCCCCGCCTTGCGGCGCGGGTTTCTTGATCATGAAGACGCCAAGGACCATCGCCAGGAAAAGCACCGTCAGCATTAGGAAAATGTCGCCGAACGAAAGGATCATCGCCTGTTTGGTGGCCAAGCCGACCATCTGCTTGACTGCAACATCGGCACCATCAAGACCCCAATTGTTGAAGTTTTGGGTCATGTTGTTCATCTGGTCGATCGCAGCCGTATTGCCCCAGTGCACGTTTTCGCGCAGACGCTCGTAGTGCACGTCCTGGCGGCTGGTCAGCACGGTGTTGATGACGGCAAGGCCGACGGCGCCGCCGAGGTTACGCGTCAGGTTGAAGAGGCCGGATGCGCCGCGAATACGCGCCGGCGGCAGGGTGCCGAGCGCGATATTGTTGATCGGCACCATGCACATCATCAGGCCGAAGCCGCGCAGGATCTGCGGGATGAAGAGCTCGTAGAAGTCCCAGTCCTGCGTCAGATGCGTCATGATGTAGGTGCCGGCTGCAAAGCTCACGAAGCCGATCGCCATCATGAAACGCAGGTCGAGTTTCGTCGACAGCCGGCCGGCGATCGGCGCGGTGAAGAACATCGCAAGGCCCGACACGAACATTGTCTCGCCTATCATCTGCGAATCGTAGCCGCGGATGCGGCCGAGATAGACCGGATAGATATAGGTGAGCCCGTAAAGGCCGATGCCCATGACGAAAGAGAACACCGAACCAAAGGAGAAATTGCGGTTGGAGAAGGCCGTCAGATCGACGACCGGGAATTCCACCGTGAAGGCCCGGTAGAAAAAGACGACACAGGCGACGGCGGAGGCAACGGCGCCGATGACGATGTAGCTGTCGTTGAACCAGTCGTTCGAATTGCCTTCTTCCAGCACATATTCCAGTGCGCCAAGGAAAACACCCATCGACAGCAGGCCATACCAGTCGAACTTCTTGAAGAGCGACAGTTCCGGCTTGTCGAAATCGATGAAGTTCCAGGTGACGATCGTGACGATGATACCGGGCACAATATTGACCAGGAACAGCCAGTGCCAGGAGAAGGCATGGCTAAGATAACCACCGACCGTCGGGCCGATGGTCGGCGCCAGCGTGGCGATGAGGCCAATGATCGGCGAGACGATCGCACGCTTCGACGGCGGGAAGATCGTAAACGCCGCCGCAAAGACGGAGGGGATCATGCCGCCGCCGATGAAGCCCTGGATGACACGGTAGACGATCATCTGGTCGATGTTCGTCGCGGTTGCGGCCAGGGCGCTCGCCATGGTGAAACCGGCGGCCGAAATCGCGAAGAGATACCGCGTCGAGATGATGCGCGCGAGCGTGCCCGACAGCGGGATCATGATGACTTCCGCGATCAGATAGGCCGTCTGCACCCAGCCGATTTCGTCCGAACCGGCCGAAAGTCCTGCCTGGATTTCGGCGAGCGAAGCGGAGACGATCTGGATGTCGAGGATCGACATGAACATGCCGAGCACCATCGCGAAGAAAGCGATGAGCCTTCTCGGATCCATGCGATCGGCGGCATGCGCAGGCATTGCCGGGATCGAACCTGCGGTTGCTGTCGCGCTCCCGGCCATAGGATTACCTCCGCCCCGAGAACTTACTTCACCGGCGCCGTACGGGTATCAACATCGACGACGACGCTGAGACCTGCGCGCAGGCGGCCGCTATCAAGCGCATCCTGCGGCAAGGCGATGCGAACCGGCACGCGCTGGATGATCTTGGTGAAATTGCCAGTCGCATTTTCCGGGGGAAGCATCGAGAAGACCGAGCCGGAGGCCGGCGAGATCGATTCGACGGTGCCGACGACTGGATAGTCGCTATAGGCATCGACATGGACATTGACCTTCGAGCCGGGAACGAGATGCTGGATCTGCGTTTCCTTGAAGTTGGCGTCGATGTAGAGCTGGCGTGTCGGCACGAGCGCCATCAGCCGCTGGCCAGGCGAAACGAGATCGCCTTCCTGAACCGACCGATTGCCGACGACGCCGTCATAGGGCGCCTTCAGCACGGTGAAGGAGAGATCGCGGGCAGCCTTGTCGCGCTGGATTTCCATCGTACGCACGGAGCCTTCGGCTTCCTTGCGCTGTGCCTCGAGGATGGTGATGTTGGCCTGGGCGAAAACGATGTTGGCATCGCCGCCGGCAAGATTGGCCTTGGCCTGATCGAGCGCCGTATTGGCGTCGTCAAGGTCTGCCGTGGTGCCGACCGACTTCGCCTGCAGGTCGCTCTGGCGCTTCTGCTTGATTTCCGCGCCGCGCACGGTGGCTTCGAGGGCGGTCTTCTGGGCTTGGGCCTGAACGAGGCTCGCCTTCGCGCCTTCGATCTGCGCATCGATGCGGCTGAGTGAAAGCTGCTCGGTTACGATCTGGGCATTCGCCTGGTCGAGGGCGTTCTGGTAGTCGCCGTTATCAAGGGTGGCGAGAACGTCGCCTGCCTTGACCTCCTGGTTGGCGAAAACATTCACCTTCGCGACGTAACCGGTAACCTTCGGCGAGATCGTCGCGATATCACCCTCGATATAGGCGTCGTCGGTCGACACCAGAAAGCGGCCATTCGTCCACCAGTCGTAGCCGTACCAGCCAGCGCCGGCGAGAGCAGCGAGCACCACAACAGGCAACACGAAGCTGCGGCGCTTCTTCGGAGCAGCCGGTGCGACAGCAGGCGCCGACTGCGCAGGAGCCGTCTGCGGTGCCTCTGCCTTCGGGGCTTCGGCGGGGGCTACGGTTTCCGCTTTCACCTCTTCGGCGCCGGCATTTTCGCTGACGATGCGCGCGACGTTGCTCTTCTGGTTGGTCGACATAAACAGACTACCGATCTGGAGTAAAATAATCGAACTGAACGGTTCGGTTCAGTTGACTTAAAGGGTTTTTGACTTCATATCAAGATGCATAGAACCAATCGGTTCGATTTCTTTGAATGAAACCGCGAATTCGCCAAGACGGTTAAGGAGACATGACACTGAAGCCCGAGGATACCGCCGTATTCAGCCCACCCAATCCGGGAGGCCGCTTTGCTGCGGGTGAAGATCCGGCCAAGCGCCAGCAGATCCTTGACGGTGCCCGGAGCGTGTTCATGAAGATGGGCTTCGACGCGGCCAGTATGAACGATGTGACGCGCGAGGCCGGCGTTTCCAAGGGAACGCTCTATGTCTACTTCGCCAACAAGGAAGAACTCTTCCACGCCATGGTCGAGACCGAGCGCGCCGCCTTCGTGGCAGCCGTGCGCATGGTCCTTGCCGAGCATGACGATGTCGAGGCCGGCCTGTACGAATTCGGGATAACCTTCGTCACGCATATGACCGAAGACAAGGTCATCGACGCCATGCGCACCGTGCTCGGCGTGCGTGAGCGGATGCCCCTTCTCTGTCAGCGATTCTTCAAGGGTCCGCAGAACCTGCGCACCATCATGCACGACTTCCTGGAGCGGCACGTGCAGGCCGGCACCCTGAAGATCGACGATATCGATCTCGCCGCCGGGCAGTTCCTCGATCTTGCGAGCGGCAGCTTCTTCAAGCTGCGCCTGTTCGGCAATATGGACGGACCGCCGCCGCGCAACGAGATCGAACGCGTCATTCGCGGCGCGATCCACGTCTTTATGGCCGCCTATGGCGTTCGCAAACACGAGTCTACCTGACCACATCTCCCGCCCCGACTGGTTTTCCGCCGGATTTGCGCAATAGCGATCAAATCCGGCCGCCGCATTTCCTCTAGGAATGAGACGGCAACCAGGGGAGAAGAGATGAGCGCCATCGGACGGGCGATATGGTTCATCGAGAGCCATTTCGAAACCGATATAAGCCTCGACGAGATCGCAGAAGCTGCCGGACTGTCGCGCTATCATCTCTCGCGCGTCTTTGGGCTGGTGACCGGCCATTCGATCAGCGGCTATATCCGCGCACGGCGCCTGAGTGGGGCCGCGCTATCTCTCATCTCAGGCTCATCCAGCATTCTCGAGGTTGCCCTCGGCGCGGGCTACGGCTCGCACGAGGCTTTCACCCGTGCCTTCCGCGACCAATTCGGCACGACGCCGGAAGCGGTGCGGCGACAAGGGCACATTCGCAACCTTGCTTTGATGGAGCCTATCAGGATGAAAACCGCAAGCCTTAACGATCTCGAACCGCCGCGTTTCGAAACCCTTCAGCCGATGCTTTTTGCCGGGCTGCAGGAAACCTATGACTATGGCGGCAACGCCGCGATCCCCTCTCTCTGGCAGAAGTTCAACCAGCATTTCGGCCATATCCCGAACCAGAAGGGAAATGTCGCCTACGGCGTCTGCACCCATATCGACGGCGAGGCCGAGAAATTCCGTTACATGGCCGCCGCCGAAATAGCCAACGCCGACGACCTGCCGGAGGGCTTTGTGACATTGAAGCTGCCGCTCCAGCGCTACGCCGTCTTCTCCCATCGCGGCCACGTCTCCGGTATTCCCGCGACGATGGACCTGATCTTCGGCAACTGGTGGCCGACTTCGGGCCTCGAACATGGCAGCACGCCCGACATGTTCGAACGCTACGATGACCGCTTCGATCCCTATACGGGAATGGGGCTGACGGAAATCTGGCTGCCGATCAAGGAATAAAAGCCCGATCGTTTTCGTATACCCCCTTGCGGCGCTTGCCCGGCAGGGCCGCGACGATACATTGTCCGCGTCCGTATGTGACGCAAGGGGGAAATACGCCGATGCAGGATATCATGACGCTCATTCAGGACCCGGCTGCCTGGGTGGCGCTTGTCACGCTCGTGGTGATGGAAGTGGTTCTCGGGATCGACAACCTCATCTTCATCTCCATCCTCACCAACAAGCTGCCGCCTGAGCATCGGGAAAGGGCCCGTAAGACCGGTATCGCTCTTGCGCTCATCATGCGTCTTGCCCTGCTTGGTACCATTGCCTGGATCGTCCAGCTCACCGAGCCGCTCTTCGAGCTTTTCGGCCATGGCTTCTCTTGGAAAGATCTCATTCTCATCGCCGGCGGTCTCTTCCTCGTCTGGAAGGCCACCAAGGAAATCCACCACAATGTCGATCCGGAGGATCAGCAGGAGAATTTCATCGCAGGCGCGACAGGCACGAGCTTCGCCTCGGCGATTGGCCAGATCCTGCTTCTGGACCTCGTCTTCTCGGTGGACAGCATCATCACCGCCGTCGGCATGACCCCGCACCTGCCGATCATGGTGGTCGCCGTCGTCGCGGCCGTAACGGTCATGCTGGTTGCCGCAACGCCGCTCGCCAATTTCATCGAGCGCAACCCGACGATCGTCATGCTGGCACTCGCCTTCCTGCTGATGATCGGCACGACGCTGATCGCCGATGGCATGGGCTTCCATGTGCCGAAGGGCTACGTCTACGCCGCCATGGCCTTCTCGGCCCTCGTCGAGGTGCTGAATATGTTCGCAAGGAACGCACGCCGGCGAAAGCGCGAAGGCGGCCACTAAGACCGCTATCTATCTCAGACCCAACTATTATCCCCGCCTTACCGGGTAAGGCGGGGTTCTTCCGAGAGCCGGAGGTTTGATGAAACCCTGCTTCATGTCGTCGCCGGGCTTCACCTCAAAGAACAGATGCCCGAAGCGGCCGCCCGGAGAGGCCGGAACACGCCCGCCAAAAGCGGTTTTTCTTGACGCGCCCTTTTGAATATGGCCTAAGCGCAACCATCAGGATAATCGGTGGATTGTGTGGGCAGACGCCCTTCTCCAGCCGGTTTCCGAAAGATATCTGCATTTTCCAGGCCGGACGTCGCTTTCATTGAAAAGCCGCTCGGCATTCATTGACGGGCACATAAAAATGACAGCTTCCGGCGTCCGCGTCCGCATCGCTCCCTCGCCGACCGGCGAGCCGCATGTCGGCACCGCTTACATCGCTCTCTTCAACTATCTCTTTGCCAAGAAGCACGGCGGCGAGTTCATTCTGCGCATCGAGGATACCGATGCGACGCGCTCGACCCCGGAATTCGAGACCAAAGTGCTGGATGCGCTGAGATGGTGTGGGCTGGAATGGAAGGAAGGCCCTGACATCGGCGGCCCCTACGGCCCCTATCGCCAGTCCGACCGCAAGGACATGTATCAGCCCTATGCCCAGGAGCTGCTGGACAAGGGCCATGCCTTCCGCTGTTTCTGCACGCCCGAGCGGCTGGAGCAGATGCGCGAAGGCCAGCGTGCCGCCGGCAAGCCGCCGAAATATGACGGCCTCTGCCTGACGTTGAAGGCCGAAGAAGTCACTTCGCGCATGGCCGACGGCGAAACCACCGTCATCCGCATGAAGATCCCGACCGAAGGCTCGTGCGACTTTACCGACGGCGTCTATGGCGATGTGTCGATACCCTGGGATTCCGTCGACATGCAGGTCCTCATCAAGGCCGATGGCATGCCGACCTATCATATGGCCAACGTCATCGACGACCATCTGATGAAGATCACCCATGTCGCACGCGGCGAGGAATGGCTCGCCTCCGTGCCGAAGCACATTCTGCTGTACCGCTATTTCGGCTGGGACCAGCCGGTCTTCATGCATCTGTCGCTGATGCGCAATGCCGACAAGTCGAAGCTGTCGAAGCGCAAGAACCCGACCTCGATCTCCTATTACTCCGCGCTCGGCTATATCCCCGAAGCGCTGATGAACTTCCTCGGCCTGTTCTTCATCCAGATTTCCGAAGGCGAAGAGCTGCTGACGATGGATGAGCTGTCGGAAAAGTTCGACCCGGAAAACCTGTCCAAGGCCGGTGCGATCTTCGACATCCAGAAGCTCGACTGGCTGAACGGCCGCTGGATCCGCGAGAAGCTGTCGGAAGAAGACTTCCGCGATCGCGTACTGACATGGGCGATGGAAAACGATCGCCTGATGGCTGGCTTGCGCCTGTCGCAGACTCGCATTTCCAAGCTCGGCGAACTGCCCGATCTCGCGGGCTTCCTGCTGAAGTCCGATCTCGGCCTGCAGCCCTCCGACTTCGCCAAGATCAAATCGCCGCCGGAAGAGATCCTTGAGATCCTCAACACCGTCCAGCCGGATCTCGAAAAGATCCTGGAATGGAACGTCGAGACGATCGAGGCCGAACTGCGCGCCATCGCCGACCGCATGGGCAAGAAGCTGAAGGTCATCGTCGCGCCGCTCTTCGTCGCCGTCTCCGGCTCGTCGCGCTCGCTGCCGCTTTTCGATTCCATGGCGATCCTCGGCCGCTCGGTCGTGCGCCAGCGCCTGAAGCTCGCCTCGCAGGCAGTCGCCGCCCTCGTCGGCTCGAAGTAAGAACAGTCAGAGGATTTCGACAATGGCTGACAACAAGACCGAAAACACCCTATCTTCCGACGCAACGGAGGTACGCGCCCAGAAGCTGAAGCTGCTGCGCGAGCAGATCGGCGACGTCTATCCGGCGCATTTCCACCGCACGCTGACCAATGCCGAACTGGCTGCGAAATACGAAGGCCTGGAACCTGATGTCGAGACACAGGATGTCGTGACCGTCGCCGGCCGCGTCTACTCGTCGCGCAACTCCGGCATGTTCATGGATATCCATGACGCCGGCGGCAAGATCCAGATTTTCAGCCACAAGGACACGACCCCGGAAGAAGCCCGTGCGCTCCTGCCGATGATCGATATCGGCGATATTATCGGGGTCACCGGCGTCGTACGTCGCACCAAGCGCGGTGAACTGACGATCAACGCCCAGAAGATAGAGATGCTCACCAAGTCGCTGCTGCCGATGCCCGAAAAGTGGCACGGCCTCTCCGACATCGAGCTACGCTATCGCAAGCGCCACCTCGATATCATGACCAACGAGGAATCGAAGCTGCGCTTCCAGCAGCGCTCGAAGATCCTCTCCGGCATCCGTCGCTTCATGGAAGATGACGGCTTCATGGAAGTCGAGACGCCGATGCTGCATTCGGTCTACGGTGGTGCCACCGCCGAGCCGTTCAAGACGCATCACAACACGCTGAAGCTCGACATGTACCTGCGCATCGCGCCGGAACTGTTCCTGAAGCGCACGCTGGTTTCGGGCCTCACCGACAAGGTCTTCGAGATCAACCGCAACTTCCGCAACGAAGGCGTCTCCACCCGGCACAATCCGGAATTCACCATGATGGAGTGCTACTGGGCTTATGCCGACTACGAGGACATCATGGACCTCGTCGAGCGGCTGTTCGAGAGCCTGGCGCTCTCCATCCACGGCACGACGGAATTCCCCTTCGGCGACAAGACCATGTCCTTCAAGGGTCCGTTCAAGCGCGTTCCGATGCCGGACGCCGTCAAGGAAGTCACCGGTATCGACTTCCTCGCAATGAAGACCGACGAGGAAGCCCGCACGGCTGCCAAGGCTGCTGGCTTCGAAGTCGAGAAGGACTGGACCTGGGGCGAGTGCCTCGCCTTCATCTTCGAAGAGAAGGTCGAGCAGACGCTGATCCAGCCCTCGCACGTCACGCATTTCCCGAAGGACATCTCACCCTTCGCCAAGGAAGTGCCGGGCGAGCCGCGCCTCGTCGAACGTTTCGAGACCTATTGCAACGCCTGGGAACTCGGCAATGCCTTCTCCGAACTCAACGATCCGGAAGAGCAGCGCCGCCGCATGGTCGAACAGCTCGAGCAGGCCCATGCCCGCGGCGAGAAGGAAAAGCAGCTGGATGAGGAATTCCTCGATGCGATCGACCAGGGCATGCCGCCCGCAGGCGGTCTCGGCATCGGCGTCGACCGCCTGATCATGCTGCTGACCAACGCACCATCGATCCGCGACGTCATTCTCTTCCCGGCTCGCCGTAACAAGGCCGACTGAGAGACGCATTCTTTCAATTAAAAACGGAGCGCCCGAAAGGACACTCCGTTTTCTTTTGAGATCTTTCCCTCAGATCATGTAGCCGCCAGCGACTTCAATCGTCTGCGCATTGATCCACGCGCCATCGTCGGAGGCGAGCACGGCTATGACCCGGCCAACGTCGTCGGCTTCCCCGATACGGCCAAGTGCCGTCTGTGAAGCGAGCAATGCGGCAAATTCCGGGTTCTTGTCCAGCGCAGCATCAGCGAGATTGGTACGGATAGGGCCGGGCGAGATGGCGTTGGCGCGGATTCTGCGGTCGCCGAATTCCTTCGCCTGGTAGCGGGTCAGCGTCTCAAGTCCGGACTTGAGGGCTGCATAAGGCGCAACACCGGCCGTTGCGACGCGAACGGAAGCACTCGTCACGTTCAGGATCACGCCGCCATCCGCCATCAGCGGCAAGAGCGCCTGTGTCAGGAAGAACGGTCCCTTCAGATGGACGTTCATGAGAGCGTCGAACTGCTCCGTCGTCACCGTCTCCATCAGGTTGAACATGCCGAACCCGGCATTGTTGACAAGGCAGTCGAAATCGCTGCGACCCCAATAAGTGGAAAGCAGCCTTTTGACCTCTTCCGTGAAGACCTGGAAGCTGTCGGCATCGCCGACATCGAGGGCAAGCGCCACGGCTCGGCCGCCTGCCTCCCTGATCTCGGCAACGACCTCGTCTGCACCGGGCTTGTGGCTGTTGTAGGTGAGGATGACGCCCATGCCGCGCCTTGCGCATTCCTGCGCCGCCGACCGGCCAATGCCGCGGCTGCCACCGGTGATGATTGCGATTTTCATCTCTGTCTCCTTTGCTTCGACGGCCGAAAGCTATGGTAAACGGCCGATCGGCTCTCCGCCGGAAACTGCCTCGTTCTTGCCTATTCCTGCTTTTGCCTTGTGCGCGTTCACTTCCTGGTTCAGGATTTGGTCATGCACACAATACTCGACGAGATGCGCCGCTTGACGGCCCATGCCGAAAACCGCCCGACGGAAACCGGCATACCTGGTATCCTGATGGTCAAGGGAGAGATACCCCAACACAAGCTCGGCGCCGTCTATGAGCCGATGGTCAACCTGATCCTCGATGGCAGCAAGACGCTGACAATCGCCGGGCGCGACTATTATTATGATCCAGCCAGCTATTTCGTGATCTCGGTCGACATACCGGCGACCGGCGTAGTGCGGCAGACGGCCCCCGACCGGCCCTATATCGGCGTCAGCTTGTCGCTCGATCCGGCACGGGTCGCAGCCCTTCTCATGGATCTTTCACCGCAATCCTATCTAGACGGACAGAGCGGCTATTCCGTCTGCCGCATGACGCCGGAACTCCTGAATGCATGGCTGCGAATGCTGCAGCTCATGGAGCGCCCGCAGGATATCCCGGCGCTTGCCCCTGCCTATGAGCGTGAGATCCTCTACCGTGTGCTGCAGGGACCGCAGGGCTGGATGCTGCGCGATATTGCGGCGCCTGACAGCGCGCTGTCGCGGATAAGGCTCGCCATCCGCTGGGTTCGCGAACATTACGCCGAAGCGGTCGAGGTCGAAAAACTCGCCACCCTCGCCTCCATGAGCGTCTCGGCCTTTCATCGCCATTTCAAGGCCGTGACGGCGATGAGCCCGATCCAATTCCAGAAGCGCATCCGTCTGCTGCAGGCCCGCCAGCTTCTGATTGCTCAATCTGGAAATGCTTCCTCGGTCGCCTATACCGTAGGCTACGAAAGCGCTTCGCAATTCACCCGGGAGTATGCGCGTTTCTTCGGCCAGCCGCCGGGACGCGATGTATCCTTGATAAGGGAAAGCATCAGGCCGGCGGCCTGACCGTTTCGGGCCTAGTGCCCGCTTTTGGCAGGCGCTTCCTCTGCAGGAGCAGCTTCTGAGGGAGTAGCAGCATCCTTGGCAGCCTGCTCTTCAGCGGACGGTTCCTTGGCCTCCTGTGCTGCAGCCTTGCTCTCTTTCTTGGTCGAGGCAACCGCAACCGGATCGATGCAATCGGCGGGATCCTTGAGACTCGCGTTCAGTGCTGCGATCTGGTCGTCCGGCAGGTCGATGCGCTCGCCATAGAAGAGGCCCTGCTCGCTTGCCTCGCCGTCGTAATAACGGGCCGAATAGGGCTTGTCATCAAGCCCATCGACCATCTTGTCTGGATGCGCGATATAGACGACGTCGGCGCCGATCGCCCGGCCGCGAATATCCGAGCGCAGGGTGGGACCATTCTCGTCGAGGACGACGACCTGCACGAGGTCGGGCTTCTGGGCTTCATAGACGGCCTGGGCGACTCGCAACGCCGTCTTGATGCGCGTCATGCCGTCAACAGGTTCGGTCTTGATATATTTGCGGACCCAGACGTGATCCTGCTTCTTGATCGTCACTAGATTGACGTCGGTGCAGGCTACGCCATCGGCCGATTCCTCGTCACCGAGCAGCCTGTCTTTACCGACATAGATCGCAGCACCGCCGGAAACGCCCGCTAACAGGGCGCTGCCACCGATGATCAAAGCCAATTTCCGGGAAGGCCGGAATATGCGCAGTAAGGCCTTCACGCCAACTGCTCCGCCATCTGAAAACTCCAACGCAATACAAGTGACTGTGAAGCTAGGGAAATGACGTTTCCGAATCTTTAAGTGGACCGTCCGACTTTGTCTCGAATTGAATAAATACCAAAAAAGGTCCAACCAATCCCAAGCTTGCCAGATCGATCAAGCACATGCTCTAAAATGACATGGCCTTCACGCTTCGCCAGATTCAATATTTCGTCGCCGTCGCCGAACAGGGCTCGGTCACCCGCGCCGCGCAGAACCTTTCCATCTCCCAATCCTCGATCACCGAGGCGCTAAAGGAACTGGAAAACGATCTTGGCGTCGTACTGTTCGAGCGTCACCCGCGCGGGCTCTCGATCACCCATAATGGCCACCAGTTCCTGCGGCATGCCACGAAAATCCTGGCGACCGTCTCGGATGCCCGCACCAGCTTTTCCGGCCAGCAGAACGTCCCCACCGGCACGCTCAACCTCGGCGTCACCTCCCTCGTCGCGGGTTATGTGCTCTCGGACCTGCTGGCCCGCTATCGCCGCGCCTGCCCGGGTGTGGAGGTCAGCGCCATCGAAGACAATGGCAGTTACGTTGAACATCTGCTGGTCGGTGGCGAACTGGATGTCGCCGTCATGGTGATTTCAAATCTGCGTGATCGCATGGCTCTCCAAGCCGAAATCCTGGAAACCTCACCCTATCGCCTCTGGCTGCCGATGGGTCATCCGCTGGTTTCGGCCGATATCATCTCCGTTGCCGACATCGCCCGCGAGCCGCTGATCATGTTGACGGTGGACGAAATCGAGGAGAATACCGGCAAGCTGCTGACAGCGCTCGGCGCCCGCCCCCACGTCGCCTTCCGGACCCGCTCGGTGGAAGCCGTACGCAGCCTGGTCGCAACGGGTGCGGGGGTGGCGCTGCTCCCCGATCTCGTCTATCGCCCATGGTCGCTGGAAGGAGACCGCATCGAGAGCCGCGATGTTTCCGGCTCCCTTCCCGTCGTTCAGGTCGGCATGGTCTGGCGCAAGGGCTCCAGCCTGCCGCAAGCGGCCCGCGATTTTGTCGCCATCGCGGAGAACATGCGGTCGGGAAGATCTCGTTAGATATCGGAATTTCCGATATCGGCTTTCTGATAAATGAATTTGCGAAACCGGTCTTTCCGCGTCACCTTTTCCTCCGGGAACAGAACGCCGCAAAAGCGGCACCGAACCGGGAGACAGACGATGAAGCATCTTCTGAAATCGTGCACTGCTGCGCTCGCGAGCCTGAGCTTTGCAACACAGGTTGTCGCTGCCGAACCGCTGAAGGAATTGGGCAAGGGAGAAGGCGCGGTCAGCATCGTCGCCTGGGCCGGCTATATCGAGCGCGGCGAGACCGACAAGAATTACGACTGGGTCACCGACTTCGAGAAGGAAACAGGCTGCAAGGTTTCCGTAAAGACCGCCGCCACCTCGGATGAAATGGTGGCGCTAATGAACGAAGGCGGTTTCGACCTCGTCACGGCATCGGGCGACGCATCACTGCGTCTCGTCGCGGGAAAACGCGTCCAGCCCATCAACACCGATCTCATCCCGAGCTTCAAGACAGTCGACGAGCGCCTTCAGAACGCGCCCTGGAATACGGTAAACAACGTCCATTACGGCGTGCCCTACCTCTGGGGACCGAACGTGCTGATGTACAATACCGACACCTTCAAGGATAAGGCGCCGACGAGCTGGAATATCGTCTTCGACGAACAGAACCTGCCGGACGGCAAGTCCAACAAGGGCCGCGTCCAGGCCTATGACGGCCCGATCTACATCGCCGATGCGGCCATGTATCTGATGGCGCACAAGCCCGATCTCGGCATCAAGGACCCTTACGAACTCAACGAAGATCAGTACAAGGCTGCACTCGACCTGCTCCGCGGCCAGCGCAAGCTCGTTTCCCGCTATTGGCATGACGCGATGATACAGGTCGACGACTTCAAGAATGAAGGTGTCGTCGCCTCCGGCTCCTGGCCGTTCCAGGTCAACCTGCTGCAGGCCGACAAGCAGAAGATCGCCTCCACCTTCCCTGAGGAAGGTGTGACCGGCTGGGCCGATACGACCATGCTGCACGTCGACAGCGAACATCCGAACTGCGCCTATATGTGGATGGAGCATTCGCTGAAGGCCAAGGTCCAGGGTGATGCCGCCGCCTGGTTCGGCGCCGTGCCGTCGGTTCCGGCTGCCTGCAAGGGCAACGAGCTGCTGACCGACGCCGGATGCAACACCAACGGCTATGATCACTTCGACAAGATCAAGTTCTGGAAGACGCCGGTCGCCAAATGCGCAAGCGAGAGCGAATGCGTACCCTATCACCGTTGGGTGTCGGACTATATCGGCGTGATTGGCGGGCGGTAAGGCCCCAGCCATTCCTTCCCTTCCCCCATCCCTCTCATCAGGGGAATGGGCCAGAGGGGCACCGCCGCATTCCTGCAGAAACGCCGAAGGGTTTAGGTGTGGGCGTAGCAGGGTAAGCCCCTCCCCCTCGTGGGGAGGGGTTTGGGGCGGGGTTTTCAAACCTCAGCCCTCTCGTGAACATGCAATACCGGAGCCCCCATGACGTCAGCTGTCCGTTTCCAAAAGGTGTCTCGCCATTTCGGCGCGGTGCGCGCCGTCGACGGGGTCGATCTTGAGATCGCACCCGGCGAATTCTTCGCCATGCTCGGCCCGTCGGGCTCCGGCAAGACAACCTGCCTGCGGCTGATTGCAGGCTTTGAACAGCCCACATCGGGACATATCGAGATCTTCGGCGAAACCGCCGAGGGAGTTCCGCCCTATCGCCGCAACGTCAATACCGTCTTTCAGGATTACGCACTCTTTCCGCATCTCAATATTCTCGACAACGTCGCCTACGGGCTGATGGTCAAAGGCGTCGGCAAGGCGGAACGCATCCGAGAAGCCGAAAAGACGCTGGAATTGGTGAAGCTGCCGGGCTATGGCAGCCGCCGTCCCGGTCAACTCTCCGGCGGCCAGCGGCAGCGTGTGGCGCTCGCCCGCGCTCTCGTCAACAAGCCGCGGGTGCTGCTGCTGGACGAGCCGCTCGGCGCGCTGGACCTGAAGCTGCGCGAGCAGATGCAGGAGGAACTGAAGAGCTTGCAGCGCGCACTCGGCATCACCTTCATCTTTGTCACTCACGATCAGGGCGAAGCGCTCTCCATGGCCGACCGGGTCGCAGTCTTCAACAATGGCGGCATCGTCCAGCAGGGCACGCCGCAAGACATCTACCGCCGCCCGAAGACCCGCTTCGTCGCCGATTTCGTCGGTTCATCGAATGTCATCTCTCCCGATGTCATGACGGCCCTCGGCGGCGAGAAGCGCTGGGCAAGCTTGCGGCCGGAAGCAATCCGCCTCGCGGCTGACGGCATCGAAGCCAGAGTCGAGAATGCCAGCTTCCTGGGTGCTGCAACCCGTCTTACCGTCGACATAACCGGATCGCGCCTGCATGTCATGCTGCCGGCCGGCAGCGATATCCCTGATAACGGCACCGCCATCCGCCTCGCCTGGCAGCAGGGCGACGTGCATTATATGGACGATGCGGCATGACGGCGCTGGCGATAACCAGGCCGGAAACCTCGATCCTGCCGCAGCGCGGCGGTTTCTTCGGCCACCTTTCGGACAGCTTCTGGCGCCACCCGAAACTGCTCTTGTTGCTTATGCTGACACCGCCGCTGCTCTGGCTCGGCATCATCTATATCGGCTCGCTGATCGCGCTGCTGCTGCAGAGCTTTTTCTCGATCGACGACTTCTCGGGCATGGTCAATTACGAGTTCACTCTCGATACCTATGCCCAGCTCTTGAATCCCGGCAATTTCGATATCATCGTCAGAACCGTCCTGATGGCGGCGCTGGTGACGGTCGCCTCGGCGGCCATCGCCTTCCCAATTGCCTACTATGCGGCGCGTTATGCGCAGGGAAAATGGAAGGCCCTGTTTTACCTTGGCGTCATGCTGCCGCTATGGTCGAGCTACCTCGTCAAAATCTACGCCTGGAAGCTGATCCTCGCCAAGGAAGGCATCCTCACCTGGCTTTTCGACAAGCTCTATCTCTCCTGGCTTCTCGACAGCATCCTCGCTTTGCCTGTCGTCGGCGGCAATTCGCTCTCAGTGAGTTACCTCGGCACCTTCATCGTCTTCGTCTATATCTGGCTGCCCTACATGATCCTGCCGACGCAGGCAGCCCTCGAACGCGTGCCCGGCAATCTGATCGAGGCATCGTCCGATCTCGGCGCCACGCCGCGGCAGACTTTCCGCGCCGTGCTTTTTCCGCTGGCGCTGCCCGGCATCGTCGCCGGTTCGATCTTCACCTTCTCGCTGACATTGGGCGACTACATTATCCCGCAGATCATCGGCTCATCCCGCCTCTTCATCGGTCAGGCGGTCTATACGCAGCAGGGAACGGCCGGCAACGTGCCGCTCGCCGCAGCCTTCTCGGTCGTGCCGATCGTCATCATGGCGATCTATCTCTGGCTCGCCAAACGCATGGGAGCCTTCGATGCGCTCTGACCGCGGACAGAAATCGCCTCTCATCCTGAAGATCGCCGCTGCGGGTGGCCTGCTCTTCCTGCATCTGCCGATCCTGCTGATCTTCGTCTATGCGTTCACGACGGAAGAGAAGAGCTATCAGTGGCCACCGCCCGGCCTGACGCTGCAATGGTTCGGCATCGCCTGGAACCGGCCGGATGTCTGGTCGGCCCTCGGCCTTTCCGTACAAGTGGCCAGTGTCGCGACAGTGATCGCACTCATCCTCGGCACGCTCTGTGCGGCTGCCGTCAGCCAGACGAAATTCTTCGGCCGCGAGGCGATCTCGCTGCTCGTCATCCTGCCGATTGCGCTTCCCGGTATCATCACCGGCATCGCCCTGCGCTCCGCCTTCAGTCTGTTCGACGTCCCCTTCTCCGTCTGGACGATCGTTCTCGGCCACGCCACCTTCTGCGTCGTCGTGGTCTACAACAACGCCGTCGCCCGGTTCCGCCGCACCTCAGGCTCATTGATCGAAGCCTCGATGGATCTCGGGGCCGACGGCTTCCAGACCTTTCGCCATGTGATCCTGCCGAATATCGGCACCGCACTTCTTGCCGGCGGCATGCTGGCTTTCGCCCTGTCCTTCGATGAGGTGATCGTCACCACCTTCACCGGCGGCCAACAGTCCACTCTGCCGATCTGGATGCTCGAAGAGCTGATCCGTCCGCGCCAGCGTCCGGTTACCAATGTGGTCGCCATGGCCGTCGTGCTCGTCACCTTCCTGCCGATCCTGGCAGCCTATTACCTCACACGCGACGGCGACCAGATCGCCGGCGCTGGCAAATGACCTGCGGTGGACGCGGAGCCCCCTCCGAATTCCACTCGACCAACCACAAGGGAGAACGCCCATGGACACGCAAATGCTGATCGGTTCGCGCTTCGAGACCGGCACGGAAACGGAAGAGCATGTTCTGAACCCGAAGACGGGCGAGACGGTGCTGAACCTTCCCGAAGCCTCGCTCGGCCAGATCGATGCCGCCGTGGATGCCGCCGAAAAGGCCTTTGTCGCCTGGTCGCAGACGACACCCTCCGAGCGCTCCGCTTATCTCCTGAAGATAGCCGATGCCATTGAAAAGGATGCCCAGGGCTTTGCCACGCTCGAAGCGCTGAACTGCGGCAAACCAATCAATGCAGTGCTGAATGACGAAATCCCGGCCATTGTCGATTGTTACCGCTTTTTTGCCGGTGCGGTGCGCAATCTGCATGGACCGGTCGCCGGTGAATATCTTCCCGGCCATACGTCGATGATCCGCCGCGACCCGATCGGCATCGTCGGCTCAATCGCACCGTGGAACTACCCGCTGATGATGATGGCCTGGAAGCTGGCGCCGGCGATCGCCGGCGGCAACACGGTCGTCTTCAAGCCGTCCGAACAGACACCGCTGACGGCACTGAAGATGGCAAAGCTGATGTCTGATATCCTTCCCCAAGGCGTGGTTAATGTCATCCTTGGACGCGGTGAGAGCGTCGGCAACGCGCTGATCAACCATCCGAAAATCAACATGATATCGATCACCGGGGACGTTGCGACCGGCAAGAAGGTGCTGCAGGCCGCCGCCAAGACAGTCAAGCGCACCCATCTGGAGCTTGGCGGCAAGGCGCCGGTCATCGTCTTCGACGATGCCGATATCGACGCCGTCGTCGCCGGCATCCGCACCTTTGGCTACTACAACGCCGGCCAGGATTGTACGGCCGCCTGCCGCATCTATGCTGACGCGAAGGTCTACGACAATTTCGTCGCCGATCTGACCTCCGCCGTCTCGAGCATCCGCTTCAACCAGGCCGACGACACAGAGAACGAAATCGGTCCGCTGATTTCCAAGCGCCAGCGTGATCGCGTCGAGAGCTTCGTCACCCGCGCTGCCGAACACAAGCACATGGAAATCACCACCGGCGGCAAGGTTTCGGGCGACAAGGGCTTCTTCTTCACGCCCACGGTCGTCGCGGGCGCAACACAGGAAGATGAGATCGTCCGCCGCGAAGTCTTCGGCCCTGTCGTCTCGGTCACCCGCTTTACCGACGTCGAAGACGCAGTGACCTGGGCAAACGATAGCGATTACGGCCTCGCCTCTTCCGTCTGGACGAAAGATATCGGCCGCGGCATGAAGACCGCTGCCCGCCTTCAGTATGGCTGCACCTGGATCAACACGCATTTCATGTTGGTCAACGAAATGCCGCATGGCGGCCTGAAACAATCAGGCTATGGCAAGGACATGTCTGTCTACGCCCTGGAAGACTATACGGCTGTCCGCCATGTGATGATCAATCACGGATAGTTGAACAAAAGCGTCTTGATCTCTTTCAAAAGTCACTGTCGCCGTCAGTGACTTTTGTCACTTTGTCATAATACAACTGCAGATACTGTTTCTAAACGCGGAATTGCGCGCTCACTCCATAGGGCGCTCCGCGATAAGTGTGATTCTTCATCGAATCAAAGAAATCGGTTGGGCATTACTTATTCATGGCGACGCGCATCGATATCTCCGACCTCGAAGCAGCCCTGGACGGATTGCTGGAATCCGCACTGGTGCCTGCGAGCTGGGAGCGCACTCTGGAGCAGATCAGTCAGGCCACTGGTTCGGTAGGAACGCATATCATGCCGGTCCGAGGGAAATTCCCCTTCGGCTTCCTGAGCACGCCGAATTTGCTGGACGCTTTCCAGGTCTATTTTTCCGAAGAATGGTACAAACGCGATTTTCGTGAGCGTGGCCTTGCGGTTGCGATGACCAAGGGCGTCATTATCGAACACGACATCGCCAGCGAGGAAGAATTCAAGCACCACAGCTTCTATACCGAATTCCTGGCCCGCTTCGGCTTTCGCTATTCCGCCATGGTGGGCTTCACCGCGGGCGATGCGATGCTGAGCCTCAATCTGCAGCGCCGGATTGAAGACCAGCCTTTCGATCGAGACGACGAGCGATTGCTCATAAAAATGCAGTCGAGACTGACCGCCGCAGCCGAAATCATCCGCGCTCTCGATGTCGCCAAGATCGATAGCATGAGCGGGGCCTTCGAGCTGACCGGCACCGCGGTCATCTTCTTCGACCGGGCTGGGCGCATCACCCGACTGAACCAGCAGGCGGAGAAACTGATCGACGGAAACATCCGTATTCTGGATCGGGAACTCGTTGCTATCAGCCAGGAAGAAACCGGGCTCCTGCGCCGCCACCTGCAGGCGGTTCTTTCGAAAGAGTCTTTCGCCAATCCGGTGGTTTCCACACCCGTCCTGTTTTCGCGTTCGGGAAAGGCGCCGCTGGTGATCCGCGCCCAACGGCTGAACGGAGTGCCGGCCGAGCTCTTCTCGCATTCCGCCGCCGTCGCCATCATCACGGATCTTTCCGAGCGCGCCAGCCCAAGCCGAGATCTGCTGCGACAGCTATTCGCACTTACCCCTCAGGAAACGACGGTCGCCCGACTGCTCATGGAAGGTTCGTCGCCGCGCCAGATCGCCGAAATATCCGGACTGACCTATGAGACGACGCGCGGCTACGTGAAAAAGGTTCTCGCCAAAACTGGCACGCAACGCCAGTCCCAGCTCATCTCACTGCTCTCAAGCCTGAAAATCTAGGTCGGTTTTACGCCTGGCCACAGAGCGCAAGCAGTTCTGTGCCGCCTCGATATCGATGACGTCCCTTGAAACAGTCAAACGCCTTCGAAAAGCTGTTACCGGCCAAAGCAGTACGACTTTAAGGAACGGCGTTCCATTTTAACGATCTGGAACAAAATCAGCTTTAGCGCGTCTTCTTCCAGCAATCGCAGAGGAAGATAGCCATGTTAAAATGGGCTCTGATATTTCTGGTAATTTCGATCATCGCCGGCTTTTTCGGCTTCTCCGGTATTTCCGCGGCGACCGCGACGATCGCCCGCGTACTCTTCGGCATATTCCTCGTCGTCTTCCTGATTTTCCTTATCCTGGCCTTGATGGCCGGACAGGCGATCTTCTAGCGGCTGGCCCGAGGGCGGTGCCGACGGCCGCAAGTTCGCTAGAGCACCGCTCTAAGCCAGGGATGCAACCCCTTCGTCTGCCGTTTCACCAGATTGTCGATCGACAGCCATCCCGCGCCGGAGACCGCCAGGACGAACATGCCGCCAGCGATTGCCAGATCCTTCTCGAAATGCAGCAGCTCGTTCTGGCTGGCGAAGTTGGTGTGAAACAGAAAGGCCGTCGCAAGGCAGAACAGCCCCAGCGCCGCCGCGCCGAGCCGGGTGAGCAAACCGGCAGCAATGGAAAGGCCGGCGCCGATCTGCAGGGCGATGACGCCAAATGTCACCACTGGAGGCAGGCCGAGCTCAGCAAATGTAGCGAGCGTTGCGGTCATATTTGTCGCGAGTGACGATCCCTCATGCAGGAAAATCAGGGATAGCAGAAGCCTGCCCAGAAGAAGAATGAGATCGGCCAGCCGAGACCAGCCTGCAGCGTTTTCCATCATACTCTCCTCTTGAAAGAAAGCAGGCGGTAGTGCCGCCTGCTCTTGCCGTTCTTGACCGGTCAGTTGCTGCCCTTCGCAGCAATCGCTGTCTGCAGGTCTTTAAGCTCCTCGCAGCCTGCAGGGCAAAGCTGCTTGAGCACGGATACCTGCTCCTCGGCCTTGGCCACGTCGCCGGTCTCGACATAGAGTTCGCCGAGATATTCACGTGCCGCCTTATGATCGGGCTGAAGCTCCAGCGCCTTGGTATAATAGGTCAGCGACATCCGGTAATCGCCGGTCTTGCGCAGGGTGAAACCCATCAGATTATAAACATCTGCCTGCTGATTATCTTCGGCAAGATCGCGAAGCTCCGCGAGCGCACCGGCATAGTCCTTGGCGTCGATCTTGGCGCGCACCGACGTGAGGTCGGGTGCGTCAATCGATTCCATGTTGTCGACGGCGAAGGCTGGAAATGCGGTGACCGCGGAAACACCGGCGGAAATGGCGCAGAACCAGATAAATCCGAGAATGGCATATTTCATCATTGTAAGCTCCTGTCAGCCTTTCAGGCCTGGATTGTGGGAGTGAATGCATAGGCGCTTCCGTCCTTGACGAAGGTGCCCGAGCCGGGAAATGGGAAATGCGAGCCGCAGATCGCGATATTGTCGGCGATCACGCGATCGATGAGGCGGCGGCGCGTGTCGATGGCCGTCGGCCCATCCTGGTCATAGCTGCCCTGCCATTCGGGATGCGGGGCGAGCAGCGCCGGCACGTACATGATATCGGCGGAGATGAGCAGTTGCTTGTTGCCCGAGGTGACGAGGTAGGTTGAATGGCCGGGTGTATGGCCTGGTGATGAAAGCAACCTTATGCCCGGTGCAACCTCGGCTCCGTCATCCACCAGCTTCCAATTCTTCCATTTCGGGAAGACGGCGGCGATGCGCTTGCCGGCCGGCTTGCGCCCCTCTGCAAGCTTCTCGACACGGCCGGGCTCCGTCCACCAGTTATATTCGACGGCGTTGACGATGAGTTCGGCATTCGGGAAGACAGGATTGTTCGTTCCCTTTTCCATCAGCCCCCAGACATGGTCCGGATGGAAATGCGAGATCATGACCGTATCGATCTTCGTGTAGTCGATACCGGCCGCTGCCATATTCGCCGGCAGGTGCGTGGCATTCTCCTGCCACTGACCGACACCGGAACCGGCATCCATCATGATCAGGCGATTGCCGACCTTCAGGACGACCACCGTCAGCGGGATCGGCATGAATTCGGTCGTAAGCCCCGCCTTGGAAAGCGCTTCCTTGGTGTCCTCAATCGAGGCGTTCTTGATGAAGGTTGGATCATGCGGCTTCTTCCAGATGCCGTCATAGATCGCCGTCACCTCGATATCGCCGACCTTGTACTTGTAGAAACCAACCGTCGGCTCCAGCGGTGTCGCGGCAAATGCCGGCATTACGAATTCGAGCTTCGATGACAGGCCGAATGCAGCCGCAGCAGCAGCCGATCCCAGCACGGCGCGACGTGACATGGTGAACATGAATATGCCTCCTCTTGTTGATGGCATTTTCGAACGGCGAAGACTGCGATTACTCGAATGCCCTCGCTGACGAACTAGATCGCCGACAGCGCGCTGTTATTCCCAGCTCGAATACGATTTTCGGCAAACCATTGGAAATGTGTGATTATTTTCTCGAAATGCGTCTTTCGCCCCGGCTGCTTGCAAATAAATCGGCATTATCTGGAATAAAATCGCGCGCCGAGCGGTCTAGACTGCAAGGGACTATTGTGACCACGGGTCTCACGTCCCAATCGGCTGCTATTGAGGCAGGGAGGATGATGACAAACGTTCAGATCACCTATCCCGTCGGATCGAACGACTGGATGCTGCTCGTCAGGCAAGTGCCGCGGGCACGCATTCGAACATCGGCGCTGGCGACGCTTTTCGCCGGCGCCGCGCGGCTGTTCCACCTCATGGTCTCGGAGAAATCCGTCAGCGAACGGGTCGCTTCGACGGCCGACAAGGCCGCGCAGCATGAATTCATGCAGCGCTTTCAGCATGTGATGGTTCCGCACCTGGATGCGGCCTATAATTTTGCCCGCTTCCTCAGCCGTGACGCCGAAGCCTCCAGGGATATCGTCCAGGAAGCATTCCTGCGCGCCTATCGCAATTTCGAGACCTATCGCGGTGGCGATCCGCGTTCCTGGCTTTTTGCTATCGTCAGGAATTGCTGCCACGTCTGGCGCCAGCAGGATCGCCGCAAGGCACATTTCGAGCGCCATCTGGACGATAACGGCAGCACCGATCCTGACGAGGATGAAGGCTATCAGATTGCATCTGAAGAGGACTCTCCCGAGACGGCGATGATCCGGCGCAGCGAGCAGCAGCGTGTGCGCGCCGTCATCAGCAGGCTTCCGGAAACGATGCGGGAGATTCTTGTTCTGCGCGAGCTCGAAGATCTCTCCTACCGGCAGATCGCTGACATCATCGACGCGCCGATCGGCACCGCCATGTCGCGCCTTGCGAGAGCCCGGCGCGAATTTGCCGACACCTGGGATGCAGGCAACAAGAGCGAGACGGCAGGATGAGCGAAACCCAATCGAAAGGTTGCCCCGAATGGCACATCATGCTGCACGCTTTTATCGATGGCGAACTTGATTCCGTCCACGCAGCACAGTTCGAGGATCATCTCGGAACCTGCGAAAACTGCCGGGCGGAGATAGAAAGGGTCGGTGCAGTGAGGAAGATCGTTGATCAGGATGGCGTGCGGTGGAAACCGCCTGAGGCCCTGCGTTCGCAAGTGCTGTCCATGCTGTCCTTCGAACAGGCCGCGACAACTTCCGGCCTGCCGACGCAACACCAGCCGCCTCTCTGGCGCCGTACCTTGGACTTCATCCGGCATTGGAGCTTCGTGCCATCTCTGGCGGTGTTGGCGGCGAGCGGCTTCCTGTTCGTCAACGCACCGTCGCAGACCCTGCTTCTGCAGGATGAGATCATGGCAAGTCATGTCCGCTCCATGATGGCTGATCATCTGACCGACGTCCTGACCTCGGATCAACATACGGTAAAGCCTTGGTTCAACGGCAAGATCGACTTTTCGCCGCCTGTCAGCGATCTCGCCAAGGACGGCTTCCCGCTGGTCGGCGGGCGCGTCGATTATGTCGGTGGCCGCACTGTCGCCGCCCTCGTCTATAGGCGCCACGGCCATATCATCAACCTGTTCATCTGGCCTGCGGCTTCCGGGGCCCGGACGACGACCGAGCATGACGGCTACAACATGGCGCAATGGTCGGATGGCGGACTGATGTTCTGGGCGATCTCGGATGTCGCTTCGGGCGATCTCGCCGAGTTCGAGAGCTTCTTCCGTTCTGCGGCAAGGCTTTAAAGCAGGCTTGCCCCGACATTGATCGCAAGTGCCAGAATGGTGGTGTTGAACAGGAAGGACAGAAGCGCATGCAGCAGGGTGAGCTTGCGCATTGACGTCGAGGTTACAGCAACATCGGCCGTCTGCGCCGCCACGCCGATCGTGAAGGAGAAATAGAGGAAGTCCCAATAGGCGGGCTCCTCTATGCCGTCAGGGAATTTTAGCCCGTCACCCTTGTCCGGTCCGCCATAAAAATAGTGGGCATAATGAATCGTGAAGAGCGTGTGCAGGAAAAACCAGGAGATCATGATGGTCAGGATTGCCGCAGCCGCGCGCCAGAGCGCGATATTGGCGGGCGCATCCTTGATCGAATGAAGCTCGATCCCAATCCCGGCAATGCTTGCAAGAGCAGCCGCAATCGACAGGAAAAGCAGGAACGTGTCGGAAAAATCGAGATCCGCGGATCTTTTGCGGATGCTCTCGACGGTGGCCCGCAGCATTTTTCGCCAGCTAAGTCCGATGAAAATGATCGCTGAGGCGTTCCAGCCGAACAGGATATTGCTGGCGCTGACCTCTCGCGACGTCAGCAGCAGAAAGACGATGAAACCGCCGAGCACCGCAAGAATGAAGCTTGCATGCTTGTAGCCAAGCGAGATCAGCGAATTTCCGTCATCCTCGTCAGCCACCGTGATCCTCCCGCCTCTATGCCCTTGATATCAACATGAAAAAGGCGCGGATGCCAGCGGCACCCGCGCCTTTCGTCAAACAATGGCTTGGGCGGCCTCAGGCGGCAGCGAGCTGCAGTTCCTTGCGGACCTGGCTGCGCAGCGTGCCGAGATCCTTTGCGAATGCCCTGATACCTTCAGCGAGCTTTTCAGTCGCCATGGCATCTTCGTTCATCATCCAGCGGAAGGTCTTTTCATCGACCGAGATCTTCGGAGCCGGCTTGACCGGTTCCGGCGACAGCTTGCGCTCGAGCTTGCCCTGGTCGTTGGACAGCTCATCGAGCAGGTTCGGAGCAATTGTCAGACGATCGCAACCGGCCAGCGCTTCGATTTCGCCCGTGTTGCGGAAGGATGCACCCATGACAACCGTCTTGATGCCGTTTGCCTTGTAATAGTTGTAGATTTCACGAACGGACAGGACGCCCGGATCTTCCTCGGCAGTGAAATCCTTGCCGGTCGACTTCTTGTACCAGTCGAGGATACGGCCGACGAATGGCGAGATCAGGAATACGCCGGCATCGGCGCAAGCAATCGCCTGGGCCTTCGAGAAGAGCAGCGTCAGATTGCAGTCGATACCTTCCTTCTGCAGGACTTCCGCTGCGCGAATGCCTTCCCAGGTGGAAGCGAGCTTGATGAGGATGCGATCCTTCTCGATGCCGCGCTCCTTGTAGGCCGCGATGATGCTGCGTGCCTTCTTCAGCGAAGCTTCGGTATCGAAGGACAGATCGGCGTCGACTTCGGTCGAAACACGGCCGGGAACGAGCTTGACGAGTGCAGCACCTACGGAGATGGCAAGGCGATCGGCAACGGCTGCCGCCGCAGCATCGGGATCGCCGCCGAGCTTCTTGCCCCAGGCAATCGCTTCCTTCATGTCGTCGGCGAACATGTCGGTGCCGAGCGCCTTGAGAACGATGGACGGATTGGTCGTGCAATCGACCGGCTTCAGACGGGCCACAGCCTGGATATCGCCGGTGTCGGCGACGACGGTTGTGATCTCGCGGAGTTGGTCAAGCTTGGATGTCATGGTCAAAATCCTTTTTGAACTTGGGCTGCGAACCGGCGCGAGTTCCGCCCGGCAAAGAGGTGATCTAAGATCAGGTGCATTTTGCAGGCGAAAAGACGCTCGTCCGTCACGGATGAGTCATAAACATGAGAGACATTGGCGGTGTTCCCAGCGGCGATGTTCCAAGCGCAGGAAAACGACAAGCGCATCACAAGCGATGCCGCTTGCGGCTGAAAGGCCGATCGTGACTTTCCGCATGCCCGCACATTGTCCTCCTCGGACGGACAAGAACGATGTTATCGGCCATGACTATCGCCGCTCTCGCAACGAAAAGTCAAGGACATTTGTGCATTTCAATTGACATAAGTGTCACACCCGGCATTATCGCCGGAACAAAGCCGATGTCGCAATCTTATGCCATCGATGGCAAAGATCTAGGGCGAAATCGGTGTGGGAGGAGATGTGGTCAAGCTGAAACGCGGCACGCATACTGCCTATTCCGAAGCCTCGTCTCTCAGGCTGCGGGCCGCATGGCTTTATTACAATGAGGGCCTGACCCAGAAAGACGTTGCCGAACAACTCGGCATCAGCCGCACCACCGTCATCCGCCTTCTCGACGAGGCGATGAAGCGCAGCGAAGTGCAGATCTGGATCAACGATTCGATCGGCGACTGCATCGAGCTTTCAGTGAAGCTCGAGAGAGCCTATGGGTTGGACGAAGCGATCGTCGTGCCGGAGCCAGCCAATTGCGATGTGAACTCGCTGGCAAAGAATGTCGGTCTGGCGCTCGGCCAGTTCCTGTCGGAAGCCATTCCGGACGATTACACGATCGGCGTCGGCTGGGGCCGCACCATGACGGCTTCTCTCGCAAGCTTCCGGCCGCCACGACGCGACAATTGCAAGATCGTCTCCTTGCTCGGCGGCATCGTCGCCGTCCACCAGACAAACCCGATCGACTACACCTGGCGACTGGCAAACCAGCTCGGCGCCGAATGCTACATGTTCCTCGCCCCGTTGCTCGTCGATTCGACGGAAACCAAGCGCAACCTCGTCGAAAAATGCGGTCTCGATACGATCTATCGACTGGCGGAAAACCTCGATCTGGCGATCGTCAGCTGCGGCGATATCGGCCCGCATTCGACGTCTCTGTCCGAGGGGTGGATATCGAAGGCCGAACTGCAGCAGCTGATCGACGCTGGCTGCGTTTGCGACACCATGTTCAACTTTCTGGACAAGGACGGCAATTCCGTCGATCACTCGATCAATCAGCGGGTGATGTCGGTGGATCTCGATACGCTGAAGGAAGCGAAACACATCGTATTGTCCTCCGGCGGCGCGCATCGTGCCGTCGCGATCCGCGCAACGATCAAGCGCATCGGCTGCAATACGCTGATCACCGACGAGAGCGCGGCAAAGGCATTGCTGGAACTCGCCGAAGCCGCCTGACGGCTTCGACTGATCCAAACCGCTCAGGCGTGCGCCGATTCCCAGCCAAGCATGGCCCGTTTGCGGGTCAGCCCCCAATGGTAACCGGTTAATGCTCCGTTCTTGCCGAGCGCGCGGTGGCAGGGCACGACGAAGGAAATCGGGTTGGCTCCGACTGCCGCACCAACAGCGCGCATCGCAGTCGGCCGGCCGATGTCCTTGGCAATATCGCTGTAGGTCACGGCTTTGCCGAAGGGGATTTTCAGAAGGCTTTGCCAGACGCTGACCTGGAAATCCGTTCCGATCAGGACAACCCGCAACGGCTGGTCCGACGTCCAACGTCCCGGCTGGAAGATACGTTCGGCATAGGGCATCGTCGCTTGACGGTCCTCCACATATTCCGCATTCGGCCAGCGGCAGGTCATATCTTCAAGACAGGCCGTCTCATCGCCGGAATCGCTGAAGGCGAGGCCCGCAAGGCCGCGGTCCGTCACCATGACGAGAGCCGTGCCGAAGGGGCAATTATGGAACCCGTAACGGATCATCAGCCCGCCGCCTTTCGCCTTCCATTCGCCCGGAGACATTGCCTCATGGGTCACGAACAGGTCGTGCAGGCGGCTGGGACCGGACAGGCCGACCTCGATGGAAGTTTCGAGCAGCGGCATCTCTTCCGTGCGCAGCAACCGCTTGGCATGGTCTAGCGTGACAGCCTGCAGGAAGGCCTTGGGAGAGAGGCCGGCCCAACGGGTAAAGGTCTTCTGGAGTTGCGTCGGCGACTGATTCAGCCGTGCGGCAATCGCTTCCAGCGACGGTTGGTCGCGATATTCCTCGCTGATGAATTCGATGACCTGACGGACGGTATCGTAATCAGGGCCATCGGGGGTGATATCTGTATCGAGCTTCGCGATCATGTTCATCGTTTTTCTCCTTTATAAAGGAGATAATCAAGGGCGGGCAGCCAAACCACCCGTTTCTTGCGCGGTATCTCAAATACGCTGCTTTACTGTTGCCAGGGCGGCCTTAAAGGCCTTCGCGAAGCTTTCGCGATCGTCGGGATTGAGGAAGGAGCCGATATCGGTACGTTTGCCCTCCCCGAAAATATGCATGGAGAGAATGCCGATCTCCTGATGTCGGCGCACGAGAAAGCGCGTCCAGAACGGATTGAAGTGGTGCTCGATCATGCGGCCCGAGGGGGAGAACTTGCGCACCGCAACATCCATGCGCGAAACCGTTACCTCTTCCCGCACCCTGCCGGACCGGTAGTTCAGCCAGAAGGCACCGTATAGCAGCAGGAAATCCAGCCCGAAGAAGAAGCCGATCGGCCAGGCGCCGGTGACGATGAAGAACATGCCGTATATCAAGCAGATGGCACCGGAAATGCCGAGCAGCACCTTGAAACCTTTCCGACCGAGCGAACGGTAGGGAAAGAGTTCGGCTGCGAAAACAGGCTGCTCGTTGCGGCTGTCGGCGTTGCTTTCCATCATGGCCGCCGAGTATAGATTTTCCATGGCGAATCCGAAACTCAAATCCATTACCAAACCGTCGCAAAACCCGAATGTGATCGCCCGCCGCAAGCCGGCGGTGTCGGTCAAGACGGCCTATTCGCTGGCCGAGCGCGCCGAGATCTTCCGCCGTTTCTCCGTCCAGCGGCCGGAGCCGCGCGGTGAACTGGAACACAGCAATCCCTTCACGCTCGTTGTGGCGGTGGCCCTCTCCGCTCAGGCGACAGATGCCGGCGTCAACAAGGCGACCCGCGCACTCTTCAAGATCGCGGATACGCCGCAGAAAATGCTCGATCTCGGCGAGGAGAAAGTCCGCGAGTACATCAAGACGATCGGCCTTTATCGCAACAAGGCGAGGAACGTCATTGCACTCTCGCAGATGCTGGTCGATGAGTTCGGCGGCAAGGTGCCGGAGACACGCGAAGAGTTGGTTCGCCTGCCGGGCGTCGGCCGCAAGACCGCCAACGTCGTACTATCGATGGCCTTCGGCCAGGCAACGATGGCGGTGGACACACACATCTTCCGCATCGCCAATCGCATCAGGCTCGCACCCGGAAAGACGCCCGACGAGGTGGAAGAGCGGCTGATGAAGGTTGTTCCGAAGCACTACCTCTATCATGCCCATCACTGGCTCATCCTGCATGGCCGCTACACCTGCAAGGCCCGGCGCCCGGAATGCGAACACTGCGTGATTGCCGATATCTGCAAGTCGCCTGAGAAGAGCAGCGATATCCCGGCACCGCTGGTGGAGCTACCGCCGCAGGTGATCGGCGAGGCCGTCGAGTAGGGCAGCAATCGCCCTCTCATAATCTTCACGCCTGCCGCCCGCTTCGATGGCGATCACGGCCCGGTCGAAGGCGGCTGACAGCAGAGCCGTCAATGGTGCGAGTAGAGCACCGGCCTGCGGGAGCAGGGTTTCGAGCCCGTCCCGCAATGCGGCTTCTGCATTCTCGGCGTCGATCTGCGTGGCTGCCGGCAGGCCAATGACCGCCGGCGCCTCGAACAGAAGCAGCCGCGTCCGGCCTGCCACTGCCATCGCATCGAAATAGGCTGCCGCACCTGCAAGCAGCGCCGCACGTGGTTCCGTTTCCGGCTTAGCCCGCCTTTCGATCTCTTCGGCGACATCAGCCGCCTCCCTTTCGATCACCGCCCGGAAGAGCGCCTTCTTGTCTTCGAAGTGATGGTAGAGCGCACCGCGCGTCATACCCGCCGCTGCGACGATGTCCGGCGTCGCCGTCTCCGCATATCCCTTCTCGATGAAAAGTCGGCGCGCGGCGTCCATCAGGGTCTGCCTGGTCTGCTCGGTTCTCTCACGATTGCTACGGCTCATGCATCCTATTTACATACAATCTGCTTGTATGTTAAATACAAAAACATACAAACTGTATGTAAAATCTGGAGGAGAAAAAAATGAAATCGACGAGCTTTTATCCCGTCATCATGACGGGTGACGTTGCCGGCACGGCGGCTTTCTATTGCCACCATTTCCATTTCCAGCCGCTCTTCGAAAGCGATTGGTACGTCCACCTGCAATCGATGGAGGATGAACATGTGACCCTCACCGTACTCGACGGCAGCCACGAAACCATTCCGGCCGCCAGCCGCGGCAAGATTTCCGGCCTCCTCCTGAATTTCGAAGTCGAGGATGTGGATACGATCTATGCGGCCTGCACGCAGGCAGGCCTACCGATCCTGCGCGAGATCCGCGACGAGGATTTCGGTCAGCGGCATTTCATCACCGCCGATCCCAACGGCGTGCTGATCGATATCATCAAGCCGATCCCGCCAAGCGCCGAATATGCGGCAATGTACGATGCAGCTGCACTTTCCGCTTGAAGCAATTCCAGCAAGACTGGTCAGCGTTTTGCACCCGCAATTGCGTGAAACTAGGCGCGAAAATCAGGATCGCGCGCCGAAACCAGCTTATGCAGATGCACCATCATGCCCGCAGCAAAGAGCGGCGTGAGCAGGTTGACGATCGGGATCGCCAGAAAAAGCGCGATTACCAGACCACCGAGGAAAACGGTCGAACCATGTTTGGTGCGAAACAGCCGCGCCTCAGGCGGTGAACGGAAGCGCATGGCGGCAAACTCGAAGAACTCTCGCCCAAGCAGGTAGCCGTTCACGAGGAAGAAAGCCACGAGATTGACGCCAGGAATGAAGAGCAGGAAAAGCGCGATGATATTTCCGATGATGACGACGCCGAGGAATTTGAGCGAGCTTGCCATCGCCGGGCCAAGTGGCATGGCCTTGCCTGACGCGTCCTTGGGATAATCCCGTTTCTCGATCACCTCGGCGACATCGTCGAGAAAGAGGCCGGCAATCAGCGCCGTAACAGGCGAAAGCAGCAGCGCCAGTCCGAGCGCAAGGCCGATACCGGCAGCGATCAGGAAAACAAAGCTGAGCCAGCCGGCCCAATCAGGCATCTCGGGAAAGAACCCGGCCACCCACGGAAATAAAAAAGTGATGAACAGGCCGCGCAGCGCAAACCACAAGCCGGTCAGCACCAGCACCGTCAATCCCAGAACTTTCCAGAAAACTGACCGGGTCTCAGGCGCAAACAGGTTGGCAAGCGAAAGGCGAGCAGCGTCAAGGATCATTCTCTGGCGTCTCCGTTACGCAGCGTCATGTAGGAAACCTGCGTCCTGCCGGCAAGTCAGTTGAAAATTACATGCATGAATAGAAAACTTGTCGAAAATTATCTGCTAATATATAGTTCGCAATGTTCGATATACGTGTGGGCCTAAGAAGAGCTTCCGGACAATATTAAGAACAGGGATTCGGCTCCTGAATCCACGGAAAGCCTCTGAGGATATGGGGGAGGCTGCGACGTGGAAGACTTTGTAGAGAAGCTTAGGCAATACGTGAAGTCCGGCACGCCCGCCGAACGACGCATCGCGAAATATTTCACGGAACACCTGAACGACCTGCCGTTCGAAACGGCTGCGTCGGTTGCCGACCGACTTGATCTTTCGCCGATGACGGTCGGCCGTTTCCTCCGCGCGCTCGGCTATCAGGGGCTGGACAGCGTCAAGGTGGAGATCCGCGAAACGGCAACGACCTCTCCTGTCCAGTTCCAGAGCTCGATGACGGAGTTGCAGACGGATGCATCGGAGGGCAAGGCACTCGCCGTTCTCGTGGCCGAACAGATACAGGCGCTGCATCACATCTACCATCTGACCGCGCAGCCGCATTGGGGCGAAGCCGTCGCGATGATCGGTGCCGCCAGAGAGGTCTACGTCGCCACCCATGCCAGACTTGCCGGCTTCTCCAATCATTTCTGCCAGCGGCTGACCCAGGCCCGCGACGGCGTGCGTGCGATCGACGGCGCCGGTAACCGCTTCGCAGAGCTTTTCGCCCGTTCCTTCGTCGACGACGCGGTGCTCATCATCATCGATTGCCGGCGCTTCGCCAGGTCACGGCTGCTTGCGCGGACTGCCCGGCGCTACGGCTACAAAGTGATCCTGATCTCCGCTCAGCATGCGGACTGGCTTCCTGAACAGTCGAACGTCGTTCTTGCGTTGCCGCCTGCCCGCGCGCCTGACATGGATAACCTGCCGCCGCTGATCGCCTTGCTCGACTGTCTGTCCGAGGCGGTCATTTTGGGCGCCGGCGAGGAGGCGAGCCAGCGCCGCCGACGGATGGTGGAATTTGCGACTATCCTTGGCGAAGCGGCAAACCGCTGAACTATCCCAAGGCTTCCAGCTCTGCCCGATGACGATACATGGCAAGGAAGCGGCGATAATCGCGGTCGTAAACCGCCTGCTTGTTCCTGTCGGGAAGCCGCTCCGTCCCGCCCGGATACATCGCCTTGCCCGCCGCCGCCAAATCCCTGTGTAAGCCGCAGGCAACTGATGCAGCGATCGCTGTACCGAGCAGTACCGCTTCGTTCATGTCAGGCACGATGACCTTGCAGCCCGTCACATCCGAATAGAGCTCCATCAGAACGGGGTTCTTCACATGCCCGCCGGCCACATGCAGCGTATCCGGCACGTAGCCGTGATCTTTCATCTTTTCGAGGATGTGGCGGATGCCGAGTGCAATCCCGACCGCGGTCCGCCAATAGAGCGCGCAGAGCCCGTCGAAGGACGTATCGAGCGTCAGCCCGCTGACGACGCCGACAGCATGCGGATCGGCAAGTGGCGACCGGTTGCCATGAAAATCAGGAAGGACGAAAATGCGCGCGCCGAAGGCGTCACCTTCCTGGATTCTAAGTTCAGCGATGCGGGCAACAATCCGTTGATGCAGCGCCGCGGTCGGCTCACCACCGGCCGCATGCATGCGCACGATATGATCGAGCAGCGCACCGGCTGCCGATTGGCCGGCCTCGACGAGCCATGATTGCGGAAACACCGCCTCGTAGTAAGGTCCCCACATTCCCTGGCTCGGCTTTCGCTCGGGGGAAAAAGCGACGATGCAGCTCGACGTCCCGGCAATCAGCGCAAGCTGATGTTCGAGTTTCGCCGGATCGCCTGCATGGCCGCTGAGCGTGCCGAGCGCACCGGCATAGGCATCGATCATTCCGGCCGAGACATGGCAATCGGTGGTCAGGCCCAAGGCTTCGGCAGCCTGGGGCGTCAGCTTATCGATGCTCTCGCCGACTGCCACCGTCTCATCCGGCAGATGGCCACGCGCCAGTAGATCCTCAAGACCGATCCGCTGCAGAAAATCCTGCCGCCAGCCTTTTTCCTTATGGGCAAGATAGTTCCACTTGGCTGTCAGCGTGCAGCGGGAGCGGGCCAGCGAACCGGTCGCCTTCCAGGTCAGGAAGTCGGCGAGATCAAAGAAATAGCCGGCCTTCGCCCAGGTCGCCGGCAGCTTATTCTTGAGCCACATCAGCTTCGGCATTTCCATTTCCGGCGACATGACATTGCCGGAATGTTCCAGCACCTCATGCTTCGTCGCCGTACAGAAATCAGCTTCCTTCAGCGCCCGGTGATCGAGCCAGACGATCGTGTCGAAACGTGTCTCGCCGCCGGTGGAAACGCTGATCTGTCTGCCTTCGGTATCGCGCACCACAAGCGAACAGGTGGCATCAAAGCCGATCGCGCCAACAGCAGCCGCCTCAATACCGGACCGACCCATCGCTGCGCGCACCGCAATGCAGATGGCCGCCCAGATATCCTCGGAATCATGCTCGGCATGGTTCTCGCGCGGTCGATTCATGATGATCGGATGTTCGGCCTTGGCAAGCAGGTGGCCACGCGTGTCAAAGACACCGGCGCGTGCGCTGCCCGTGCCGATATCCACCGCAACCAAATGATCACGCATCAATGCTGAGTCCCGTCCGGCTTTTGTTTGCGGACAAGGTGTATCAATTCCGGCATGGCGTCAAACACCGCTTCGGGCGAAAGACGGTCGAGTTCTTCCCGATATCCGGCGAAGTTGGCATGCGAGCCGCCGGTAAAGGCAAAGACCGTCATGCCCGCTGCTTTTGCTGCGGCAATGCCCGCCGGACTATCCTCGATGACGATGCAGTCGCGCGGCTCGACTTGCATCTTGCTGGCTGCGTAAAGGAAGAGATCGGGAGCCGGCTTGCCGCGTTTGACCATGCTGGCGCTGAAGATATTCGGCAGTTTGGGCAGGAGCCCGGTAACCGAAAGCGAAAGTCTGATCCGCTCGACCTGGCTGGACGAGGCAACGCAGCAGGGAACGCCGAGCGCATCGATCGCATCACCGATACCGGGAATAGGTTTCAGTTCCGTGCGGAAGCGGGCATAAAGATTGATGCGGATGCCTTCGAGGAATTCCTCGCCCGCATGCACGTTGAACTCAGTTTCCAATATGTCGATGAGGGTTGCGAGGCTGCGGCCGAGGAAGCGCTCATAGGCTTCATCCTCGGTGATCGTCACCCCGAGATCGGCCATCGCCTTGACGAGAACGCTGATCGAAATCGGCTCGCTATCGACGAGCACGCCGTCGCAATCGAAGATGATCAGCCGTGGTTCAGCATCAGCCATGGAAGACCCAACCTGAGTTCAGTTCGGACGCAACGGTCCTGCCTTGTCCGCAAGGCCGGGATGGCGGCAGAAACGCCGCCATCGAGATTCCTTACACCGCGAGCTTGCCGTCGAGATAGAGCTGGAGGGTTTCCTTCGTGCCCTTTTCCCACAAGGTTTTGAGCGCATGGGCGAAACGTTTGCGGAAAACGTCTGATTTCGCTGCTTCGCCGAAAATATCGTCGAAGGCGAGGAAGGCTGCCGGATCATCCTTTGCCTTTACCGCCGCCTCATGCAGGCGCTCGGCGCTGGCATCGTTGAAGACGATCTCCTTGCCGCTGTCGCTCGTGCCGGCGAAGTAACGGCACCAGAGCGCCGAGACGAGCGCGAGGCCTACGACATCCTTGCCCTGGCGCAGATTGTCGAGGGTCGACGGCAGGATGAATTTCGGCTGACGGTTGGAGCCGTCCTGCGCCAGCCGCGGGATCGTATCGGCGATCTTGGGATTGAGGAAGCGACGCTCGATCAGCTTGAAATAATCCTGCAGCGACGTATCCGGTACCGGCGGTATGATCGGAATGATTTCGTCATTCTCGAGCTTGGCAAGGAAGGCGCGGATCAGGTCGTTTTCCATCGCCTCATGCACGAAATGAATGTCCATCAGCGCGGCAGGATAGGCAATCGCCGCATGGCCGCCGTTGAGGATGCGGATCTTCATGTGCTCATAAGGCGTGACATCTGGCACGAAGGTGACGCCCACCTTTTCGAGCGCCGGGCGGCCCATCGGAAACTTGTCTTCCAGCACCCACTGCTTGAACTCTTCGCAATAGACCGGCCAGTTATCCTCGATATCGAAATTGTCCTTGAGAAAATCGATCTCGCGTTGGCTGGTCGCCGGCGTGATACGGTCCACCATACCGTTCGGGAAGGAGACATTGGCCTTGATCCAGTCGGCAAAGGCTGGATCGGAAAGCTTCGCCGTGCCGACGACGGCGTTGGCAGTCACGACGCCGTTGTGGGGAATGTTATCGCAGGACATGACGGTGAAGGGCTCGATGCCCTTGTCCTTGCGCACCTTCAGGCCGGCAACGATCAGACCGAAGACCGTCTTCGGCGTCGCCGGGTTCTGGCCATCAGCGGCAATCGCCGGGTGCGCCGGATTGAACTTGCCCGAGGCATCGATGAAATAGCCGCCTTCGGTGATCGTCATCGAGACGATGCGAATAGTTGGATCGGCGAGCTTGGCGATGATAACAGCGGGTTCACCGACCGGCAGGATATCGATCATCGGCCCGGTCACGCGTGCGGCCGTCCTGTTGTTGTCCTGCTCGACGACGGTCGTCAGGAAATCCTGAGCAGCGAGCTTGTCGCGCATAGCAGCATCGGAAGGCAGAACGCCGGCCCCGATGATGGCCCAGTTATGGTCGCTACCGGCATTGAAGAGATCGTCGAGATAGATCGCCTGATGGGCGCGATGGAAATTACCGACGCCGAAGTGCACGATGCCGGCTTTCAGCGACGCCCGGTCGTAAGCCGGAATGGCCGCGGTCTTTGCCGCCTCGGCGAGCGTTGCCAGCGATAATTTGCACGTCATGTTTCAGTCCTCTTGAAGGTCTTGCGAAAGGACTTCCGCCCTCCCGGTAGCGCGGTCCGGACGACATCGCCCGGTCCGCATGTCTGCCCCCAGCCGGTAGCAGCCTCAGATGGCGAGGCCGCCCTCGTTGAATTTATGGATACGCGTCTTGTCCGGCGTCAGGTAGACGATATCGCCGGCTTTGGCCGCGAAGTCGCCATTGCTGCGCGCCGTCGCCATGCCGATACCCTCGACATCGACGTGCAGGAATGTGTCGGAGCCCAGATGCTCGGCAACCGTGACCCTGCCCTTCCAGTCACCGCTTTCGGTCGACAGCAGCACGTGTTCGGGACGGATACCGATCGTGTGCGCATTGAGCTGCGCCGCATTCTGCCCTTTGATGAAATTCATTTTAGGTGAGCCGATGAAGCCGGCGACGAAGAGGTTTCGCGGGCTGCGATAGAGCTCCAGCGGCGAGCCGACCTGCTCGATATTGCCCCTATTCAGAACCACGATCTTGTCGGCCATGGTCATGGCTTCCACCTGGTCGTGGGTAACGTAGACCATCGTTGTTTTCAGCTGCTGGTGCAGCTCGCTGATTTCGATACGCATGTTGACGCGCAGCGCCGCATCGAGGTTCGACAGTGGCTCGTCGAAGAGGAAGGCCGACGGCTGGCGCACGATGGCGCGGCCGATCGCGACGCGTTGGCGCTGGCCGCCCGAGAGCTGGCGCGGCTTGCGATCCAGATAGTCGCCGAGGTTCAGCACGCGCGCCGCATCGGTCACCTTGCGGTCGATCTCGGCCTTGTCCATGCCCGCCATCTTCAGCGGGAAGGCGATGTTGTTGCGCACGCTCATATGCGGATAGAGCGCATAGGACTGGAAGACCATCGCCAGACCGCGTTCGGACGGCGCCTTTTCGGTCGCGTCCTTGCCGTCGATGACGATCTTGCCGCCAGAGACATCCTCGAGACCCGCGATCAGGCGCAGCAAGGTGGACTTGCCGCAGCCGGAGGGACCGACGAAGACGACGAATTCGCCGTCCCTGATGTCGAGATCGATCGAAGGGATGACCTTGGCTTCGCCGAAGACCTTCGAAACCTTTTGAAGGGTAATGCTGCCCATGTTTCTCTCCCTATGATCTTATTTCACCGCGCCGAAGGTCAGGCCGCGGACGAGTTGTTTCTGGCTGAACCAGCCGAGGATGAGGATCGGCGCGATCGCCATGGTCGAAGCCGCCGAAAGCTTGGCATAGAACAGGCCTTCCGGGCTCGAATAGGAAGCGATGAAGGCTGTCAGCGGCGCCGCCTTGGAGGCCGTCAGGTTCAGCGTCCAGAAGGCTTCGTTCCAGGCGAGGATGATATTGAGCAGCAGGGTCGAGGCAATGCCCGGCACGGCCATCGGCGTCAGCACGTAGACGATTTCCTTGACGAGCGAGGCTCCGTCCATGCGTGCGGCTTCCAGGATTTCGCCGGGGATTTCCTTGAAGTAGGTATAGAGCATCCAGACGATGATCGGCAGGTTGATCAGCGTCAGCACGATCACCAGCCCGGTGCGTGTATCGAGCAGGCCGAAATTGCGGAATAACAGGTATATCGGGATGAGCGCGCCGACCGGCGGCATCATTTTGGTCGACAGCATCCACATCAGCACATCCTTCGTCCGCTTGGTCGGCGCAAAGGCCATGGCCCAGGCGGCCGGGATGGCGATGATGAGGCCGATCAGCGTCGAGCCGAAGGAGATCACCACCGAATTCATGAAGTGGGTAAGATAGTCGGACCGGCTCTGCACTTCAGCATAGTTCTCGGTCGTCCAGTGGAAGAACAGGAACTGCGGCGGCGAAGCGATGGCATCCGCCTCCGACTTGAAGCTCGTGAGGAAGGTCCAAAGGATCGGGAAGAAGATCAGGATGCCGAGCGACCAGGCGATCGCGGTCATGATGACCTTGCGTTGGGTGGTGACCTTTCTAGCCATCTCAAGCCTCCAGATTCTTGCCGACGAGGCGGACGAGGAAGATCGCAACGATATTGGCAAGCACGACCGCCACGATACCGCCCGCCGAAGCCCCGCCAATATCGAACTGCAGCAGCGCCTGTGAATAGACGAGAAAGGTGAGGTTGGTGCTCTGCGTGCCCGGGCCGCCGTTGGTGGTGACCAGGATTTCGGCGAAGACCGACAGCAGGAAGATCGTCTGGATCAGGATTACCACGGTGATGGCACGGGCCATATGCGGCAGGATGATGTAGATGAACTTCGAAATCGGCCCGGCGCCGTCCATCTCGGAGGCTTCCTTCTGCTCTTCGTCAAGCGATTGAAGCGCGGTGAGCATGATGAGCGTGGCAAAGGGAAGCCACTGCCAGGCAACGATCAGGATGACCGAGAAAAGCGGCACGCTGGCCAGCCAGTCGATCGGCTGCAGGCCGACAGCCTTTGCCATATAGGCGAAGAGACCGTTGACCGGGTTCATGAACATGTTTTTCCAGACGAGCGCGGCCACTGTCGGCATGACGAAGAAGGGCGCAATGACCAGGATGCGTACAATGCCCTGGCCGTAAATCGGCTGATCGAGCAGGAGTGCAAAGAGAATGCCGCCGACAACGGTGATGACAAGCACACCGGCAACCAGCACCAGCGTATTGATGAGCGCGGCGAAAAAGGCCGGGTCGGTAAGGAAGTATTCGTAGTTTAAGAGACCGACGAAACTCTCCATGCCCGGGTTGAGCAGATTGTAGTTCAGCAGGGAGAAGTAAATCGTCATCGCGAGCGGGACGATCATCCACGCAAAGAGCAGCACCACGGAGGGTGCAATCATCAGGCGTGCTGCGGAGCGAGTGTGAAACGTTGCCATGGCAAATCACCGGTCTGATCTGAAGCGGATGTGGCTGAGGACAGCTCTGAAAAAGAGGCCGCCGATGCAGTTCGGGCAATCGGCGGCCCAGAGGTGCGGAATGTCAAACATTCCGTACATTCTCAGGAGGTATTACTTGATGTAGCCCGCCTTGGTCATTTCGCGGGTGGTCAGCTGCTGTGCACTCTGCAGGGCTTGGTCGACCGAGATCTGGCCGGCAAGGGCTGCGGAGAACTGCTGGCCGACGGCCGTGCCGATGCCCTGGAATTCCGGGATCGCCACGAACTGGACGCCGACATAGGGAACCGGCTTGACAGTCGGCTTGGTCGGATCGGCGGAGTTGATGCTGTCGAGCGTCATCTTCGCAAACGAAGCGGCCTTCTGGTAGTCGGCATTGGCATAGAGCGAGCTGCGCGTGCCCGGAGGTGCGTTCAGCCAGCCTTCCTTCTCGGCGACGAGGTTGGTGTAATCCTTGCTCGTTGCCCAGGAGATGAACTTCTCGGCGGCTTCGGACTTCTGCGAGCCTGCCGGGATGGCGAGGTTCCAGGCCCAGAGCCAGTTGCCGCGCTTGCCGAGGCCCTTGTCCGGAGCCAGCGCAAAGCCGACCTTGTCGGCAACCTGCGACTGCTTCGGATCGGCAACGAAGGACGCAGCAACCGTTGCATCGATCCACATGCCGCACTTGCCGGTCTGGAAGAGCGCCAGGTTTTCGTTGAAGCCGTTGGAAGAAGCACCGGGAGGGCCGGCATCCTTCATCAGGTTGACGTAGAAGCTGAGTGTATCCTTCCACTCGGGCTGATCGAACTGCGGCTTCCACTGTTCATCGAACCAGCGGGCGCCGAAGGAATTCGACATGGCCGTCAGGAAGGCCATGTTTTCGCCCCAGCCGGCCTTGCCGCGCAAGCAGATGCCGTAGATTTCCTTGTCCTTGTTGGTGACCTTCTTCGCGGCATCTGCGATGAAGTCCCAGGTCGGCGCGTCGGGCATTTTCAGGCCAGCAGCGTCGAAGAGATCCTTGCGGTACATGACCATGGAGCTTTCGCCGTAGAACGGAGCTGCATAGAGCTTGCCGTCCTGGCTGATGCCGCTGCGGATGGCCGGCAGCAGATCGTCCACGTCATAGTTGGCGCCGAGATTGTCGAGCGGCAGGAGCCAGCCTTTCTTCGCCCAGATCGGAACTTCATAGGTTCCGATTGTCAAGACGTCGTACTGGCCGCCCTTGGTCGCGATGTCGGTCGTGACCTTCTGGCGCAGAACGTTTTCTTCGAGGGTTACCCATTCAAGGTCGATGCCGGGATTCTTCGCCTTGAAGTCATCCGTCAGCTTCTGCATCCGGATCATGTCGCCGTTGTTCACGGTCGCGATTGTCAGCGTCTCGGCCGAAGCCATGCCGGCAAACGCCAGTGCTGAGCAGGCGCCCAGCAGGAGAGTTCTCAATGTCATATCTTCCTCCCAGAAGATGAGTAGTGAGCATTCGCTTTGCTCATGGGCAATTACTCATCAGTAGGAAAAATTTGTCAATTGGCAATCGTTGCTGCGATGCCGAACAAGCGCTTTATAACATTGATTTAAAACGGTAATATTTTTGCTCAGCTATTGAGCAAAAACTCGGCGGTCTCTTCGTCGGTGATCAAACCGTTCACCTGATGGCCTGTGATGGCAGCTTTGATCGCCTTGAACTTTCGCTTGCCCTTGGCGATTCCGATGACGACAGACGAATCGCGCGGCGGGATCGGAGCCGACGCGACACGCTCGTTGATCGGGTTGTCGAGCAGCTTGCCGTCGACGTCGAAAATCCAGCCGCAGATTTCACCCACAGCACCGCCGCGCATCAGTTCCATCATCTCGTCTTTCTCGAGGAAGCCGTCGACGCAGAGCGGGCCGTCGATGCCGAGTTCGCCGATACCGACGAAGGTCACATCCGCCTGTGCGCTGATCGCCAGCGTCGAGCGCACGAGCTGCTGGCCGTGCAGAAGCTCCCGTTCCTCTGACGAGGTGACGAGAACCGGCAGCGGCATCGGGTAGTGCCGCGCCTTCACCGCATCGGCCATGCTGAAGATGACGTTGTAGTAGGCGGCCGAACCGTCGGGCGCAATATTGCCCGTCAGCGAGACGATGCGGTGATTGGGACATTCGATCGCCGGCAGCTGGTCGACGGCCGCCTTCAGCGTTCGCCCGGTGCCGACAGCCAGTACGATCGGATCGGCGCGCTTCAGCCAGCGCTCGATTTCGGAAGCGGCCGCCTCCGCAATGCCGACCGTCGTCGATGAGGAGCCTGGATCGCTTGGAACGATCTCGACATGTTTGAGGCCGAATTTCTTTCGCAGCTGATTGCCGAGTTCGAGGCAGGCGGCAATCGGATGGTCGAGCCGCACCTTGATCAGACGCTCGGCCACGGCAAGCGAGACGAGCCGCTGCGCCGACTGGCGCGAAATACCCATGGCGGATGCGATTTCATCCTGGGTGCGGCCGGCGACATAATAGAGCCAGCCGGCGCGCGCCGCATCGTCCAGCCGTCCCGATGTCTCCGATTTTTTTACCATTGCCGCCGCCGATTAATTTCTTTGAGTCTGTCTGGTGTCAGATCAAAACAAAAATCGGGCAAATGTCGAGGGCGTTGAAAAAATGAGCAGCCGGTTCTTCATCCGAACCACTGCATGACGATGTAGATGGCTGCCTTGACGAGACCGTAGATCACCCCGGCAGCAACGATGATCGAGACGCCCGTCATGATGAAGCCGAGGAGCGAAAACAGCCCGTCCCGGCCTAGAATGGCAAAGGCGAAGAGGGAAATCGCAATCGCCGGCAGGATGTTGCCGAGCGGCACCGGCAGCACGAGAACGATCGCCAGCACCAGACAGCAGAAGCCCGCCAGATATTCCGCCGGCGGCTCGACAAAAATGCTCAGACGTGGCTGCAGCATACGCTCCGCCCGGGCAAGCCAGGGATGAATGCGCCCGACGATCGTCTCGAAATCCTCCCGCCGCATGGAGCGTGCCGCAATCGCCTTCGGCAGCCACGGCTTCAAGCCGAAGGTGAGCTGTGCGGCAAGGAAAATCAGCGGTGCGCCAAGCAGCGAGGAGGTGCCGGGCGGTGTCGGAAAGGCATTCGGCAATGCGAAGATCAGCATCAGTGCGCCGATCGCCCTATCACCCATTGTCTGGAACAGGTCGCCGATCGACACGCGTTCGCGGCTTCGATCCGCCGCCATCTGTCGAAGGATGGAGGAAAGCCGCCGGCCTTTCGGACGCGGCCTGCGGGCGGTGGTTCTGTGCGTTTCGGTATTTTCGATTGTCATGAATCCGGCGTCGGTAGGTGAATAGCGGAAAGCTCTGCTCGCGCAATATGCCAATAGGATGACCTTGGCGGAGGAAATTATCAGATCATGCAAGCGATCGAGCTTAGTTCATTTATCGAATAATCCTTGTAATTCCCCGCCAACAGTGCGAGCAGACGCCAAGAACAGACAATTGGCAGGCATGCGATGATTATTTCATTCGATATCGGTGGCTCCGCCATCAAGGGCGGAATTGCGCGTTCGGAATCCGACATCGTGCCGCTTGGCCGGCGCCTGACCCCTAAGGATGATTTTCCGGCTTTCGTCGAGACGCTGAAGAGCTTCATAGCCGAGGCGGGCGAACAACCCTCGCGCATTGCGCTGTCGATTGCCGGCGTCGTCGATCCCGATACACAGCGCCTGATCGTCGCCAACATTCCCTGCATTCACGACCGCAACCTTGCCGCCGATCTGGAGGCCGAACTCGGCCTGCCCGTGCTGGTTGCCAACGACGCCGATTGTTTCGCCATGGCGGAAGCCGAACTCGGTGCCGGGCGAGGCCACCGCATCGTCTTCGGCGCCATCCTCGGCACCGGCGTCGGCGGCGGTGTCGTCTCCGATGGTCGGCTCATCAATGAATCGGGTGGTTTTGCCGGTGAATGGGGGCACGGCCCGATCATCGCATCGCAAGCCGGCACTCCGCCGGTCGCCATCCCCGCCTATGCCTGCGGCTGCGGCCAGAAGGGCTGCGTCGATACCGTCGGTGGCGCGCGCGGTCTCGAACGCCTGCACCAGACGCTGCACGACCTGGACCTTTCCAGCGAGGAGATCATCACCGACTGGCGCAACGGCGAAGAAAAGGCCAATCGCACGATCGACGTCTATGTCGATCTCGTCGCTTCGCCGCTCGCGCTCGCCATCAACATCACAGGCGCAACCATCGTGCCAGTTGGCGGAGGCCTCTCGAATGTCGAAGCGCTTCTGGCGGAATTGGATCAAGCGGTACGCGCCCGCATCCTGCGGAAATTCGATCGTCCGCTGGTCGTGCGCAGCGAATGCCGTATCGAGCCGGGTCTGATCGGCGCGGCACTTCTGGGCCTGAAGGCTGAAGCGGCCTAAAGCAATTCCAGCTAAAGTGTGCAGCGGTTTTGCGTCCGGAATGGCGGGAAAGCAGAGCTCTAAAGCGTCGGCCACATCCGGACGATCGCGGCAAAGCGCAGCCAGTCCTTGCGCAGGCAAGGCGTCCAGGCTGCTTCCGCGACGGCCGGCAGCCGCGGGAAAACCAGCCGGTTGAAATAGGCGCGCGAGACGAAATTCTCGCCCCAGATGCAGGCCTGGATGCCCCGCATCCGGCCTCTTAGCTCTTCCGGCAATTCGCCTTCGGCCTCATAGGCATAGGTCTTTTCCGGTGGCGTGAAGCCGGCCCAGCTAGCACCCGGCTCTCCCCAACTTTCTGCCTGTGCCATATCGAGATAATAGGCCTGCCCCGGCGTCATGACGATATCGTAGCCTTCGCTCGCCAGTTCGATGCCGACCTCCGGCTTTTCCCAGGCCATCAGCAGCGTGCCCTCGCGATCGACGCCGCCGCCATGCGAAACCTCGTTCCAGCCGGCAAGCTTCTTGCCGCGCTCCGAAAGCATCGCCTTAATCCGCCGCAGGAAATAGGACTGCAGCTCGGCTGTGCCCGCAAGCTTCTCCCGCTCCATCAGCGCCGTGCAGGCAGGCGAGGCCAACCAGGAACCGTGTGACACCTCATCCCCGCCGATATGGATATAGTCGGACGGAAAAAGCGGAAGCATTTCATCGAACACCTTGCCGAGGAATTCGTAAGTGAATTCGACCGCAGGATTGAGCGCATTGTTGGGATAGCCCTGCACCGACTGGTAGCCGTTCGGTTTCTCCTGCCCGTCGACGAGCTGCGGCAGGGAGAGAAGTGTTGCAGTGCTATGACCGGGTATATCGATCTCCGGCACGACTTCGACACGCAGCACGCCTGCATGGGCAACGATCCGGCGGACATCATCCTGGCTATAAAATCCTGATCGCGGCTCTGCGCCGTCGCCGAGCTGCGGCACCAGAACCTCGCCAGGCCCACGCTTTGCGCCGATCTCCGTAAGCCCAGGATAGGCCTTGATCTCCAGCCGCCAGGCTTCATCGTCGGTCAGATGCCAGTGGAAAATATTGAGCTTGTTCCAGGCAAGGATATCGATCAGCCGTTCGACATCCGCAACCGGATAGAACTGCCGGCTGACATCGAGATGACAGCCGCGCCATTCGTAGCGGGGCTGATCGGCGATAGTGCCGAAGACAGGAAACTGGAAGGTTTCCGGATCGTGGCGCGCGCCATGCAGCAGTTGCGCAAGACTGATCAGCCCGTAGAGCAGCCCGGCCGCATCGTCGGTACCAAGAATGATCTCCTGTGCCGTGAAGCGTAGCTCATAGGCCGCCTCCATAATCGAGGATTCCCCCTTGAAGCGGATCTGCCGCCCTCCCTGAACCGGCTGCAGCGTGAAAGGCACGTTGTCCGCCGGGAAGAGCCGCTGGTAAAGAGCGAGCACCTTCGCCACGGCCTTGATATTCTTGACGCTCGAGCCAGCTGCCGGATAAAGCGCAACGGGCGGCATATCGTCCGGTCGCAACGACAGGAACAACGGCCAGGGCAGCAGCGAAAAGGGCTCTGTCACCTCACCCTTCGGCAGAAGCTCCGGCAATTCACCGCGCTCCGCACCGTCAAGCATCAGATCGCCGAAGCTGACGGGCGCATGCCGGCCATCGGCAAGCGTGAGATAGGCGGATTTGATACCCGACGTCACGTGCTTCGGGCCGTTCGTCAGGCCTTCCACGGTGAAGTGCCAGCTGCGTCCCGGCTTGATGGTGAGGCCCGACGGCGGCGAAAACTCATGGAAATTCGCAACCCGGCGCTTGAGTGTGGCGTCCTCGGCCACATGCTTGTCTGCCACGCGGATAAGCGAGGTATAGGCAAGCGTAAAGCCGGAAAGCGGTTGAGTGGAAAGATTGAAGAGCGTGAAGGTGAGGCGTCCAAAGCTTCCTTCGACCGGGCTCCAGCTTGCTTCCAGATGGTAATCTGCCACAGTCATGTCCTCCCCCCAGCTTATATAGGGCGATCTTTACTCCCGTTTAGCGTCACCCTCTCCTCACATGCTTTCACGGCTTGACAATTTGAAGGCACGAAAGACGGGCTGAAACAAAAATGGCGCGGTCGAAACCGCGCCATTTTGTCATTCGGCTGCCAATGCCGGCGGATGGTGCATGTCCTCATCCGCCTCTTCCTGGTTGGCATTGGCATTTCCTGCATCCTTCGCCTTTGGCTCGCGGCCGAAGAACAAGGCATAGCCGGCCGGCAGCACGAGGATGGTCAGAACGGTGGCGACCAGGATGCCGCCCATCATGGCGTAAGCAAGCGGACCCCAGAAGACACCGCGCGAAATCGGGATCAGCGCCAGCACGGCCGTCAGCGCCGTCAGCGTGATCGGCCGGAAACGGTTCACGGCCGCGCTGATGATCGCCTCATGCCTGTGCATGCCCGCCTTGATGTTCTGGTCGATCTGGTCGACGAGGATAATCGAGTTGCGGATGATGATACCGAGTAGCGCGATAACACCGAGGATGGCCACGAAGCCGAAGGGTGCGCCGCTAATCAGCAGGGCAGAGGCCGCGCCGATAATGCCGAGCGGGCCGGTGGCAAAGACCAGCATCGCCTTGCCGAAATGCTGTAGCTGGGCCATCAGCAGGATCATGATGACGACGAGCATGATCGGCGCCTTGGCGGCAATCGACGCCTGGCTTTCGGCCGAATCCTCCGCGCCGCCCTGGATCTCGATGTTGTAGCCGGCAGGCAGGCTGTCGCGCAGATCCTGCATGTCGTTATAGAGCTTGGTCACCACGTCGTTCGACTGGACATCGTCAGGCAGGGTCGCACGTACCGATATTGTCGGCAGGCGGTCGCGCCGCCATTCGATGCCCTGTTCCATTGATGGCACGACCTTGGCGATCTGCGAGACAGGAACGAAGCCGCCGAAATCCGTCGGCACATAGACCGAATTGACGGCCGAGAGCAGCGAACGGTTCGCATCCGGCTCGCGAGCGACGATCGAGACCGTCTCCTCGCCGTCGCGGAAGTCGTCGAGCGGCGCACCGGACATGGCGGTCTGCAGCATCTGGCGGACACGCTGCGAGGTGACGCCGAGCGCGCGGGCACGGTCCTGGTCGATGACCAGCTTCATCGCCGGCACCGGCTCCAGCCAGTCGTCGTGGACAGCGCCGAGTATCGGATCTTTCGTAAAGCGTTCCTTCACCTGGTCGGCAATCCTGCGCACTTCGGTACGATCGGGACCCATGACACGCATCTGCACCGGCCAGCCCGTCGGCGGGCCGAGGAAGAGGCGGTCAACCTTGCCGCGGATGTCGGGGAAATCTTCCGCGAGGATTGTCCGGAGCTTGGTGATCAGCCGCTCGCGCGCCGGTTCGTCATTGGCCATGATCAGGAGTTGTGCATAGTTCGGGTTGCTAAGCTGCTGGTCGAGCGGCAGGAAGAAGCGCGGCGCGCCCTCGCCGATATAGGTGGCGATGAACTTCTTGTCCGGATCGTCCATCATCTTGGCTTCCAGCGCCTTGGCCTCGACTTCCACCTGCTTGATGCTCGTGCCTTCGGGCAGCCAGAGATCGACGAGGATTTCCGGACGGGAGGACTGCGGGAAGAAGTTCTGCGGAATGAACTGGAAGCTCCACAGGCTGGTGACAAAAGTGGCAAGCGTCAGCGCAAGCACGATGACCCGATGGCGCACCGCCCAGCCGACCGTGCGACGCAGGCCGCGATAGAAGCGGGTGTCGAACACGTCGTGATGTTCACCGGCATGCTTGCGCTGCTTGAGGATCATGTAGCCGAGCCACGGCGTGAAATAGACAGCCACGAACCAGGAAGTCACCAGCGCGATGCCGACGACATAGAAGAGCGAGCGCACATATTCGCCTGCCGTCGATGCCGCAAAGCCGACGGGAATGAAGCCGGCCGTGGTGATCAGCGTACCCGTTAGCATCGGGAAAGCGGTCGAGGAATAGGCGAAGCTCGCCGCGTCGATCTTGACGAGACCTTCCTCGAGCTTTCGCTCCATCAATTCGACGACGATCATTGCATCGTCCACAAGCAGGCCGAGCGCGATGATGAGTGCGCCGAGCGAAATGCGCTGCAGGTCGATACCAAGCTCGTACATGATGGCGAAGGTCGCGGCCAACACCAGCGGAATGGCAATGGCGATGACAAGACCCGAACGCCAGCCGATCGACAGGAACGAGACGATGAGCACGATGGCGAGAGCCTCGCCGAGCGCATGCATGAATTCGCTGACCGCATCGGTCACGACGTCAGGCTGGTTGGAGATCTGGTCGACAGAGACGCCATAGGGCAGCGAATCCTCGAACCGCTTGTAGGTCGCGTCCACGTCCTTGCCGACGTCAGTGACCTTGAAGCCCCTGGCCATGACGACGCCGACCTGCACGCTCTCGTGCCCGTTATAGCGGTACTTGCGCTGATATGGGTCTTCGAGGCCGGAGGTGACGGTGGCGATATCGCCAAGGCGCGTCACCTGATTGCCGGAGCGCAGGCGGAGTTCACGGATATCCTCGACCTTATGGACGTTGCCTTCAACCGAAATGCGCACCGAACGCAAGCCCGTATCGACGTTGCCGGCCGGATCGACGGCATTCTGGCCCTTGATGGCGTTCTGCAGGTCAGGGATCGTCAGGCCGCGCTCGGCGAGCGCCTTGGAGGAGACGTCGATATAGATCTTCTCCGGCTGGTCGCCGATGATGACGGCCTTTTCGACACCCGGCGTCGTCAGCAGCATGTCACGCGCCTGGATCGCGTACTTTTTCAGCTCAGGATAGGAATAGCCGTCGCCGCTGATCGAATGCAGCGTGATGAAAGTATCGCCGAATTCGTCGTTGAAATACGGGCCGAGCAACCCCTGCGGCAGGTCGCCGTTGATATCGCCGACCTTCTTGCGCACCTGGTAGAAGGCATCGGCGACCTGGGCGGAATCCGTATCACCCTTCACCTGCACGGTGATGATCGTGCTGCCGGCACGCGTATAGGACTTCACCCAGTCGAGATGCGGCGTTTCCTGCAGCTTTCGCTCGATCTTGTTGGTGACCTGGTCTTCCATGTCCTGAAGGGAAGCGCCCGGCCAAATCGCCTGGACGACCATGACGCGGAAAGTGAAGTCCGGATCTTCCTTCTGGCCCATGCGCGTCAGGCCGAGCACGCCGGTGATCAGGATCAGCCCGAAAAGGAAGCGCGCGATGCTCGGATGGCCGATCGCCCAGCGCGAAAGATTGAAGGGGCGCTTTTCAGTGGTGTTGGCATCCATGATCCTGTTCCCTCTCTATCAGCCGTTCAGCGGACGGTTGCGTCCGTTTCGGCGGCAGCCGATTGCTGATCGGGAAGTTTAACCTTCAGATTTTCGCTCATGAATTGTGTACCGGCGGCCACGACGAGATCGCCGCTATCGAGCCCCTTGGCGACACGAACCCCGTCGGCGGTGAAATCGGCGACTTCGATGCCGCGGGAGTGCACGGTCGCCGTTCCGCGATCGACGGTCCAGACGACCTTCTTGCCGTCCTTCTGCGCCAGCGCGCTGAGCGGGATGGAAACATACGTGTTCGTATTGCTGACATCGGCTTCGATCGTCGCGGTCATGCCGAGTAGCACACGCGGATCGTTCGGCAGGCTGACACGCACAGCGAAGGTACGAGACTGCTGGTCGGCGCTACCCGCGACCTCACGAACGGTGCCCTCATGTACAAGCTTGTCATCAGACCAGAAGCTCGCCTTCAYGGTCTTGCCGGGCTTGAACTGGGCGATATCGTTTTCCGGCACGGCGATCTGCACTTCCTTCTCGCCATCGACGGCAACGGCAACGACGGGCGTGCCAGATCCCACGACCTGTCCGACATCGGCATTAATGGTCGTCACGATACCGCTATGGTCCGCCTTGAGTTCCGTATAGCTCACCTGGTTCTTCGCCTGGTCGAGCGCGGACGCTGCAGCATCGCGGCTCGAAATCGCCTGGTCATGGCTGAGCGAAGCCTGTTCGACCTGGGATTTCGGCGCGACGTTCTTGTCGAAGAGCTGCTCGGCGCGGCGGTTGGCGATGTCGGCCGTCTCGACGGCCTTCTCGGCGGCGGCGAGATTGGCGTCTGCAGTCTTCACCGCAAGCTGGTAGTCGGTCGAGTCGATCCGGGCGAGAACGTCACCCGGCTTCACCTGCTGACCGATATCGACGAGACGCTCGGTAATCTTGCCGGCGACGCGGAAGCCGAGATTCATTTCCGTGCGCGCCCTTACGGATCCCGAATAGTCGAGCGTGCGGGTATCGCCGGCCTTGGCGATCTCGACCACCTTGACCGGCCGGATGACTTGCCTGACCTCTGCCTTTTCTTCCGTGCAGCCTGCGACGCCAAGACCGACCGCGCCAAGGAGCGCGAAGCTCATGACGGACGGCATGCGATTGCTGAAGGCCTTGAGCGAAAACATCTTTCGCACTCCTGATCGTTTCGGGTTTTCTTGACGGTTTTTGCCGCGTTTATTTTTTCAATGCCCTGATCGAAAATTCGATCAGTTCGTCCACGGCCGCCCGGTTTGTCTTGGCAAGACATTGGGCCACCATCTGCGGATGGCAGAGATTGATGGTCGCCGCCCCGAAGCAGCGGGAGGCTACCTCGGGGTCCTGGTCGGCGAATTCACCGGCAGCGATGCCATCCCGGATGACGTCGGCAATCAGTGCGTGAATGGAGTCGATGTGCTTCTCGATGACATGCCAGTCGCGTTCGATCGCAACGATCACCATCTCATGCACCTTCTGTTGGTCGAGCATGGTGTCGAGCGTCATCTGGTACTGGCTGCGCACATACTGGCGCAGCCGGTCGGAAGCGCCGATGTTCTGATGGCAGATATTGACTGCAAGCTCGTAGCTGGCGGCCAACATGCGTCCACAGATCGCCTGGTGGATCTCAACCTTGGAAGCAAAGAAGCGATAGATATTGGCGGGCGACATGCCGAGATCGCGAGCCACATCCGCAACCGTCGTCTTGGAATAGCCGTAGTGGCGAAAGAGCCGCTCTGCGGCATCCAGAATACGGGTGACATTTTCCTGCCGTGTGACGTCCAGCGTGGTTTCCGCGATGTCGATCATGGTTTCAAGCCTGACTTTTTACGACTGACGAATTTTGATTTTCATCAGTCGTAAAATATCATCATTCACTTGTCAATGATTTTGCGCTGCAAACAAAAATGCCGCAGCCCGGAAGGCTGCGGCATTCGATTGAAACGCTGGAAGGATCAGGCGAGCTTGACGTCGAGCGTGATCGGAACGGCCGAAAGCGCCTTGGACACCGGGCAACCGGCCTTGGCCATGTTGGCGAGCTCTTCGAACTTTGCCTGGTCGGCGCCAGGAATGCTGCCGGTCAGCGACAGATGGATGGCGGTGATGGCAAAACCGCCCTCTACACTTTCAAGCGTCACCTTGGCAGATGTTTCCATGTGGTCGGCCTTGAGGCCGGCTTCGCCGAGGATCAGCGACAGGGCCATGGTGAAGCAGCCTGCATGGGCAGCGCCGATAAGCTCTTCCGGGTTTGTGCCGGCAATGCCTTCGAAACGGCTTGCGAAGCCATAGGGGTAATTGCTCAGCGCACCGCTCTGAGTCGAGATCTGACCCTTGCCGTCCTTGAGACCGCCCGACCACTGAGCCGAACCTGTGCGATTGATCTGCATGCCGTCCTCCTGTTTCAACTGATTTTCGAAGCGTTGCGCCGCTCCACCGCGAAGGACGTTCTGCCCTTCCGACCGGCAATATAGTCCTCTATCCGCGGAAGACGACATCAGATTGAATGCCAATCATCATACAAGAAGATTGCTTGTGTATGATGATTGCTTTAAAAGACGTGGCCACGAGGAACCTTCCGATGCAGCCCGCAGCAAGACGCGATGAGAAAAACGCAGCGCCCGAGCGCCGGCCGCGCGTCCGCCGTAACGTGACGGCGGCGATTGCCGTGGATATCTGCGCCAACCGGTACCCCGCCGGTACGCTGCTGCCGCGCGAAAACGACCTCTGCGACCTCCATGGCGTCAGCCGCACCGTCATCCGAGAATCTCTGAAAGTCCTGGAATCCAAGGGGCTTGTACGCGGCAAGCCGCGCATCGGCACCACCGTCTGCGACAAGGACGAATGGAACATCCTCGACCAGGATGTGCTGGAGTGGATGGGGCCGCATCTCGGCGACTTCGACCTGCTGGCGAGTATCCTGGAGGCGCGCCGCACGATCGAACCGGCAGCGGCCGAATATGCCGCAAGCCGTGCGAGCGCCCAGGAGATCGCCGATCTTGAGGAAGCCTGGCAGCGCATGCAATCGGCGTGCGACGATCCGGAGGCCTTCACCGAGGCGGATCTCCTCTTTCATACCGTGCTTCTCAAGGCGAGCCATAACCAGGTCTTCCATCGCCTCTCCGGCGCCATCCATGCCGCACTGAAATTCGCACTTCACGCGTCGAACCTCGCCATGCCGGATCACCGGGAAGCGATTGCCCTTCATGGCAAGGTCGTGGAGTCCTTCCGCTTGCGCGACGCGAAAGAGGCGCGCGATTGCGTCAACCGAATTCTCGACCTCGCCAAACGCGACCTCACCGCGGCCGGCAGGACGAAATAACCGAACTCAGAAAATATCGGCGCCCTCGGCCACCGACCGGAACACGAAGCGAAACGAAAGCACGATTTCCATGAAGATCACCAAACTGACCACCTATATCGTCCCGCCGCGCTGGCTGTTTCTGAAGATCGAAACCGACGAGGGCATCGTCGGCTGGGGCGAACCGGTTGTCGAAGGCCGCGCACTGACCGTCGAGGCCGCCGTCCACGAACTCGCCGATTACCTTGTCGGCAAGGATCCCTTCCTGATCGAAGACCACTGGACCGTCATGTATCGCGGCGGCTTCTATCGCGGCGGTGCCATTCACATGTCGGCGATATCAGGCATCGACCAGGCGCTCTGGGACATCAAGGGCAAGGCGCTCGGCCAGCCGATCCACTCGCTGCTCGGCGGCCAGGTGCGCGACCGCATCAAGGTCTACTCCTGGATCGGCGGCGACCGCCCTTCCGACGTCGCCCGCAACGCCAAGGACGTTGTGGCCCGTGGCTTCAAGGCCATCAAGCTCAACGGCTGCGAGGAAATGCAGATTGTCGATAGCAACGAGAAGATCGACAAGGCGGTCGAGACCATCGCCACCATCCGCGAGGCAATCGGCCCGCATGTCGGCATCGGCGTCGATTTCCACGGCCGTGTGCATAAGCCGATGGCCAAGGTTCTCGCCAAGGAGCTCGAGCCCTACAAGCTGATGTTCATCGAGGAACCGGTACTCTCCGAACACCGGGAGACCCTGAAGGAAATCGCCAACCATTGCTCGACGCCGATCGCGCTCGGCGAACGCCTCTATTCCCGCTGGGACTTCAAGTCGGTCCTGTCGGACGGCTATGTCGACATCATCCAGCCGGACCTGTCGCATGCCGGCGGCATCACCGAATGCCGCAAGATCGCCGCCATGGCCGAAGCCTATGACGTGGCAGTCGCCCCGCATTGCCCGCTCGGTCCGATCGCGCTTGCCGCCTGCCTGCAGGTCGACGCCATCTCCTACAATGCCTTCATTCAGGAACAGAGCCTCGGCATCCACTACAACAAGGGCAACGACATCCTCGACTACATCTCCAACAAGGAGGTCTTCCAGTATGCCGACGG